>CAXUCZ010000008.1:0-21712 GCA_964249675.1 uncultured Acetobacteraceae bacterium | reverse complement strand
ATTCGAACCCACGGTACGCTTGCACGCACAACGGTTTTCGAGACCGCCCCGATCGGCCACTCCGGCACCTCTCCGTCGCGACGGCGTATAGGACGGGCAGCCGGCCACCTGCAAGGACGTTGACAGAGCATATACCCGGCCGCATACAGCGCCGGGCATTGCCGGCAAGAGCCGGCCGCTGACGCACGGGCGCAAACGACGCCTGGCAAAAAATTGGCGCCGGCGAGCGCTACTTGAAGAGGCAGTAGGATGTTCGCAGTCATCCGCACCGGCGGAAAGCAGTATCGCGTTGCACCCGGCGATGTGCTGAAAGTCGAGAAACTTGAAGCGGAGGCTGGCGCAACCGTCACCTTCAGCGAGATCCTTGCCGTCGGCACCGAGGCCGGCGTCGCCATCGGCGCACCGCTGGTCGAGGGCGCTTCGATCAGCGCCACCGTGGTCGCGCAGGATCGGTTGCCGACCGTCATCATCTTCAAGAAGCGGCGGCGTCAGAACAGCCGGCGTCGCAACGGCCACCGCCAGCACGTGACCGTGCTGCGGTTCGGCGACATCGTCACCGCTTGAGAGCAGGGAGCCCGGCAGATGGCACATAAGAAGGCAGGCGGCTCTTCGCGCAACGGGCGTGACACCGCCGGACGTCGGCTTGGCGTGAAAAAGTACGGCGGCGAGAGCGTCGTCGCCGGCAACATCATCATCCGTCAGCGCGGCACGCGCTGGAAGCCAGGCACCAATGTCGGGCTAGGCAAGGATCACACGATCTTCGCCCTGATCGATGGTCACGTGAAATTTCAGACCAAGGCTGATAGCCGGGTGCACGTCTCGGTGCAGGCCGTCGCGGCCGCGGCGGAGTAGGCCAGCGGGCGAACCCTTCGGGCGAGTGCAAATTAGAACATCCGTCGGTCAGGCGTGGCCGAGGCGCGTGTCGGGATCATCCAGGCGGATCAGCGACGTGAGCAGGCGGAGAGCTTCGGCGCCGCCCTGGTCACTGATCTGGCCATCCTCAATCTCGGCGGCCAGCCGTTCCGCCTCCTCGGCGACCATTGCGAGGGCGCGTTGCAACGCCGCCGTTGACAAGGCGAGTTGCGCGTCTTCGGACAAGACGGTCCATTCCATCGGCATCGCTGCGCTCCGATCTGTCTTGCTCTCGTGTGATGATCAGGTTCGCACGGCGGGGTTAACAAACCGTTAGACGGCACGCGATCCGGTCAGTTCATACAGCGCGATGGCCGCCGCGGTGGCGACGTTCAGGCTTTCCATGCCGCCGGGCATGGCGAGGCCCGCCAGCTCATCGCAGCTCTCACGGGTGAGCCGTCGCAGGCCCTCGCCCTCGGCGCCGAGAACCAGCGCCACCCGCCGCTCGCCAAAGGCTGCGCCTTGCAGGGGCGAGGCGCCGGCGGCGAGGCCGACGATCCACAGGCCCGCCGCCTTCAGCGCCACCAAGGTGCGGGCAAGATTGACGGCTCGCAGCATCGGCATGGTCTCGAGCGCGCCGCTGGCCGCCTTGGCAAGCGCGCCGGTCTCCTCCGGGGCGTGACGGTCCTGAGTGACGACGCCGGCGATGCCGAAAGCGGCCGACGAGCGCAGGATGGCGCCGACATTTCTCGGGTCGCTGACCTGGTCAAGCACCAGCAGCAGCCCGGGTCGCTCCAGCACTTGGGCGAGCGACGGCGGCGAGAGCGGGTCGGCCAGCACGGCGACGCCCTGGTGCACCGCATCACGGCCGACCGCGCCATCGATGCGGGCGCGCTCGACGCGCTCTGGCGGCAATGGCCAGGGCTGCGGCGTTGAGGCGGTGAGCGCCGCCTCGGCCTCGGCCGTGACCAGCAGCCGGCGCAAGCGTCGATGCGGGTTGGCAAGCGCGGCGGCGACCGGGTGCAGGCCGTAGAGCCACACGGTGCCGGATGGCGCGCCGGCCGGCCGGCGCTCCGGCGTCGAGGCGCGATCCTGCGATGGACGCGTCTGCTGCGGCCGCTGGTCCGGCCTGCCCGAAGCCGGGTTGAAGGCGCCCGGTCGACCGCGTCCGCTATGATCTGCCATGCATGGGCCTATAGCCGACAGCGCGCTTCGTTGACAGCGTCAGGGTGGGGCACTACGTCCGGCCTCGCGTTCGGAGGGGTGCCCGAGTGGCTAAAGGGGGCGGACTGTAAATCCGCTGGCGCACGCCTACGTTGGTTCGAATCCAACCCCCTCCACCAAAATCAAGCGGGATCCAACGGCCGTCCAGCCGCTGCCGGGCTTGCGGAAGCGCGTCGACCTGGTTGGGCGGCAAGTCGGCCCGCCAACGGCAGCGCGAGCGCGCACAGTCCTGCCATGAACCAGAACCCGCCCGCCCCGAGCGACTGGTAGAGCGGCCCGGATAGGGCGGTGACCGCGGCTGCAAACGCGCCCATGGCGACGGTGGCGTAGAAGGCTTGCGCGGTCGCCGCCAAATGGCGCGGCACGCTCTCGGCAATCATCTGCATGCAGGCGAGATGCAGCAGCGCGAAGGTCAGGCCGTGCAGCGGCTCAACGAAGATCAGGATCGAGAACGATGCGGTGAGCGCCGCGATGCTCCAGCGCAGAATGCCGGCGGCGGCCGACAGCATCAGCGCTCGGCCCGGCCCTAATCGTGCCAGCAGCGGCCGGCCGAGCACGAAGAACATGACCACCTCGGCGGCGACGGAGACGGCCCAGAGCTCGCTGGCCCGATCGGCCGACATGCCGGCGCTACGCCAGCGGATCACCTCGAAGCTGTCATGCATCGCGTGGCTGCCGCCGATCAGCCCGACCACGAGCATCAGCAGGGCGAAGCTCGGCACTCGCAGGAGCGTCCGAACGCCGCCGGTGCGGTTGCCGGACGGCGCCGTCTCGTCAGGCGTGCCGGCAACGCGATTTGGCAGCAGCCAGCCGAGTGCGGCGGCGGCGGCGAGCAGGCCGGCATTGAGCCAGATGATGACTGGTAGGCCCCTTGACGTGACGAGCGCGCCGGCCAGCAGCGTGCCGGCGATGAAGGCGGCCGAACCGGCGCCGCGCACCCAGCCATAGGCGAAGCCGCCGCCCTCTTGCGGCGAGACCTTCGAAGAGCCCAGCGCGAGCGCGTCGGCGATCGGGTTGATCGGCGCCAGCATCGAAGCGTGGACGAGCCCGACGAGCAGCAAAAGCCCGAATCCGCGCGCCTCCACATAGAAGGTGGCGACGATCGCCGCAGCCGTCGTGAAGCCGGTCAGCACCAGCGGCGAGCGGCCGCTGCGGTCGGCCAGCCGCCCGCCGAGCGGCCCGGCGAGCAGCCGGACGGCCGTGCCGGCGGCGAGCACGATGCCGATCGCGTCCGGCTGCAATCCGTCCTCGCGCATCAGGTTGGGCAGGAACGGCGAGGCGACGCCGAAGGCGGCGAACAGCGCGCCGTAGAGCAGCACGAAGCGCGGCAGCGGCGACCTGGCGGGCGCTGGGCGAGCTTTAAGATCCATCACGTGTTCGCAACGGCACGTGCCGGCTGATGTTGCGTGTGGTCAGGCCTTGGGAACCGTTGCGAGCCGGCGGGCTTGCCTGGGCATGTCGCTCCGGCCACGCGCCTCCATTGCCTTCATCTTGGCAACGCTTGGGCTTGACGCACTCGGCCTTGGACTGATCGCCCCGATCGTGCCGGGGCTCGTGCAGCAGCTCGGCCATCTGCCGCCCAACCGCGCGGCGCCCTGGATCGGGGCGCTCATCGCGGCTTATGCCGGCGTTCAGTTCCTCGCAGCGCCACTGCTCGGCGAGCTGTCGGACCGCTTCGGACGACGTCCGGTCATTCTGGCTTCGGTGCTGGGCCTGGGCTGCGACTACCTGTTCCTGGCCGTGGCGCCCAGCCTGGCCTGGCTCTTTGTCGGACGGCTGATTGCGGGCGCGACCTCGGCCAACGTGCCGGCGGCCACCGCCTACATCTCCGACATTTCCTCGCCCGAGGAGCGCCCAAGGCGTTTCGGACTGATCGGCGCGACGTTCGGCGCCGGCTTCGTCGTCGGGCCGGCGCTGGGCGGCGTGCTCGGCACGTGGGACCTGCGGCTGCCGTTCTACGCCGCCGCTGGACTGTCGCTGCTGAACGTCGCGTTCGGGCTGCTGATCCTGCCGGAAAGCCTGCCAAGCGGCTCGCGGCATCGCCTGACTTGGTCGGGAGCGAACCCGTTCCGAATGGTCGGCCAGATCGTGCACGACCGATCCCTCGGCCGCCTGGCGCTAGCCTGGTCGTGCTCCTGGGTGGGCATGGGCGCGGTGCAGAGCTCGCTGGTGCTCTACACCGGCTACCGGTTCGGCTGGAGCACCGAGCGCAACGGGATCATGCTGGCGGTCATCGGCATAGCGCAGGCCGTGGTCGAGGGATTGCTGCTGCAGCGGGTGACCGGGCGGCTCGGCGAGCGCCGCTCGGCGCTGATCGGCTACGGCGCCGGCGCGCTCGGCTACGCCGGGCTGGCTATGGCGGTGGGCGGTTGGGGCGTGCTGCCGGCGGTGCTGCTGATTGCGCTCGGCGGTCTTGCGACCCCTTCAGTGCGGGCGATGGTCGCCTCACGCGGTCACGTCGACACGCAAGGCGAGATGCAGGGCCTGCTGTCGGCGGTGGAAGGGTTGACCGCCATCATCGCGCCATTGGTGGCGACCGGGCTGTTCTACGCGTTTACCGCGCATTGGGTGCCGCTGAAGGTGCCGGGCGCGCCGTTCCTGCTGGCGGCCGGCTGTGCGGTGGTGGCGGCGCTGGTGCTCCGGAAGCTTTAGGCCAGGGCTCTGCCCTGGACCCGCTGGAGCCTGAGGCCCCAGACCGCCGCCCAATGGGCCGAGTGCCCAGGGCCACCGACCCGACAGGGGCAAAGCCCCTGGCCTTCACCCTGCGCTCGCCGGCACCAGCTCGGCCGCCGACAGGCATGGCTGCGATCGAAGATCGGCGTCGGTCAGCACGCGCCAGGCGCCGCCGGCCAGGATCTCGCTCGGGCGGAAGCGCGCCTTGTAGGCCATCTTCCGGCTCTCCGGCACCCAGTAGCCAAGATAGACGTAGGGCAGGCCCATCGCGCGGGCGCGCTCGATCAGCCACAGGATCGCGTAGGTGCCGAGCGAGCGGCGGGCCAGGTCAGGGGCGAAGAAGCTGTAGACGGCGGACAGGCCGTCGCCCAGGCGGTCGGCGAGGCAGGCGCCGATCAGACTGTCGTCAGGATCGCGGAACTCGATGACCAGGCTCTCGATCGGGGTGTCCTCGACCATGGCGCGGTAGTCGTAGAAGCTCATCACCGCCATGTCGCCGTCGCCGTGGCGGGCCTGCTGGTAGCGCTGGAACAGCTGGAACTGCTCGGCGGTGGCGCGTGCGGGCACCTCGAAGCCCTCGACCGCGGCGTTGAGGCGGGCGAGCTTGCGCAGCGTCCGGTCGGGCTGGAAGGTCGTGGTCGGTATGCGGATCGGCACGCAGGCGTTGCAGGCCGGACAGACCGGCGCGTAGGCGATGTTGTGGCTGCGGCGAAAGCCGGCGCGGGACAGCCGGTCATGCAGGCCGTCGGCGTCCGGCCCGGTG
The DNA here is from genome assembly GCA_964249675.1 of uncultured Acetobacteraceae bacterium. Classification (GTDB taxonomy): domain Bacteria; phylum Pseudomonadota; class Alphaproteobacteria; order Acetobacterales; family Acetobacteraceae; genus CAXMMR01. The sequence continues at coordinate 16,200 of CAXUCZ010000008.1, read as the reverse complement.
ATCTCGGTGACGACCTTGCGCTCGGTGCGGCCCTGCACGTAGGGGCAGGGCAGCGGCGCGGTGGTGTAGAAGAACTGCGGCCGGCGCGGCGGCTTGTAGGTCATCGAGGGTAGGCTCCGCCGTTGGCTCTCATCGTCCATGCGCCGCGCGACATGGTCAACGTTCCACTGCGGAGCTCGGCGAGCGCACGTTCCCGCACGACGATGAGGCCTGAGGCGTAGTCGTGCAGCGCCCGATGGCCGCTGGTCACCAGGGCGACGGCGAGCCACAAGCCGCCGGCGATCCAGGTAAAGGCGAAGCAGACCGCATAGGCGATCGCCTGCACCGTGCTTGGCCGGCCGAAATCGCCGGCGCGCACGACGCGCAGTCCAAGCAGCGCCTGGCCGGGCGTCGCCTCGAAGCGCGAGGCGACGCAGAACGCGGTGTAGGCGATCGGCGCGAAGGCGAGCAGCCCGAGCAGCGGCGCCCCGAGACCGAACGTCGCGATCGTCAGCACCAGCAGCGCCGCCTTGGCGATCAGCAGCAGCAACCCGACGATCAGCAGGTCGACGAGCCAGGCGGCGACGCGCCGGGGCAGGATGTCGGCGGTGAGGTCCTGCGTGAAGTCGGGCGGCGGCATCAGGGAGAAACTGGCACTCACGGCACAAGCTCCACGGTTGCGGCCGGCGCACTCAGCGTGCCGGCTGGTCCGAGCGATATAGTGTCACCGTCGGCCCAGCGCTGCACCATGTCATAGGCGTGCGTCGAGAGCGGGTTGCCGGACTGGCCGGGCACGACGATGAAGCGGCTGCGATCGAGGTCGGCGAGGTCGTAGACGCCGCGATAGGCGGCGCCGTGCAGGGCGGCGAAGCGGTTCGGTTCCGGGTCGCCGCCGCGGAACAGGGTGGTGTCGTCGCCCGGCACGCTGACCCGGGCGGTGGTGAGTGCACCGAGCACCGGGAGAGCGCCGAGGAACGGGTGGGCGAAGACCGCTTGGTGCAGGCGTCCCCAGCGCCAGTCGCTCGGATCGCGGCCAAAGCGCTCGGCAAGATCACTGCCGGCACGATCCAGCGCCTGGCGCAGCAGCGGGCCGCAATCCGCATCGCCGCACCAGGCCTGACGCGCTTCGGGCGGCGCCCGGCCAAGCAGCCAGCCGGTCAGGTCCTCAGGGATGGCACCGTCGCGGGCCGGGATATGCTGGCGCTCGAGCAGCAGGGCGTAGAAGCGCGCCGTCCAGGCGTTGAAGACGGTGGGCGCCACCGCGTTATCCGACATCCGGCCGGACCAGCCGGCGAGCGTCGCCGCGACCCAGCTTGCGGGCGAGCCGTCATCGGGCGCGGCCTGGCGCAGCGCCGGCAGGATGTCGGCCGCGTAGGCGCTGACCGGATCCACCTGCATGGCGGCGAAGTCGGCGACGTCGTGACGCGGCTGGGCGGCGAGCAGCGCGCGGATGCGCCGGGCGCGCCAGTCTGCCGGCCCTTCGGCCCCCATGAACACCGGGAAGTCGGCCGGCCAGCTGCGCTCGTTGCCGTTCAGCAGCTCGCCGGAGGCCGGCGCGACGATGCGCGGCAGGGCGTGGCCAGCGGCGAGCCCGATCCAGTCATGCCGGCCGTCGGCGCCGTCCACCACGGTCCGGCCGTCGCCGGCGCTGCGCTGCGGCACCCGGCCGGTGGTGAACAGCGCGATCCGTGATCGGTCGGCGACCAGCAGGTTCTGCACCGGCGCGACGATCTGCGCCGCCGCCAATGCGGCCTCGTCGACGTCGCGGGCGCGGTTCAGCGCCAGCAGACCCGTGGAAGCGTCGCCCGGCAGCAGGGCGGTCATCGACACTGCCAGCACGCGGCCTGGCGGCGCGGTTTTGGCGTATGGCGACAGGTCGCTGATGACCGGGCCGTGACGCGTCTCTCGCACGATCAGGCTCACCGGCTGGCCGCCACGCACCGCGATCGTCTCGACACGTGTGGCGAAGGCGCGCGGGCCGTCGGGCGTTGCATAGCCGGCGCCGCCTGGCAGCACCGTCTCGACGAAGACGTCCTGGGTGTCGGCCGGAGCGGTGGTGAAGCTCCAGGCGATGCTGCGGTTGCGGCCAATGACCAGGAAGGGCACGCCGGGGGCGGTGGCGCCGGCCAGCGTCGTCGTCGGCGTGTCGACGCGGGCGAGATACCAGATCGCCGGAAGGCCGAAGGAGAGATGCGGATCGCCGGCGAGCAGCGGGGCGCCGGTGCGGCTGCGCGTGCCGTCGACGGCCCAGGCGTCGCTCGCCTCGCTCGGCAGGGTGAAGGGCGCCGGAAAACGAGGCAGAGCGGGCTCGAGCCCGGTGGCGAGGCGGTTTACTGAAGGCAGCCCTGACCGTGGGACGGCGAGGCTGGCGGTGGCGTCGGCCGGGCGGATGTCGGCGCGCGACGGCCAGAGCTCGAGCAGGCGGGCAAGCGGCACAGTGCCGACGAGGGCGGCGCGCGAGAGCTCGTCACGCCAGTTGCCCGACAAAGAGAGGCCCATCAGGCGGCCCCAAAGCAGGCTGTCAGCTGGCTGCCAGGAGGCTGGTCGGCCAAGCAGCAGGAACTCGGGCGCGGCGCGGCGGCCGCGCTCGCTGATCCAGGCGTTGACGCCGGCAGCGTAGGCGTCGAGCAGGCGGCGCGTGTCGGGCGGCAGGGTCGCGAGGTCCGCCGCGGCGAGGCGGGCGAGGCCGAGGGTGCGCATCAGCCGGTCGAGCGGCAGGGTGGCGGGGCCGGCGATCTCGGACAGTCGGCCGCTCACGGCGCGGCGCATCAGCTCCATCTGGAACATGCGGTCGCGGGCGTGCAGATAGCCGAGCGCAACGGCAGCGTCGGCGTCGTTGGCAGCGGTAATCCGCGGTATGCCGTCGCGATCGAGCATGACGCTGACCGGGGCGGCGAGACCGGCCACGCGAAGGCGGGCGTGGCGCGACGGCAGGGTAGACCAGGCGGCAACCGACGCGATCGCGACCAGCACGAGCATCAGGCTGGCGCCGGCCGCGAGCAGCCTGGCGACGCGGCGAGCCAGGAGCGTCAGCGCGTCAGGCCCGCAGGAGCGTGCAGCTAATGCACCGTGCCGTACGACGGTGCGCCGAGGCCGGGGCAACTGCATTGGCTGCCGACCGGATATTGGGCGGGCAGCCTGCACTGGTAGAAGCCGGCATAGCAGATGTAGCCGTATGGGTTTGGCTGGGCGACGACCACCTGCGGGGTGCCGTAGCAGCCGCTCAGGGCCAGGAGGGTGGCTAAGATGGCCGAGCGCTTCATTGAGATCTCCTGGGACTGGAAGTTGGCATAGGACTCCGGCCTTGGCGAAGCCCCGTCGCACTTGTGCAACCGAAAGCCTCGGCCAAGGTCGCGAGGCGCTTGCATGTCGTTTTCTAGTAACCGAAAGCGGCGATTGCTGATCGCCGGTCTTAATGTAGCCGCGGTGCGCGCAGGTATTTGCTCCGGTCGGCTGAGATCACGGTGATCTCCAGCCTGGCCTCATCACGCGCCAGGCTGAGCGCGACCGGCGCGCCGGCGCTGCCGGCCGCCCAGACGCGGCGCCAGGCGGCGGCCAGGTCGCTGACCGTCTCGCCGTCCACCGCCAGCAGGTGATCGCCCGGCTGCACCCCGGCACGCTCCGCCGGCGCGCCTGAGGCGACGTCGCCGACCACCACGACGTCGTCGCTCTCGGAGGCGTACAGGCCAAGCCAGGGGCGCGGCGGACGATTGACGCGGCCGTAGCTTGTCATGTCGCTCAGGATCGCCGGCAGCAGCGAGGTCGGGACGACCATGTTCATGTCGGTGCGGCGCCCTGAGGTGTCGCCCTGCTGCAGGATCAGCGAGCCGATGCCGAGCAGGTGGCCGTCGACGCCGATCAGCGCTGCGCCGCCCCAGGAGGGATGGGCGGGGGCAATGAACAGCGCGTCCTCGAGCAGGTATTCCCAGTAGCCGGCGAATTCCTGGCGGCCGACGATGCGGGTCTCGATCGCCCTGTGGCGCCCGCAGGCGGCCGCCAGCACGGCGCGGGTGCCGGGCTCGACGGAACCGGGGCCGCCCAGCGCGGCGCGCGGCAGCTCGAGCCGGCCGAGCGGCTGCACCAGGCCGAAGCCGCTCTCGGTGTCGATGGCGAGCGCATGGCCTGGCACCACCCGGCCGTCGCAGGTGGATAGCCAGATCGTCTCCGCCTCGGTGATCAGGTAGGCCATCGTCAGCACCAGGCCGCCCTCGATCACGACGCCGCTGCCGGCACGGTCGGTGCCGAGCGGACCGGCGGTGAAGGCGTCGAGCGGCACCGTGCTGCGCAGCCCGACGACGCTGCGCAGCACAGCGTCGAGGTCGAACGCATAGTCGCTCGGCTGCGGCTGCAGATTTGCGGGAATGTTCCAGTTCATGGTCGCCATACGCGCTCGCGCTCACACCATACCGGCATCGGCCGGGCGGGCGCATTATCCCGCGCTTTCGCCTGCCGCGCCAATGCCCGAATAATCATAGCGCGGCGGCACCGGCACGCAACCGACGCAAGTTGCCCGGCTGGAACTCCACACGCAAAAGTTGTCATAGAGGCAGGTCGTGCGTAAGAGGGCATGACGCAGCAGGACGCGCGCATGCCGGCCGACCGCCGATACATACCAGCGCTCGACGGGGTAAGAGCGATCTCCATCCTGCTGGTCGTGCTGGCGCATCTCGGCTGGGATCGGGTCGTGCCGGGCGGCTTTGGCGTGACCTTGTTCTTCTTCATCAGCGGATTGCTGATCACGCGGCAGCTGGCCGGCGGACTGGCGCGTCATGGGCGGATCGATTTTGCCGGCTTCTATCTACGGCGCTGCCTGAGGCTGCTGCCGGCAGCGATGGCCTTCACCCTGGTCGCCGGACTCGTGTTCGTGCTGGCCGGCGGCAGGATCGCGCCGGGCGGCTGGCTGGCGGCGCTGTTTTGGGGCGCGAACTGGTACGAGCTCGCCTGGCACTACCAGTCGAGCCTCGCAGCGGTCCGCCATCCGTTCAACATCCTGTGGTCGCTGGCGATCGAGGATCATTTCTACCTGCTCTGGCCGCTGACGCTGTCGGCGCTCTGGGCCCGCGAGGGCGGCCAGCGGCGCGCCGTGCTGGTGCTGGCGCTTATCTGCCTGGCCGCGCCGCTCTGGCGCTGGTGGCTGTTCAGCCATTGCGGCCTGCTCGACCGGGCGGCCGCGTGCCTGCCGCTGGACGCCACGCCCGCGCATCGCTGGGCCAGGCTGTATCGCGGCACCGACACGCGGGCCGACTCGATCGTCTGGGGGGCGCTGCTGGCGCTGCTGCCGCAGCTGGAGGCGCGGCTCGCCGCCGCGCGCTGGCTGCCGGCGCTGGGCGTCGCCGGGCTGCTGCTGAGCCTCGGCCTGCGCGGCGAGATGTTCCGCGAGGTGTTCCGCTACACCCTGCAGGGCGCCTCGCTGCTGCTGCTGATGCCGGCGTTGATCACGCCCGCACGGACGGCGTCGCGCGTGCTGTCGTGGCTGCCGGCGGTGTTCGTCGGACGGCTGAGCTACTCGTTGTATCTGTGGCACTGGGCGGCGCTGATGATCGCCGACTGGGCGGCGCCGGCGGACCACATGGCCTGGCTGGTCATGGCAGTGGTGCTGTCGGCCGGGCTGAGTTGCTGCTCGTTCTACGGCATCGAGCGGCCCATGCTGCGACTGCGCCGGCGGGCGGGCTCGCATGCGCCGGCGACTTTGGGTTGGGAAGGAAGGCCAGGGCGCCGCCCTGGACCCGCCAGGGCCGTGAGGCCCCAGACCCCGTCCGTTGGAGTCTAAGCGGCCGCTTTCTTGCTTGGCAAAGCCACTCGATCCTACTTGCCACGCTCCCGAACACGCCGTGGAGACATGGATAAACAGATGGATTTTAAAGGCTCCGCCTTTAATAGGGTCCAGGGGCGATGCCCCTGGCCTTGTCTTACTTGAGCTTAAGCAACCGATCGGCATTGCCGTGGGCGATCTTGGCGAGGTCGGCGGGTGAGACCGGCAGGCGGTGCAGGAACTCGGTGCCCTTGTCGATCGGACTGAACGGGTAGTCCACTGAGAACAGGATGCGGTCGGCGCCGAAGGTCTGCAGCAGGGTCAGGAACGGCGGCACGGTGAAGAAGCCGCTGGTGGTGACGTGCACCTGGTCGAGGATCGTCCGGCTGACGGTCCGTTGCGGCGTGTCCGGGCTCGTCTGCGAGAATACCTGGTCGCAGCGGGCGAGCATGGCGGGCAGGCCTTCGCCCATGTGGCCGATGATGAGCTGCAGGCGCGGGTGGCGATCGAGCGCGCCGGAGAGCACGAGGCGGAGCACGTGCACCGCGGTCTCGGCGTGCCAGCCCCACCCGGCGATCGAGAGCGCGAATGACAGGGGCTCGGACAGGCCGTCGTAATAGGCCTCCCGCACGGCTTTGGGCGGCACGCCGGGATGCAGGTAGATCGGCACGTCGAGGGCTTCCGCCCGGGCGAGGATCGGCTCGAAGCTCGGGTGATCGAGGAAGCGGCCGCCGGTTGTGCCGTTGACCAGAGCGCCACGAAAGCCGAGCTCGCGCACCGCCCGCTCCAGCTCGGCGGCGGCGGCGGCCGGGTCGGTGAGGGGCAGATGGGCGAAGCCGGCGAAGCGGCCGGGATGCCTGGCGACGGCGGCGGCCAGCGTGTCATTGGCCTCGCGCGCCCAGTCCGGGCCTTCGTGCGGCGGCGGCAGGTCGGCGCCGGGGCCGGCGAGCGAGAGGACCTGGAGACTAACGCCGGCGGCATCCATCGCCTGCAGGCGCTCGGCGTCCAGATCGGCGAGCTGGCCGGTGCGGTTGGCGGGGCTCCAGGGCGCATCCGGCGGCGGGAAGCCGCGCTGCAGGATGGCCACCGGATCGATCCGGCGCACCAGGGTGGGTAGGGCGAAGTGTTCCTCCAGAGCGATGACGCGCATGGCTTACCCTCAAATGGTCAGGTGGTGGCTCTACTCCGCGCCGCATCTGGCGTTGCCTCGCTCAGATGCTTGTGTACGAGTGCGCTGCAGCATCCGAAAATAGGGTGCGATCACCCTCAGAAAGCAACGCGCCATGACGACGGCAATGCGCAGCGGCGGCACCCTGTACCGGCTCGATGGCCGGTTCAGGCGGATGGCGCATGTGGAGTTCGGGCCGGCGGACGGACCGGCGGTTATCTGCGTGCATGGGATGACGCGCAACGGGCGGGACTTCGATGTGCTGGCGACGGCGCTGTCCGACCGCTTCCACGTGATCTGTCCGGACCTGCCAGGGCGCGGCGCCTCCGATTGGCTGGGAGACGGCGCGCTCTACCATGCCGGCAGCTACGCGGTCGCGCTGTCGCATTTGCTGGCGGCGGTGGGCAAGCCGGTGAGCTGGATCGGCACCTCGCTGGGCGGGATCTGCGGTATGATCCTGGCGGCCGAGCCGGGCACGCCGGTCGGCAAGCTGGTGCTGAACGACATCGGGCCGCAGATACCGCTTGCGGCGCTGGAGCGGATCTCGCGCTACATGACGGCGCTGCCGGCGGGCGAGGCGAAGCGTTTCGCCACCCTGGGTGAACTGGCGCGCCACCTAAGCCTGGTGCACGAGCCGTTCGGGCCGTTGAGCGAGGCGCAGTGGCTGACCATGGCCGAGCACTCCTCGCGGCCGCTGCCGGATGGCGGGCTGGCGCTGCACTATGATCCCGACATCGCACAGCCATTGCGCGACACGCCGGCGAAGGCGGCCGACCTGTCGGCGTTCTGGACGCAGATACGCTGCCCCAGGCTGGTGATCCGCGGCGCCTCGAGCGACTTGCTTGAGGCGCCGGTTTTTGAGGCGATGCTGCGGGATGGGGCGGAGGGCTACGTGGTGGAGGACGCCGGACATGCGCCGGCGCTGCTGGACGCGGACAGCATTCGGGCGATCAGGGGGTTCTTGGCGCAGTGAGGAAGCGGTTCTTTTTTAGAAAAAAAGAACCAAAAAACTTTATCCGATAGGAGGCGCGACAGCGCGAGGAGAAAAGTTCTTTGCTTCTTTCTTTCAAGAAAGAAGCGCTCGCTTACTTGCTTAATGCTGTCGCGGCTTCGACCGCGAAGTAGGTCAGCACGCCGGCGGCGCCGGCGCGCTTGAAGGCGGTGAGACTTTCCAGCACGACCGCCTCGCGGTCGAGGTAGCCCGCGTCGGCGGCGGCGGCGAGCATCGTGTACTCGCCGCTGACCTGGTAGGCGAAGGTCGGCACGGCGAAGCGGTCGCGCACGCGGCGGATGATGTCCAGATACGGCAGGCCGGGTTTGACCATCACCATGTCGGCGCCCTCGGCCAGGTCCATCTCGACCTCGCGTAGCGCCTCGTCGGTGTTGGCCGGGTCCATCTGATAGGTCTGTTTGCCGCCGCGCAGCGACTTGGCCGAGCCGACGGCGTCGCGGAACGGGCCGTAGAAGGCGGACGCATATTTGGCGGCGTAGCTCATCAGGCGGGTGTGGATCAGGCCCTGACCATCCAGCGCGGCGCGCAGGTGGCCGATGCGGCCGTCCATCATGTCCGACGGCGCGAGGATGTCGATGCCGGCGGCCGCCTGGACCAGCGCCTGGCGGGCGAGGATCGGCAGCGTCGCGTCGTTGTCGACGGTGCCGTCGCGGATCACGCCGTCATGGCCGTGATCGGTGTAGGGATCCAGGGCGACGTCGCCGATCAGGCCGAGATCGGGGAAGGCGTCCTTGAGGATCCGGGCGCTGCGATTGATCAGGTTGTCGGGGTTGGCGGACTCGGCGCCTTCAGGATCCTTGCGCTCGCTGGGTGTGACCGGGAACAGCGCCAGGGCGGGAATGCGGAGCCTGGCGGCGATCTCGACCTCGGCGGCGAGGCGGTCGATGCCGATGCGGTTGACGCCGGGCATGGCGGCGATCGGCGTCAGCTCGCGGCCTTCGGCGACGAAGATCGGCCAGATCAGGTCGTCGACCGAGAACCGGTGCTCGGCGACCAGGCGGCGGGTCCAGGCGTCATGGCGGTTGCGGCGCAGCCGGGTGGCGGGAAACGCGCCGATGGTCATGCCGCTGCGTCCTGGATGAGGCGGGAGTGGCGGCGGCTGTAGGCGAAGTAGATGAGCAGGCCGATCGCCATCCACACGCCGAGGCGGAGCCAGTTCACCCAGCCGAGCGACAGCATCATCGCGCCGCAGACCAGGATGCCGAGCAGGGGAACCAGCGGGCTGAACGGGGCGCGGAAGCGGCGCTCGCGGGTGGGATCGGTGCGGCGCAGCACCAGCACGCCGGCGCAGACGATGGAGAAGGCGAGCAGGGTGCCGATCGAGGTCATGTGGCCGAGCACCTCGATCGGCAGGAAGCCGGCGAGCACGCTGGTGAAGACCATGAACACCAGGTTCGACAGCCAGGGCGTCTGATACCGGCGGTGCAGGCGGCCGAAGATGCTGGGCAGCAGGCCGTCCTGAGCCATGGCGTAGAACACCCGGCTCTGGCCGAGCAGGGAGACCAGCATCACCGAGGTGTAGCCGCAGATGACGCCGATGTTCACGGTCACCTTGAGCCAGGAGAAGCTGGTGACGTCGATCGCCGTCATCACCGGCTTCGCGTCGCCGTGCATGGCGTGGTAGTTGACGACGCCGGTGAGCACGAGCGCGAAGCCGATGTAGAGCAGCGTGCAGATGGCCAGGCTGCCCATGATGCCGATCGGCACGTCGCGCTCGGGCTGGTGCGCCTCGGCCGCACAGGTCGAGACGGCGTCGAAGCCGATATAGGCGAAGAACACGACGCCGGCGCCGCGCATGATGCCGGACAGGCCGAACTCGCCGAAATGGCCGGTGTTGGGCGGGATGAACGGGTGGTAGTTCGCCGTCTTCACGTAGCCGACGCAGAACACGATGACGGCCAGCACGATCGCCACCTTGATGACGGTGAGCGTCATGTTGACGCCGGCGCTCTCGGAGATGCCGCGGATCAGCAGCAGCGAGACGCAGATGATGACGAACACCGCCGGCAGGTTGATCAGGCCGGCGACGTGGCTGCCGTCTGGCATCGCCACGCTGTCCCACGGACAGGCGGCTAGGCGGGCGGGGATGTCGATGCCGAAGCCGTGCAGCAGGTTGAGCACGTAGCTCGACCAGCTCACCGAGACGGTGGCGGCGGCGACGGCGTATTCGAGCACCAGGTCCCAGCCGATGATCCAGGCGACCAGCTCGCCGAGCGTCGCGTAGGCGTAGGTGTACGCGCTGCCGGAGAGCGGGATCATCGAGGCGAGCTCGCTGTAGCACAGGCCCGCGAAGGCGCAGCCGATGGCGGCGACGACGAAGGAGAGCACGACGGCGGGGCCGGCATTGTCGGCCGCGGCGATGCCGGTGAGCGAGAACAGGCCGGCGCCGATGATGGCGCCGATGCCGAGCGCGACCAGGGAGCGGGCGGAGAGGCACCGCTTGAGCTCGTGGCCGCCGGTGCGGCCGTCGAGCAGGGCGGCGATCGACTTGCGTTGGAACATGCTGCTGCGTGGCAGCGTGGTCTGGGACACGAGGTGCGCTCCTTGAGCCGGCGGTTGGCGCAGCGTGGCGCAATCGACGCGCGATGCAAGGGAGGTGCCTGGCGCGTCGGCTTGGGGAGCGTGGCGACGTTCCTTCGTGCGATCACGGGTGGTAAGCCGGAGACGCCGCGCCGATATCGCGGCCATCCTGCCGGAGCGCCCAGCCGATGAACGACCAGACGCCCACCCAGAGTTTTTCCCGGTTCTTCTCGGCGCCGCTCGCCGAGACCGATCCGGAGCTGGCTCAAATCATCGGCGCCGAGCTGGGGCGCCAGCAGGACGGCATCGAGCTGATCGCCTCGGAGAACCTGGTCTCCGCGGCGGTGCTGGAGGCGCAGGGCTCGGTGCTGACCAACAAATACGCCGAGGGCTATCCGGGCCGGCGCTATTACGGCGGCTGTGGCGAGGTGGACCGCGCCGAGCAGCTGGCGATCGAGCGGGCGCGCACGCTGTTCGACTGCGCCTATGCCAACGTGCAGCCGCATTCGGGCTCGCAGGCCAACCAGGCGGTGTTCCTCGCCTTGCTCTCCGCCGGCGACACCATCCTGGGGATGTCGCTGGCCGCCGGCGGCCACCTGACGCATGGCGCGGCGCCGAACCTGTCCGGCAAGTGGTTCCGGCCGGTGCAGTATGGGGTGCGGCGCGAGGACGGGCTGCTCGACTACGAGGAGCTCGAGCACCTGGCACGCACTGAGCGCCCGAAGCTGATCATCGCCGGCGGCTCGGCCTACCCGCGCTTCATCGACTTCGCCCGCATCCGCCGGGTCGCCGACGAGGTGGGCGCCTATCTGCTGGTCGACATGGCGCATTTCGCCGGGCTGGTCGCGGCCGGGTTGTTCCCGTCGCCGCTGCCGCATGCGCATGTCTGCACGACGACCACGCACAAGACGCTGCGCGGGCCGCGCGGCGGCATGGTGCTCTCCAACGACCTGGAGATCGGCAAGAAGATCAACTCGGCGATCTTCCCCGGCCTGCAGGGCGGGCCGCTGATGCATGCCATCGCCGGCAAGGCGGTGGCGTTCGGCGAGGCGCTCAGGCCGGACTTCCGGCAGTATCAGCGCGCGCTCGCCGACAACGCGCGGGTGCTGGGCGAGAGCCTGATCGAGCAGGGGCTCGACCTCGTCACCGGCGGCACCGATTGCCATCTGGTGCTGGTCGACCTGCGGCCGAAGAACGTCACCGGCAAGGCTGCCGAGGCGGCGCTGGAGCGGGCCCGGATGACGGCCAACAAGAACGCGATCCCGTTCGATCCGGCCAGGCCGGCCGTGACCTCCGGCATACGGCTCGGCTCTCCCGCCGCCACCACCCGCGGCTTCGGCACGGCCGAGTTCGGCCAGGTGGGGCAGATGATCGGCGAGGTGCTGGACGGGCTCGCGCGCTCACAGGACGGCCGCAACGAGGCGGTCGAGCAGGCGGTCGGCGCGCGGGTGCTGGAGCTTTGCGGGCGCTTCCCGATCTATCAGAGCAGATGAATTGCCCGTTCTGCTCGCATGCCGACACCCAGGTGAAGGATAGCCGGCCGACCGAGGACGGTCAGACAATTCGGCGGCGACGCTCGTGCCCGTCCTGCGGGCAGCGCTTCACGACGGTGGAGCGAGTGTCGCTCCGCGAGCTGACGGTGGTGAAGTCGGACGGCCGGCGGGTGTCGTTCGACCGCGACAAGCTGACGCGCTCGATTACCACGGCGCTGCGCAAGCGTCAGGTGGCCGACGAGCGGGTGGACCGGATCGTCACCGGCATCGTGCGCCAGCTCGAGGCGTCGGGCGAGACGGAGATCCCGACCAGTCAGATCGGCGCTTTGGTGATGACGACGCTGAAGGAGGTGGACGAGGTGGCCTATGTGCGGTTCGCCAGCGTCTACCAGGACTTTCGCGAGGCGCGGGACTTTGAGGCGTTTCTGGCGGAGATGGAGGCTCGGGGGGCGGCTTAGAACCCGCCGCTGGCTCGGAAGGCCCAGACTCAGGTCTTTCGTCGACGCATCACGATCGAGCGCTCAGAGCAACCGTTGCTTGCCTTTAACTCGATACGGTGACGTGATGGACGCGCGTTAGCGTTGGTGGTGGCGATCATGCAGAACGGCTTTGGCGGCGAGACGGACTATGACGGTAATGGGACCGACGGCTCCTTCCTCGTCGCCGACGTCAGTGGCGACGGCGTCCCGGACATCGTCGTCGTCAACGGCGACGTCGTCCAGCAGGAGCTTGACTACAACCCGGGCGACGTCACGATCTTGCTCGGCCGGGGCAACGGTACCTTCGAGCCGGGCGTGACCTACGCGCTGCCGGTTGCGGACGAAGGCTTCTACCCCGGCGGACCGGTCGATGCGACGACGGCGGACCTCACGGGGAACGGTCGGCAGGACATCATCCTGTCCAACACCACCGGCACCGTCACCATCCTGCCGAACGAGGGCGGCGGCGTGTTCGGCGCCGGCACGGTGGTCGACGTGAACGACTTCAGCGACGGCACCGACTCCCCCACCGTTGTCGCCGCCGACATCAACGGCGACGGCCTTCCCGACCTGCTGGTCGGCGGCGGCGCCGCCAGCTCGCCGTATATTTACAAAGACGACAACGGCCTGTCGCTGGCGCTGAACAACGGCCGTGGCGGGTTCGACGCACCTGTCACCGTCGACCAGCCGGGGAGCGACCCGGACGGCCTGGCAGTGAGCACCTTCACCACCGCCGACGTGAATGGCGACGGGCGCGCCGACCTGCTCGTGCTGCTCAACAGCCCGTATTCCGCCAATGAGGGTGGCGGCGTCGGCGGCGCCGTGCAGGTGTTCTTGAACAATGACGACGGGGGCTTCCACGCACCGAGCCGCCTCGTCATAGCCCAGCCCGACTCAGGCTTTGACGAGACCTTGGGCGCTACCGCATTCGCTGTCGGCGACGTGACGGGCGACGGCGCTGCGGACATCGTGGTGTCGGTGTCATCGCGAGACGGCAACAAGGCGGAACTCGACGTCTTCGTCAACGAGGGGCATGGCGGCTATGGGGCGCCGCTCGTCGTTCCGCTGATCGATGGCATCATACCCAGCAGCGTGACGATCAGCGACGTCAACGGCGACGGGCGCCCTGACCTCGTCATCGATGGCTACGTCGCCCCGCCTCCCATCGGGCCTATCGGCAGCGAGCCCCCGATCACCTCAGCCTACGCTCCTCGGCAGGAGATCGTGCTGAACGAGGGGGGCGGCGCATTCTCCACCCCGACGCTCAACGACAGCTTCAATGGCGCCGTGTCCGTCGACCTCAACGGCGACGGCAAGCCGGACCTAGTTAGCTTCGGGCCTGATCGCATCACGCCGGCCGGTGAGACCGATACGATCAGCGTCATCCTAGCAACAGGTGAGCCGGCGGTTTGCTACGCGGCAGGGACGCGGATCCTGACGCGGCAGGGCGAGGTGGCGGTCGAGGCGCTGCGCGAGGGCGACGAGGTGGTGACGCTGCTCCGGCAGGGTTTCGCCAAGGTCAAGTGGCTCGGTCACCACCGGATCAACCTCAGGACGCATCCGGATCCGCGCGCGGTGCAGCCAGTTCGCATCCTGACGGGCGCGTTCGGACCGGGGCAGCCGGCGCGCGACCTGCGCGTCAGCCCGGGGCACGCGCTCTACGTGGACGGCGTGTTGATCCAGGCCGAGCGGCTGGTGAACGGGGCGACCATCCGGCGCGAGGCGGCGTGCGAGACGGTGGTCTACTGGCATGTCGAGCTTGACCGGCACGACGTGCTGATGGCCGAGGGCATGCCGGCAGAGAGCTACCTCGACACCGGCAACAGGACGGCGTTCGTCGGTGGCGGCGACTACGTGCAGCTGCATCCGGACTTCGCACCGAAGCACTGGGCGGAGACATGCGCGCCCCTGGTGCAGACGGGGCCGTTGCTCGAGGCGGTGAAGGCGCGGCTGCTGCGGCGGGCGCGCGAGGGGTTCGGCTGGCAAGTGAGCGAGGAGCACGGGCTGCACGTTCTGGCTGACGGCGTGATGATCCACGGCGAGGCGTCGGCGGACGCGCATCGCTTTGCGTTGCCGGTTGGCTGCCACAAGCTTCGGCTGGTCTCCCGGCGCTGGGTGCCGGCGGAGATGCTGGCGAGCAGCGTTGACGTGCGGGAGCTCGGCGTGTGCGTGCGGCGCCTGGCGCTCGACGGTCGGATGTTGTCCGCGGGCGACGCGTCACTGTCCGATGGCTGGCACGAGCCGGAGCGTGACGAGCACGGTGCAAAGCGCTGGACGACCGGCTCCGCCGCGCTGCCTGTTGGCGCCCAGAGCCTGGTCGTATATCCGGACGGCCTATTCTGCACCTGGTCCGGGCCCTCGCCCTTATTGAGTGCGCGAAGCGCCTGACGGGTTTGGGGCCGTACGACCAGGCTTCCCTCGTCTCCATCACAAGCGAGCGTTTCGGTCACGGAGTGCTTGCCTTCATCTCAATACGGTGACGAGATGGTCGCAAAATAAGGCTCAGGGCGGCGATCATGCAGAACGGCTTCGGGAGCGAGGCGGAATACGACGGCAACGGCCTTGGCAACGCGGTCACCGCGGCAGACATCAATGGCGATGAGCTGCCTGACCTTATCATCGCCAACAAGAATGACCCGGAGAACATCTACGAAGGCCCGGACGGTGGCAACGTCACCATCCTGACCAACGAGGGCGATGGCGAGTTCGGGGCGGGCGTCACGTATGCGCTGCCGAACTTCATTCCTTACGGTTACGGCGGTGGTCCGTCGGGCTCGCCCAAGGACGTGACGACGGCGGACCTCGGCGGCGATGGCCGTCTGGACGTCATCGTCGCCGATGGCCACGGCAACCTCATCGTGCTGCCGAATGAGGGCGGGGGCGTGTTGGGCACGCCGACCTACATCCACGTGAACGACTTCACCGTGTATCCATACCAGTCGTCGGTGGCCGCGGTCGACGTCAATGGCGACGGCCGACCGGACCTGTTGATCGGCGGCGGTGATCCCGAGACCACCGGGCCGACCGACGACAGCGGCGTGGCGTTGCTGATCAACAACGGCAGCGGCGGCTTCGAAGCGCCGGTTTTCTATGATCGCGGCCCGGCCGGCGACGGCGTCGTGCTCGCGTTCGCGACGGCGGACGTGAACGGCGATGGACGCTCCGACCTGGTGACGCTGCGCACCGAGGTGCCGGGCCAGCCCGCCGAGTTCGCGGTGCTGCTGAACAACGGCGCGGGCGGCTTCGACGCGCCGACAAACTACGTGTTGCCCGGCGAGGGGCCGCCAAGCGCGATCGCGGTCGGCGACCTGACTGGCGGTGGCCATGCGGACGTGGTCGTCGCAACCAACGCCGGGCTGGACGTCTTCGACGGCAACGGCGGCGGTGAATTCAAGGTGTCGGTTCAGGTCGCGCTCAGTCCCGGCTTCGTGCCCGGCGACGCCGTGACGCTGGCGGACGTCGACGGCAGTGGGCGTCTCGACATCGTGGTCGCCGGCAGCAGCATTGCTTCGCCGGACCAGACCGAGATCCTGTTCAACGAGGGCGGCGGCGTGTTCTCCGCGCCGGTGCTGTTTGGCGGCCTGGAGGCGACCGCGGCGGCCGACCTCACCGGCAGCGGCAAGATCGACCTGGTCGGCTCGGGGTTCGACCACACGCTGCCCGGCGGGGAGAGCGAGTCCGTCGTGGTGGCGCTGCAGGGGCCGAACGAGCCGGCGGTGTGCTACGCGGCGGGGACGCGGATCCTGACGCGGCAGGGCGAGGTGGCGGTCGAGGCGCTGCGCGAGGGCGACGAGGTG
>CAXUCZ010000007.1:7260-22232 GCA_964249675.1 uncultured Acetobacteraceae bacterium | reverse complement strand
TCGCCGGGGCTGCTGATGGCAGCACCCCGGACGGTCGATCCGGCGGCGATCCGCGGCGCGCTCAGCGACATGGAGGCCGCCTGCCGGTCCGGCGAGCTCGAGGCCGCACTCGCGCTGGTGGGCCGGCTGGTGCCCGAATACGGCCAGGCCCAGGCGGCCGAGGGGTCATTCGACAAGGCGGCGCGCGACAGGGTGAACGGATGAGCCCGATACGGTTTCTCGACCTGCAGGCGCAGCAGGCGCGGCTCGGCGAGGGGCTGCGCCGGCGGCTCGAGGCGGTGCTGGCGCATTGCCAGTTCGTGCTCGGGCCCGAGGTCGGCGAGCTTGAGGCGCGGCTGGCCGGCTGGTGCGGCGCTGCGCATTGCGTCGCCGTCAGCTCGGGCACGGACGCGCTGCAGATCGCGATGATGGCCGAGGGCATCGGCCGCGGCCATGCCGTGTTCCTGCCCGCCTTCACCTACACGGCGACCGCTGAGGTGCCGCTGGTGCTGGGCGCGAGCCCGGTGTTCGTCGACATCGACCCGGCGACGTTCCAGATCGACATCGCGAGCCTCGAGCGGTCGATCGCCGACGTGCGGGCGCGCGGCCTGCTGCGTCCGAGCGCGATCGTCGGCGTCGACCTGTTCGGCCAGCCGGCGCCCTGGCCTGCGCTGCGCGTGGTCGCGGCGCGTGAGAAACTCTATCTGCTGGACGATTGCGCGCAGAGCTTCGGCGCCTCGCTGGACGGCCGGCGCCTGGGTTGCGAGGCCGACGCGACGGCGGTCAGCTTCTTTCCCAGCAAGCCGCTCGGCGGCTACGGCGATGGCGGCGCGCTGCTCACCGACAGCGCCGAGCGGGCGGCGCTGTATCGCTCGCTGCGCAGCCACGGCGAGGGGGCGGAACGCTACGACGTGCTGCGCACCGGCATGAACGGCCGGCTGGACACGCTGCAGGCGGCGGTGCTGCTGGCCAAGCTCGACGTGTTCGAGGACGAGCTGGCGCGGCGCGAGGCGATCGCGCAGCTCTACGACCAGCGGCTTGCCGGCGCATTGCAGGTGCCGATGCGGGTCGCCGGCGGCACCAGCGCCTGGGCGGTCTACGCGGTGCTGCTGCCCGACCAGCCAGCGCGCGACCGCCTGCAGGCCGGCTTGCGCGCGGCCGGAGTGCCGACGGCGATCTACTACCCGCGGCCGCTGCATCATCAGCCCGCCTACCGGGACCATGCGCGCGGCCAGGAGCTGCCGGTCTCGGAAGACGTCGCGACGCGCATCCTGGCGCTGCCGATCCATCCGGACCTGGGGCTGGAGGCCGCCTCGCAGGTAGCCGACGCGGTGCTCGGCGCGCTGGCGTGACGCAACCCGCCGGACCATCCGGGGTTAGCCGG
Organism: uncultured Acetobacteraceae bacterium; assembly: GCA_964249675.1. Classification (GTDB taxonomy): domain Bacteria; phylum Pseudomonadota; class Alphaproteobacteria; order Acetobacterales; family Acetobacteraceae; genus CAXMMR01. The sequence continues at coordinate 20,869 of CAXUCZ010000007.1, read as the reverse complement.
GCAAGGAGCCCAGCATGAGCGACAAGATCGACACCACGGCGAACTCGGCGACCAACCGGCCCGACGAGGGCGTCCATAACGGGGTTCCCAAGCAGGCGACCGAGGTGGACGCAAATGCCCTGCCGCATTCGCATCGCCAAAGCTCGGAAACCGCCGGCACGCCATCGGGCGGTGACGGCGACGCGGCGAAGCACGACCACAACCCGGAAAAGTAGGAAGGCGAGGGGCTTTGCCCCTCGACCCCATTAAAGGCGAAGCCTTTAAAATCCATGTCCGGCTTTGCCATAACTCTCGGAACGTGCGGTGGGATCGGGGCCTGGGGCCTCAGGCCCCAGCGGAGCCCAGAGGCGGAGCCTCTGGCCTCCTTAATCCTTGGCCCCTTTAGCCTCCCCGACAGTTGCTTTCTTGGCGACGTTGAACAGGCCGCTGAGCACGACCGAGACCAGCCCGAACGCGCTGGCCGCGGTGCCGCCCACCAGCGTCACCAGCACTGGCGTGTCGAGCTTGAAGCCGTAGGGATGGAAGCCCTGCAGCAGGATGCAGGCGCCGCAGAAGAACGAGAACGCGTAGAGGTAGACCAGGATCTGGTTGCTGAAGCGGCCGCGCAGCCTGGTGTCCTGCCGCAGGTCGCTGACCTCGGCCTTCAGCTTGTCGATCTCGAGCCGGTTGCGTTCGGTGTCGTGCTCGACCTTGCCCTGGTCGAGCTTGGCGAGTTCGAGGCCGGCCAGCTCGGCCTCGCGCGGGCTTGCGGCGGTGGCGTCGCGCGGCACCAGGCGCGGCGTGACCTCGCCGATCAGGGCGAAGTCGTCGCGGTAGCTTGGCGGCTCGGGCGGCGGCTCAGCCAGCGGAGCGGCGCCGTTCGGCCAGGCGCTGGAAATGGGCTCGGATCAGGTCGTTGTCGATCTCGGCGTAGGGCTGATCGTCCCGCATCGTCGCCGTCCAGGGCGAGTCGGGCTGGTGGGTCAGCGCCGACAGGCGGAACGCGCTGTAGTTCTTGTAGGCGTCCCAGACGCTGCGGATCAGCTTCTCCTCCTCCGCGGTGAGCGTCTCCTCCACCGGCTCGCCGCGGTCGTTCCCGCCGTCCAGGAACGGGCTTGCATCGTCCTGGTGGATGAGGTCGGTGACGCGTCCGGAGCCGTAACGACGCAGGCTCTCGTAGAGCTTGGGGTAGACCGGCCCGTATGGCCAGGCCTGCGGCTGCTCGTGGATCAGGTCGTCGCTGATGATCACGAGGCCCCAGCCATGCGCGATGTAGGGCAGCTTCTGCAGCTGCATGTTGGTCAGCGTCCGTCCCTCAGCCCAGGCGAGGCGGAGAAAGGCGTTCGCGATCGCTTCGACGCGATGTTGGGGCATGGCTCTCCCGCCCGGCAGCTGAGGACCGGACCAACGCCATAGGACGCCAGGTGGCAACCGCGCAACCCATTGATCCTACATGCGCACTGTCGAAGGCCGCCGCCACAGAAATGTCAGTTCGTGCTTGTTGTGGAACAAGTGCCGGAGCTCGCCGCCGGCGATGGCGGCGAACGCCTCCGCCGTCGCGTGGTCGGTCGGCCCCTGGAACTTGAGCGTGACGACGATCCGCTGCGCGCGGCCGGAGGCGATCCACGCCTCGGTCAGCGCCAGCAGCCGCGCCGGGTAGGCGACGACGTCGCTGAACAGCCAGTCGACCGGCTGCACGTCATGCGGCCGCAGCGTGAAGGCGTCGGCTCGCAGGTGACGCACGCCCGGCATGGCGGCGACGCGCGGGTCGAGCGCAGCCCGGTCGACGGCCAGGACTGCCGCGCCCTCGCGCGCGATCGCCCAGGTCCAGCCGCCGGGCGCCGCGCCCAGATCAAGGCAGCTCTGGCCCGGCCGCGGCGCCTCGCCGAACAGCGTGCAGGCTTCCCACAGCTTGAGGTAGGCCCGGCTCGGTGGTCCGAGCCGGTCCTCGACAAAGCGGCACTCGCCGTTGACGAACGGGGAGGTGCGGGTCGGGCTCGCCAGCATCCGGTCGGGCGCGAGCAGCGTCCAGCCGCCGAGGCTCGCCGTCGGGGCGGGTTGCGGGAAGACGAGGGGCTTGGCGCCGACCGCCGGCAGCCGCTCGGCGATCAGCGTGGAGCGGCGATGGTGCAGCAGCGGCAGCAGCGCCCAGTTGCGCTGCATGGCGCGCAGCGCTGCAGCGCCGGCGGCGATCGACGGCGCGGCGAGCTCGCGCGGGTCAGTCCAGCTGTCGAGCGCCCAGGCGACGGCGAGCGGAGGATCGGGCGAGAGCGCGAGCCGGCCGTGCCAGGCATCGATCCGCACTCCGCGACGCGCCAGCGCCTCGCCGAGCGGGCCCGCATAGCCGTCCGCCGCGAGGTAGGCGCTGGCGACCACCGCGGCGGGATCAGCCGGCCAGCGCGGAGGCGCCCAGCAGCAGCCACCCCAGCATCAGCAGGATCCCGCCCGTCGGCGCCGTCGGGCCGAGCCGGATGCCGGCCAGCGCCAGGGCATAGACGGCGCCGCAGAACAGCGCGAGCCCGAGCGAGAAGGCGAGGCCGGCGAGGTTCGCCAGCCGGGCGGCGCCGGCGCGCTCGACCCAGAGGCCGGTCAGCACCAGTGCCAGGGCGTGCCAGCCCTGCATCTGGATCGCGCTCTCCACCATCCGCAACCGCGCCGGGTCGAGCCGGGCCGGCAGCGCATGCGCGGCGGCGGCGGAGAACGCGACGGCAAGCAGGCCGGCGAGCGCACCCAGAACGATCCAGAGGCGGGCCAAGCGGTCTACCAGGTGAAGGACGGCAGGATGGCGACGGGGGAGAGGCCGAGCGCGGTGGCGGCAAGCTCGGCGCCGAGCGGGTCGGCGAGCAGCGCCTCGCCATGGATGCCGCCCAGCACCCAGGCGCTGTCGAGCCCGGCAGCCACGGCGCCGGCGATGTCGGTGCGCAGGGCGTCGCCGACGGCCAGCACCCGCGCGCTTGCCAGGCCGAGCCGGCGCAGCACCGGGGCATAGATTGCCGGGTCGGGCTTGCCGAGCATGCGCACGACGCCGCCGAGCTCGGCATATCGCCGGGCGAGCGCGCCGGCGCAGAGGATGCGGACGCCGCCGCGGATCACCTCGAGGTCGGGGTTGGCGCAGATCATCGGCAGCCCGGCGGTCAGGCACGCGCGCAGCTCGGGCTCGAAGGCCTCGATCGGCTCGGGCGCGCGATGATCGTCAGGCCCGGTGTTGAGCACGAAGTCGGCCGCGGCCGCGCTGTCGACGCAGCGCAGGTCGAGCCCGTCCAGGATCGGCCGGTCGCGCGCCGGGCCGAGATGCAGCAGCGTGCGGCCGAGCCCGGCGAAGAACGGGTCGGCCCGGTCGCGCAGCGCCTCGTGCGTCGCCTCGCCGCTGGTGACGATGCCGTCGTAGAGCTCGTCGCCGATGCCCATGCCGCGCAGCAAGTCCTGCACCGCCGCGGCCCGCCTCGGCGCGTTGGACAGCAGCACGCTGCGGCCGCCGGCGGCGCGCAGCCGGCGCAGGCAGTCGAGCGCGCCGGGCAGCGGGCGCACCCCGTCATGGATCACGCCCCACAGGTCGAGCACGAAGCCGTCATAAGCCTGGGCGAGCGGGGCGAAGCCGGACAGGTGGCGCATCACCGGTCACGCTCCGCATCAAGCCCGACGGCGTCGGCCACGCTGTTCAAGCCATCGCGACGCAGCAGCGCCACGAGCTGGCGTTTTAGGCGCGGCAGCAGCGCCGGCCCCGCATAGGAGAACGCGGTGTAGAGCTGCACCAGGTCGGCGCCGGCGCGGATCTTGCGGTAGGCGTCCGCGCCGGTCGCCACGCCGCCGACGCCGATCAGCACCAGCCGGCCACAGGCGAGCCGCCGCGCCTGGCGCAGCACGGCCGTCGACGGCTCGAACAGCGGCGGGCCCGACAATCCGCCCGCCTCGCCGACATGCGCCCCGCGCAGCCCGGCCGGGCGGGTGATCGTCGTGTTGGTGAGCACCAGGCCGTCGACGCCGCACTCGAGCGCGACGCCGACCACCGTCTCAAGCTTGCCCTCGGCCAGGTCGGGTGCCAGCTTGACCAGCAGCGGCGGCCGGTCGGGAACGGCGGCCGCGATCGCCTGCAGGATCGAGCGGAGCCGTGCCTCGCCCTGCAGGTCGCGCAGCCCCGGGGTGTTGGGCGAGGAGACGTTGATCACGACGTAGTCGGCGACCGGCGCCACGGCGGCGACCAGGGCCGGGTAGTCGCGCAGCGGGTCGGCGCCGCTCTTGTTGATGCCGATATTGACGCCGAACGGCACCCGCCGCGGCCGGCCGCGGCGCTCGGCCAGCAGCGCCTCCACGCCGGCATTGTTGAAGCCGAAGCGGTTGATGACCGCCCGCGCCTCGGGCAGCCGGAACAAGCGCGGCCGTGGATTGCCGGGCTGCGGCAATGGGGTGACGGTGCCGCTCTCGACGAGGCCGAAGCCGAGCCGCATCAGGGCGGCAGCTGCGGTGCCATCCTTGTCGAAGCCGGCGGCAAGCCCGATCGGGTTGGGGAAGGCGAGGCCCAGGCAGCGCGTCGCCAGCACCGGATCGTCGTCGCCGTCCTGTCGTCCGGCAAGCCCGAGGCGTAGCGACGTGATCGCCAGCCGATGCGCCCGCTCGGCCTCCAGCCGGCCGAACAAGGGCGTGAGCGCCGAGGCGAGGGCGGGCAGAACCATTGCGGACCTGTTGCCGCAATCGCGGCGCTTTGGAAAGCCCGCCGCGCTGTGGCTTGCCGGCCGCTGCGCTGTGGCTTGCCGGCGCTGCGCTGGGGCTTGCAGTCGCCGCCGCATGAGCCGAGTTCAGTGCGGTGACCTGGAACCAGCCTTATCTTGAGACCTGCTGCCGCTCGGCCCTGCATCGGCTGACGCTCGCCGGGCCTGTCGGCCGCCCGCCGGCGCTGAAGGATGGGCAGTGCCTCGAGCGCCTGGCGGCCATGGGCCTGGCAAGCGCCGGCGCGGATGGCCGCTTCGTCATCACCTCGGCGGGCCAGGCGCGCCACCGCCTCGAGATCCTGGGCGTCGCCGCCGCCGCAGGCTGAGCGCCGGTCAGGAGAGCGGCGCCGTCAGCATCCCGCCGGCGCCGGAGGCGACGCACAGCATGCGGGCGCCATCGGGTGCCGAGACCATCAGCATGTCGCCCGCCGTCAGCATGTCGCCCGCGTCGTGGAAGAAGTCGGCGGACCCGACGGCCAACAGCGTGTCCTGCCAGGCCTGGTAGTGCCACAGGGTGAAGCCGTTGGCGTAGGCGAGCACGGAGAGGTTGCGAAGAGCGAAGGCCATCATGGCTCCTTTCGGCAGCGGCGCTCGGCCGCATCGACACAAAAAAGGCCGCTCCGGGAGGGAGCGGCCTGGTGGCTTGTCGCAGGGCACAATTCGCCCCTTGATGAGCGTATCTAAACCTGGGGTTGTAGAGCCGTCAAGGATTATTGTCCTAATCGCGCTATACGTGCATTAGCCGACGACGCCGCGCGACCGCAGTAACGGCTCGATGAGCGCCAGTGCGTCCCGCCATAGCCGATGATCAGCCTGCTGCTCGGGCCGGCCGGCGTCGGGCGCCTGCTGAATTTTGCCCCAGCTGCTCAGGATGCGCGCATGCGCCAGCGTCACCTTGCGGCTGGCGTAGAGCCGATCCAGGCAACGGACTACGTCATCAGGCTCGCATGGACGCTGCACCCGCCCGCGTCCGGCGGCCACGCGGGCGCCGTCATGCCGCGCCGCCAGCGCCGCCGCGGTCCAGAGCCAGGCTTCCTCGGCGCTGCGAAACGGCTCGCCCGCCGCGGCAAAGCTCGCCCGGCGCTGCTTGCCAATGACGACGTCGGCGCGCTCCGGACCACTCTGGCGGGCGAACACTGGCATGGCGATGATCCTCTTGCTGGAACACAACAAGAACACGCTAGCGGCGGGCGGCTTGGTGCAGCAAGCGCAAAAGGCCTGGATTCCTATTTCGCCCGGTCTCCAATCCTAGCATACTCGTCTGCTCGAGTCGGGGACGAGCAGGTGGCGAGGAGTGGGTGAGATGCTGTGATGACGCATGAGGACATCTGGCGGGCGATCGACACCCTGGCGGCCGAGAACGGCCGCTCCGCCTCCGGCCTCGCGCGCGCCGCAGGCCTTGATCCGACGACCTTCAACCGCAGCAAGCGCCGCACCTCGGACGGACGGGCGCGCTGGCCCTCCACGGAGAGCCTGTCGAAGGTGCTGAAGGCGACCGGCGCCAGCCTGGAGGCGTTCGCCGGCCTGGTCTCGGGCCAGCGCGTGATCGCCTCGCGCGGCGGCGCCCGGCGCATCCCTCTGATCGGCCTCGCCCAGGCCGGCGGCAGCGGCTATTTCGGCGATAGCGGCTACCCGGTCGGCGGCGGTTGGGACGAGGTCAGCGTGCCTGAGGTCGGCGACCCGCACGCCTTCGCGCTCGAGATCAGCGGCGACTCCATGGAGCCGGTGTTCCGCGACGGCGACATGGTCGTGGTCTCGCCCGCCGCCCCGGTGCGTCGCGGCGACCGGGTCGTCGTGCGCACGGCCGAAGGTGAGGTCATGGCCAAGCAGCTCGCCCGTCAGTCCGCCAGGCGCATCGAACTGCGCAGCCTTAACCCTGCCCATCCGGATTACAGCTTCGAGCTGCCCCAGATCACGTGGCTCCACCGGATCATCTGGGCCAGCCAGTAGGCGTCATGGCAAGGAGCGGGCGCTGGGATCGCCTATCCGGTTGTCACGGGCGATTGGTCGCGCGCGACGAACTCCTCGCCCATTCGCACCTCGCGCGCCTCGCGTCCGAAGCCGACCAGCACCGCGATCACGACAGCCACGGTGCCGACGACGCCTGCCAACGCCCAGCGTAGGTCCGGTATCGTCTTGCCGTCCACGCTGCGCCCGAGCCAGTCGGCGAGGCCGCTCTGGATGCGGGTGTTGCCGGAGGCGAGCAGGTTGCCAAGCTGATAGGTGAGGCCGGGGAAGGTCGCGCGGATTGCCGCCGGCGAAAGCTCGTTGAGATGCGCCGGGATCACGCCCCAGGCGCCCTGCACGAAGAGCTGCATGAAGAACGCACCGATGCCGACCATCAGCGGGCTGCTCGAGAACGCCCAGAGCGGTATGGCCGGCAGCGACAGCAGGGCGGCGATGACGATGCAGGCGCGTCGGCCGATACGCTGCGAGGCGGCGCCGCAGACCAGCCCGCCCAGCATCGCCGCAATGTTCATGCTCACCAGGACGGCCGTCTGCTCGGCGTGCGTGAAGTGCAGCTGCTTGTTCAGGAACGACGGGTAGAGGTCCTGCGTGCCATGACTGAAGAAGTTGAACGCCGTCATCATCACGACGGCATAGAGCGTCAATCCAAGATGATTGCGGATCACGCTCACCGCGCTCTGCCGGTGCACGGTCGCGTCGCGCGCCTGCCAGTCCGGGCTCTCGGGCACGTTGCGGCGGATGTAGAGCACCAGCAGGGCCGGCAGCACGCCGATCATGAACATGCCGCGCCAGCCGACCAAGCTATAGGCGACGTAGAACAGCAGCGTCGCCAGCAGGAAACCGCTCGGATATCCCGCCTGCAGCAGCCCCGACACGGTGCCGCGCCACCGCGCCGGGATGCTCTCCATGGTCAACGAGGCGCCCACCCCCCACTCGCCGCCCATCGCCACGCCGTACAGCGCCCGCAGCACGAAGAACGTGGCAAGGTTGGGCGCAAATCCGGAGGCGAACTCGAGCACGGAGTAAGTGATGACGTTGGCCATCAGCGTCGGCCGTCGCCCGTAGCGGTCGGCAATGCGCCCGAACAGCGCCGCGCCGAGCGGCCTCGCCGCCAAGGTGAAAAAGAACGCCCAGGTGACCATCGTGCGCGTCGTGCCGAACTCGCGCGCCACGTCATCCAGGGCGAAGGACATGATGAAGAAGTCGAACGCATCGAGCGTCCAGCCCAGATAGCAGGCCGCGACGACATGACGCTGGCTGCGCGCTGTCGGCGCGACGACGTTCCCGTGGTTGTTCATTGCCGCCGAGTAGGACAATCATTGCATGTGACGTCAAGGCGACCTCGATCGCCGCTGCCGTGACACTCCTATCGCCGCTGACGGGCATGCGCTCGCAGCATCGCCAGCCGAGGTGGATCATGGCCAACCCCGACCCAGAGACGCTCTACACCAGCACCAGCGGCTTCGACGAGAAGCTGAACCAGACGACGGTGCACGACACCTCGATCTACGACCCGGCAGCGAGCGACGACCAGATCGTCACCCTCTACGAGACGCCGGCTGATGCCGCCGCCGCTCGCGACGCCGTCGTCGCCGCCGGCATCCCGCAGGCAGCCGTCAGGCTGATCGAGCGTCAGGCCAACGAGCTTGAGGCGGGCGTGGATTACGAGCGCCAGGATGGCGGCCTGTGGGGCGCGATCCGCTCGTTCTTCGTCGGCGACGACAGCCACGCGCATGGCTACACGGAGGGGGTGCGCCGTGGCCACGCGGTGCTGATGGTCTCGCCACCGCCGGGCATGCGCCTGGCCGCCGTGCATGCCCTGGAGAGCGCCCATCCGATCGACTTCGATGCGCGGCTCGAGGAGTGGCGCAGCGCCGGCTGGGACAACCTGCATGCCCAGCAGGCGCAGGCAACCGCAACGTCGGGCGGCACGGCGACCGTCTACGACACCACGACCGGCACCAGCCATACCCAACCGGTCGGTGGTCCGGCCGCGACCGGCACCGATGGCGCGGGCAGCCACCCGGTCGACTACCCAACCCTCACCAACACGACCACCGGCAAGCCGTGAGGCGGACACCATCGGGTCTGGTCCAAGGCTGACCGGCACGCGGCCCGACATCGCGGCGATCCATCCGCTGGCGGCAAGCCTGCGGGTGGTCGCGACCCACGTGGCGCCGGCGCTTGACGCGAGCTTGGACTCTGCAGTGGCGACGATCTGGCAGACGGAGCTGCAGCGTCGTCCGAACCTCTTCAACGGCGCCATCTTCAGCGCCGACAGCATCACTCCCGAGCTCATCACCGGTCACTGGACCGAGTATCGCCGCCTGGTGGCGCAGCTGCGATCCCCCGCCCTGCACGCGTCGCTGGGCGTCCGCTCGCTGGCGGTCACCGGCCTGCTGCACGGCCCGTACGGCGTGCTGCTCGGTCGGCGTGAGCACCGCGCGATCTATCACGCCGGCTGGTGGCAGCTTCCACCCGCCGGCAGCGTCGACCACTCCGCCGCACTCGCCGACGGCACCGTCGACCTACGTCGTCAGTTGCTCGCCGAAGCGGAGCAGGAGTTGGGGCTGACCGCCGAGGATCTCGCCGCTTGCCGGCCGATCTGCGCCGTCGAGCATGCCCGCACGCACGTCGTGGACATCGGCCTGGCCGCCGAAATGACGCTGCCGCCGGCGCAGGTCGCGTTGCGGCATCGGGCAAGCCGCGACGCCGAGTACCAGGCCGTGACTCTTGTGCCGCTGTCCAAGCTCCCAGCATGGTTGGAGGCGGTCGCCGGCCAGCTGGTGCCCTCGACGCCGATCTTCCTGCAGCGGTGGCAAGCTGGCGAGGCCGCAGGCTCAGAGCGCTGGCGTGCGGTCGCCGAACCCTGAGGCCCAGCCTCGGAGCAGAGCGTCCGCGCCTCTCCAGCGGCTACCTCACCGCTCCGACTTCGCGGTCACCGTCACCCCAAGCTCGGGCGTCATGACCAGTTGCTCCGCCCGGATCGCGTCCGTCACCAGATTCTGCACCGCAACTTTGGCGCCGCCATTGTCCGGCATCGCCATGCCCAGCAGCGAGCCGACGATCAACGGCAGCGCGTTGGCGGTCGTCATCTGATGCGTGGCGAGGGCAGCCGCCGTCCCGGCCAGCGTCGCGACGGCCGTGACCGTGGTCGGCTGGCGGCTCCAGGCAATCAAGGACTTCATCACCACCTTGTCTCCTTGCGATGCGGCTATTGCGGCTGGAACATCGACGGGCGGATCAGCCCGGCGGCGACGATCGCCTGGTGCAGTGCCGCCGACGGATGCACGCCGTCCGCCGAGGCGCTGCCGAGGTCGACCCGCCACTTGCCGCTGCCCGCGGGATCGGCCAGTAGGCTCTCGACGTCGACCAGCCCGGTGCAGCCCAGGCTCGCCGCGCTGCCGCGCATGAAGCCATTATAGGCGAGCCGCTGCTGCTCGGCCGACGAGCCGGCGGCATTGGTCGTGCCGAATGAGAGCTTGCTGCCGCTCGCGATCGCAGCCGTTGTCGCCGTGGAGAGGGTAATGGTGAGGGCGGAGCTATTGAGCGCCGTCACCATCGTCCCGGCGGCAATGCCGCCGCCGGAGACAGCCTGCCCGACCGCGACGTTGGCCACCGACCCGAGCACCGCGCTGGTTGCGCCCGAGGCTGCCGCGCTGCTGAGCGTGGCCGTGGTCAACGTCCAGCTCTGGTTGCCTAGCGTCGTCCAGCCGTCGTTGCTCTGGGTCGTCGGCGGCACGGTGAAACACCACACCCGTTTGCCGGCCTGCACGTAGCGCCCCGCCGCCTGAGCAACAAACTGCTCGACCGTGGCCGCCGTCAGGTTGAGGCTGAGCACGTCGTTGCGCCCGTCCTCAAGCAGCACGTCGGTGACCCCGTCATCGATCGACAGCGCATACTGCCCGTCGCCGCCCAGCGCGAGTCCGGCCGCCGTCGTCGAGCCGCGCGCCGCGTTGACGAAGGGCACGTTGTTCTCGAGGCTGCGCTGAACATAGCCCTGCAGCCCCAACGCATCGGCGTTGTCGCCGGTCCCCGCCGCGATGCTGTCGCCGAGGATCAGCACGCCGCCAGGCGCGGCAGTCCCGACCGGCACGCTGACCAGGCCGAGCACGGCGACCGGACACCAGAACCCACCGCCGGTGTTGGACAGCACCGCCGGCGTGCCGGTCTGGTCGTTCAGCGAGGTCGAGCGGCTGTCAAACTCGCCGTTGAGCTTCGAGCCGCTGCCGGGATAATCCATCAGCTGCAGCCCCGTCGCGCTGAAGCTCGCCGCCGTGCGGACGAAGAACTGGGTGCCGGCCGGCAGGTTGACCGACATCGCGTCCGAGGTCACCACGTCATGCGCAGGCTCGACGGTGAACTGCCGGCGGCCGCCGAACTTTGCCGGCGTCACCCAGCCCGAGAAGTAGAGCGCCTGGTTGGCGGTCGTCGCTGCGGTTGTCGCCGTGCTGAGGGTGACCGTCGTCGTGCCCGGATTATTGCCGCCGCCGGCGGTAAAGCTGGTGGCGACACTTGCGACGTAGGTGCCGCTCGCAATCCCCGTACCGTTGGTGGACAGCGTCTGCCCGGCGCTGATCGCGTTCACGCCCGCCGTGGTCGCCGAGAAGCTCAGCGTCGTGGCGCCGGACGCGACGCTGGCGCCGGCATAGACGGTGAAGCTGTTGAGCGTCGGCGCGACGAGGCTCGCATAGCCGGTCGCCGTCACCGGACGATCGACCTCGCCCTCCTGCGGCATGTCGAAGCCGGCATAGACGAGCTTGATCGCGCTGACCGTGCCGTAGGACGGCGAGACGCACGAGACCTGGTCCATGACCGCGGTGTTGGTGTTGTCGAAGAACGCCGCCGACCCGTTGACGCCGCGGCGCGAGCAGATCGGCAGCCAGAGCTGGCGGCCGCCGAGTTGACGCAGGCTCTGCGGCTGCAACGACGTGCTCGCAACGCCCGCCCGCATCGTTGTTAGCAGCAGCAGGACTGCCACCAGCATGCGCATGATACGATTTCGCAATGTCTTCAGCCCTCCCAGGCCGAGATCGTCACCGCGTTGGGCGAATAGACCGTGATCGCGCCGCTGCTGACGTAATTGCCGCTTTCGAACAGCGCGCCGGGAGCGAAATAGGCGCAGTCGGCGGCATTGGCGGCCGCCGTGCCGCCGACGCGGTTGACCCAGATGCCGGTGCTCTGCGGCGCCTGAAACGACAGGTAATGCCGCGCCGCGTTGGCCGCGAACAGCGTCGTGCTGGTCCCGGCCGCGACCGTTAGGGTGCGCGAGACGAGCGGTGCCGCGAGCGGCGACACCTGGCCGATCACGTTGCCGCCGCTCGGCAAGGCGGCGCTCTGCTTCACCGCCAGGGTGCCGTTCAGCAGCGAGAACACGCCCTTCATCACGCCGACCAGCGTCGTGTTGCCGCTGCCGCCATACAGCGCGTCGGCTTGCGTCCCGGCGGCGCTCGAGATCGCCTGCTCGGCGGTGATCTGCGTCTGCTGGTTGGTCGCGCTGGCGCTGCCGGCGGCCACAGTGCCGCCGCCGCTCACCACCAGCGGGTTCAGCAGGGTGCCGCACGGCGCCGCAAGGCCGGTCGCCACGTTGACGCAATCCAACGTGACCGCCGGTGCGCGATCGATACGGTTCTGCGTCAGCGTCGATGATTGCGCGTAAGCCTGGCCGCCGCTGGAGGCCACGCCGATAAGCAGCAGCGCGCTGCTGTGTCTGAAGGTCACGATGCCGCTCCTTGAGCAGTGATCATCTCGTTCGCGGCGATGAAGCGGCGCTCGGTGCGTGCCAGCCAGCCGCGGCCGAAGGTCGCAAATCCCTCCGTCGCCTCGTAGCGCGTCTGCTGCGCCGAGCGCAGCGCATCGAGCATCGCCATCGGCGCCAGCGCCGCCACGTGCCGCAGCGTGAACGGGCCGATGCAGCCGTCCATCTCGCCGCCGCTCAGCCCGGCGGCCCGTTGCAGCAGCCGCGCCGCGGTTTGGCATCCGGTGTTGACGCTGAAGTCGAAGACCATCAGGTCGACGCCAGCCGGCAGCGCATCGCACCGCAGCCGGTTCCAAAAATTCGCGCAGTAGATGCCGGCGGCCGCCTGTTCGGTCAGCGTCTCGATGTCGTATCGCTGCAGATCAGGATCGCCGACCCAGTCGCGCAGCGTCGCCAGCGTGACGCCCATGTTCGTGGCGCCGCCCGGGTCGCTGGCGTTATCGACATAGCCGCCCTCCTCGCGCAAGGTGAAGGCCAGGCATCGATCGAAACCATCTGTCATTCGTTGCGTCCGGAAAATGGCGAAGGCGTGCGCGTCCGGACTTCACTGAAGTCGCAGGCGCGAAACCTTGATCCTGTTGGATTGATGCGCCGGCGATTGTCGGTCCCGAACCTGGCGCGGATCCGACGACCGCCGCCGTCGTCAGCGCGGCACGGAGAGGTGACCGACCGCCCAATTGTAGAGCGGCCCAAAGAAGTAGACGAAGACGCTGCCGAGCGTGCTCACGGCAAGCAGCACGCCCATGGCGCGCGAGCGCAGCGCCATGATCTCTTCGACCGGATGTTTCAGCGTCTCGACCGAGATTTTCAGATCCTCAAGGCTGCGGCTGGTGACGACCGTCGCCGCCTTGAGCGAGTCCACGTCCTGCTTGATGAAGTAGACGGCGCCGTCGAGCTTCTGCTCGAGGTCGCGCTGGTCGTGCTTGACGGTGCGCAGCTCCGCCTGCAGCAGGTCGCCAAGCTTCTCCGCCTGCGCGTGGCGGATGTCGACCTTGTCATGCAACGCCTTCAGGCCGCTCAGTATCTCGCCAATCTGCTGATACAGGGGGTTCATCTCCGAGGTCGGCATGCCGTCGCTCTTCCGTTACGAATTAGGCGCATGACGCCTCGTGCCGCACTGCTGTCGAGGGTCCGGTGCGCGCCGATCTAGACCTGGGCGAACGCGGCGACGCGCCCCTGCAGCGCGGCGAGCGCAAAG
>CAXUCZ010000007.1:4410-7250 GCA_964249675.1 uncultured Acetobacteraceae bacterium | reverse complement strand
GATCTCGGCAAGCTCCGCCGATGGGTCTGGCGGCGGTGCCGGCATGACCTCCGGCGCCGGCGGCCGGCTTACCGTCCGGCCATCGCTGAGCCAGCCGGTCGTCACCGCCGGCTCGCCGCTCACGTCGAGCCAGACGAGGCCGGGATGAAACAGCGTGTGGATCGGCTGCTCCGTCGTGACCAACTCGGCCACCAGCCCGTCCTGCAGGCGTGCAAAGGTCTTCATCTCACCACTCCACAATCACAAGGCCCGGCGCGCCGTTGCCGCCCAGCGCGGTTCCCAGGCCGCCGCCGCCCGCGCCGCCGGGTGCGACGCCCGCGTTGCCGGTCACGTTGGCGCCCGATGCGCCGACCAGCCCCACGCCGCCGCTGCCCATGCCGGAGCCGCCGCCGTGCCCGGAGAGCCACGTGCCGCTGATCACCGCGGCCGCCTGGCCGACGCTGCCGCTGATCAGCGTGGCGCCCGTGGCGAAGCCCGAGCCGGCGCCGCCCGACGCCCCGCCGGCGCCGTTCTGCGCACCGTTGCCGCCGGCGCCGCCGCCGCTGGCCGAGGCGATGCTGCTGAAGCTGGAGGTGCCGCCATTGCCGCCCGATCCGGAGCCGCCAAGGCCGATCGTGACCGCGTAGCTCTGCCCGGGTGAGACCGCGAAGAAGCCTTCCACGTAGCCGGCGCCGGCGCCCCCCCCGCCTGCGCCCCCGTTGCCGGTGCCGCCGCCGCCGCCGCCGCCCCAGACCCGCAGCTTGACGGCGACCACGCCCGCCGGCGCCGTCCAGGAGCCCGCCGAATTGGTCGTCAGCACCGCCATGTTGCGGTATCCGGGCGTCAGCGCCGGCAATTTGTAGCGGACGAGCGGGGCTCCCGGCAGCGCCGCGATGCTGGTCGCCGTCACTTGCGTCTGCGCAAAGGCAACGCTGAGCACGTAGAGCCCGACCCAGCCGTTATCGACCGCCGGCGTCGGCTGCGAGCCGGTCGTGCCGGCCGCGCCCGACTTCAGCTGCAGCTGCACCCGCTGCGTGATCTGCGTGTTCTGCGCCGTGCCCGCATTGCTCGGCCCGCTGAACGGCAATGCCGGATTGGAGGCGTTGTAGTAGGGCAGCACCACCGGCGTCGTGTCGGCCTCGATCAGGCTTGCCTGAAGCAGGTAGTTGATCGTCTGCCCAGAGACTGTCGGCGCCGTCAGGCTGAATGGCGTGCTGGTGCTGTTGATGCCGACCTTGACCAGCGGGTCCGTCGCGTCAGCCGGCAGCGATCCATAGGCATAGGCATCGACCGGGCCGAGCAGCGTAATGCTGCCCGGGCCCACGGCCACCTGCAGCGAGGCCGGACTGGTCGGCAGGCAAGCCAGCCCGTCGACGACGGTGCTGCTGCCGAGCGTCGCCTGCGCCAGGTAGCCGAGCGCGATCATCGTGTTGCGCTGAATGTTCAGCAGGTCCGTGTCGAGCGGAATGCTGCCCGGATAGACGATCTGCCTGTCCACTTGCGAAATCCCTTATGTGTAAGATCGGCCGCGTCGCTTGGCCGCAGAGCCTCAGTTGCTGATTGCGGTCCAGCAGATCGTCGCCGCCGGCATCACCGAGGCGGCGGCCGCGTAGATGTCGGCGTCGCTCACCGGCGTCGGCACCATCGACAGCGACGCATACTCGCGCGGCCCGCCGGTGTTGTAGCCGCCGACCGCCGCGATCCCGGCGCCGTGCGGGCGAAACGCGGTCACGAACACCTGGAAGGGCAGGGCCAGCGAGCCCCAGCCGCCGGCCACGCCGTAGCCCAGGCCGCCTGTCGAGTAGCCGCCGGTGTCGCTGCTGCGCGCCGGCTCGAAGATCACCGGCGCCCGCCCGGTCAGCTCGGTCAGGATCGTCTCGAGCCCGGCGCGCGTGCCGCGCTCGCGAAACAACTCCTGCTGTATGCGTAGGCGAAACGGATCGTCGAGCTCGGTGGGCCGCCGCGGCAGCAGGGCGCCGACGAAGTCGGTGCTGATCATGTCGAGGAAGCTGCCGCTCGCGGTCGCAATCCTCGCCTGAGCGACCACCATCTGCAGCAGGCTGTAGAGGATCGCCCAGCCCGTCGCGAGGCCCGTCAGCAAGCTGTCCAGAACCGGCGTCGTGTCGCCGAACCACCGCTGCGGCAGCACTGCGCGAAGCCGGCCCAGCATGTCGTCCGCATCGCCGGTCATCTCAGTTCACCACCACCGAGACCGATTGCGTCACCGCATCGTCGGCGCAGGCGAGGTCGACCGCCGCGCCGTTGATCAGCACGTCCGAGACGCTGACGACGGCCGCGTTCGCACCGTGCACCAGGCTGATTACCCGCGAGATCGCCAGCGTCGGCCCGATCGGCAGCGCGTTCACGTAGCTGGCGATCGCCTGGATCGCCTCGGCCGCAACCGTGGGCTTGCTCGTCCCCGCCCTCACCTCGAGCGACAACGACACGGTCACGCCGATGACCACCGGCGGCTGCACGGCATAGGTCGAGCCGACCGGACGCACCGTCTCGATCGCCTCCTGCACCGAGGTCAGCAGCGCCGCCGAAGGCGAGCCCGAGCCGTCGTCGACGGTGACGATGAAGTGCCCGATATTGGTCGAGCCGTTGGCGTTCACGTTCTCCTCGATCAGCCAGCGCAATCCCTGCTGCACCGAGGCAATGGCGCTTGCGACCGCCGTCAGCGTCGCCCGTGACCGGCTGTTGATGTAGTTGACGAAGCGCAACCGCAGCGCCGCATCGCTCTCGGCATCCAGCCCGCCCAACGTCGCCGCCGCATTGATCACCATGTCGACACCGGGGATCGCGCTTGCCAGCTGTGTGATCGCACCCGCCTGCACATTGCCCGCGCTGCCGGCGGCCAA
>CAXUCZ010000007.1:0-4400 GCA_964249675.1 uncultured Acetobacteraceae bacterium | reverse complement strand
CTCGCGTTGTTGGCGCCGATCTGGTAGCCGCCGGCGCTCGCAACCCAGGCGGCGTTGGCGGTGTCGGCCTGCACGACGAAGCTCTGCGAGGCATCCGTCGTGCGCACCAACGTGCCGCTCGGCACGATCGCGGCAAGGCCGGTCGTGTAGCGGCTGAACGTTACGATACCGTTCGCAGGCACACCCGGCAGCCGCACCAGCGCGAAGTCGCCAACCCAGCTGTCGAGGTCTGCGCCGTTGCTGGTCGACGCCCGTGTCATAGACAGCACCTGCAGGATCAGCCACTGCAGCCACAGCCCGATCGAGGCGGCCGCCTCGAGCACCGCCCGCAGCACGCTGCCGACGGTCAGGTCGACGAGCGTCTGGCTGGTCCCCTGCACGCCCGCGGCCATGTTCTGGACCAGGGTTGCGAAGTTCTGCAGCGGCAGGATCATGTCGTCTCCAGGGGTCAGAGGAAGGCAAGGGGCTTTGCCCCTTGACCCCACCAGAGGCGGGGCCTCTGGACTCAATTCACGGCGAAGGTCAGCCGGTGACCGAGAACGACAGGATCTGCGTCGAGCCGGTGTCCGCATCCACGTAGCGGACGTCGACATAGACGCTGCCGTCGCTCGAGCCGGCGACCGAGATCACCGGCTCCGGCGTCTGCGCCACCGTGCTTTCGAGCAGGACCTGGCTGCGGATCACCGATTGAATCATCGACGCATTGACCGGCTGGCCAACGAACTGTCCGAGTCCGGCGCCATAACCCGGCTGCCAGATGTAGTCGCCAGGATTGGTCAGCAGCCGCCGCAGCACCCGTTGCTGGCTGAGTTCGGTGCTCGTCGCAAGCGCCAGGTCTCCGGTCGCGCTCACCGTGAGGTCCTGTCCCCAGAGCAGCGAAACATCCTGCATGAGGCTCGATCCTTTGCTCAGTCCTGCGGGGTCGGCGCCGACGTCGTGCCGTCGCGCGAGTCGAGATGCGTGTGTTGATCGTAATGGCCGCGCAACCGCGCCAGCGAGCCTGCGCCGTCAAAGACGTTTCCGCTGACATGCAGGTCGCCGGTATGCGTCCAGCTCGGCGCCGTGCTCGCGATCGAGCCGTCATTATGCAGCTTGATCGTGCTGCCGCTCTTGTGCAGCAGCCACAGCTCGCCGACCGGCGCCCCGGGTGAGGCGTCGCTCGCCGACCAGGCGCGTCCGACGATGACGCCCTGCTCGCCATCGCCCTCCTGCCAGAGCACCAACACCTGATCGCCCGGCGCCGGCGGACAGGCAATGCCCCATCCAGCCCCCACCCAGGGCGACAGCACCGGCAGCCAGCCGCTGAGCACGCCCTCCGGCTGGATCGTCACCTGGGCGGTGAAGTTCACCGGATCAACCGAGCTGACCACGGCAAATCGCGGCTGCCCGGCGCGCTGGTCCATCTGCCCGGCATGCGACTTCATAATGTTGATGAAGTCGTCCATCACAGTAATCCTGAAGTGAAAACAAGGAAGGCAGGGGCTTTGCCCCTGCACCCCATTAAAGGCGAAGCCTTTAAAATCCATTACTTGATGATCTTCTCACGGCAAGCACTGCGCCGTGGGAAATAGTTTAAGAATAACTCTAAACGGATGGGGTCTGGGGCCGCGGGCCCCAGCGGGTCCAGGGCAGAGCCCTGGCCTTCTTCTCGTCCGCTAGGCCAGCGTCTTCGCCCGCACCGTCTGGACAAATCCGCCACGCTCGCTCAGCCGTCGGGTGACCGACGCGATCTCGTAGGTGCCGTCAAAATCGGTGCCGGTATTGAACAGCGTCACCGGCGCCCGCGGCGCCAACGTCAGCTCGCCCGGCATCGTGATGTCGACGTTCCGTTCGTGCTGCGACAGCTCGGCGAGGATCTGCTGGGCGCGCGCGAGCGCGTCGGCCGGCGTGAGGTTCGGCATCACGTAGACATAGGTCAGCGCCGGCTGCCCGCTGGCCGAAGCGGAGCTCTGCTGCGCCGTCTCGGCAAAGGCCTGCTTCTGCCGCGAGTTCCAGCTCTTGACGACCACGCTGATGTCGCGCGCCAGCGTCAGCGCGCGTGACAGCCGCAGGTCGATGCAATCGGACGGCGACAGCGACATGCCGATCGTGCTGCCGATCGACACCGGGTTGAAATACAGCGTCGAGCCCTGCACCCAGACCTCGAAGCCCTCGCGCTGCGCGAGGTAGATCAGCAGGTCCCACTCCGTCGTCGCCCGTGCGAACTGTCCGAGCGTGATCGAGCTGTGCTCGGACTGATAGTAGCGCCCGACCGGCACGCTGGTCAGCGTCACGTTGGCCGACAATCCATGTCGTCCGGCCAGCAGCGTCGCGATTTCGCTTGACGTCTGATTGACGAACGCCTCCTGCGTGCGCGCCTCGATCAGGCTCGCGGTGAGATCACGTCCCTCGAGCTCCACCTCATGCCGGATGGGGTCGATGTCGAGCCGGTCGACATTGCCTTGCACCAGGCTGACCCAGCCAGAGCCGAGCGACAGCCGCAGCTCGATCGCCATCGGCGCCTGCGCCCACAGACTCGCAGCATTGGCCGAGAGCGCCACCCGCAGCCGAAACCGGTCGGCCGCATAATGCCCGATGCTGCTCACCTCGGCGTCGATCACGCCGGCCAGGGCAGCCCCGTTCAGCAGCGCATCGAGGCGCGGGGTGCGGACGCTACTGGCTGCCAACGCCGCCGCCCGCATTGGCATCGACGTCCGGCAGGCTCAACGTCATCAGCCCGCTCAGCATCGGGTCGGACAGCCCGTTCAGCTCGGCAATCCGGTTCCACTGCGTTGCGTCGCCAAGCTCGGCCGACGCCAGCTGGAACAGGTTGCCGCCGGTCAGGGTGATCGTGCGCATTCAGCTGCTCGCATTGGCAAGGTTGACGGCGGAGCGCCCGATATAGCCGCGTGCGGCGGTGAGCTGGGCCAGCTGCCCCGCCCCGGCGACAGCGCTCGGCACGTCGTTCGCCGCGGTGATCGAGCCGGCGGCGGCGATCTGCGTGTCGATGCTCGTGGACGCGCTCGCCAGCGCAACCGTTGCCGTACCGTAACTTGCCGTGCCCTGCGTCGTCGCGCCGCTCACGCCAAGCGTCGTCTGCAGCGACGACACGTCGAAATACCCCGCCGCACTCGTCAGGTCCTGGCCGATCGCGGTCGCGACCGTCGCCGCGATCTCGGCCACCACGATCGTCGCGTCGAGCACCACCGTGCAGGAGACCCGATACGGGATCCACCAGGGATTGCTGTAATCGAGCTCAAGATCGCTGATCAGCACCGTGTAGAAGAACGCATCCCAGCTCAACGGCAGCGGCAGCCCGCCGATGCGCAGCACGTCCAGCAGCCGCGCCCGCTCGCCCGCGTCCGGCCCGCTGAACACGCCCTCCCAGCGCAGCTGCGCATCGTCCGGGCCCATCGCGTCGATCACGCGCGCGCCGCCCGGCAGCCGGTGCACGGCGAGCACCTGCTTGCCGCCGAAACGGATGCGCGGCGGCACTTCGAAGCCGTCGAAGGCGACCGGGCCCAGAACCAGCTGGATGTCGGCCATCATGCCACCGTCGCGCCCGGCCAGGCCGGGCTCCGGCTGGGGTCAAAGCCGGTCGGTCCGTTCGGCGGCCGTCCGGCATCACGGGTCATCCGGTCCGACATCCAGCGTCCCACCTTCTGTCCGTCGAGGATCACGTCCCCGCTGATCGTCGGCTGCTCGCGCGTCGGGGCGGTCGGCGCCGCCGGCGCATAGGCGGCAGGCATCGGCGCCGCCATCGCCTCGTTGCGCAGGTCGCGCCGCGGCGCCTCGTCGAGCGGCGCGGCGGGCCTGCGTACGCCGTCGCCGCGTCTTGCCGGCAGAGGCCACCGCTCCGGCTCGGACACGCCGTCCACCGGCCAGGCCGGCGGCGTGGCGGCCTGCTGGACCGCCGCCCGCTCTGCGTCCATCGGCCGCGACGGCATGGCCGCGCGTCCGATCGCCGCAAGCTCCGGCATGCGCGGCATATCCCGCTTGGTCACGCGCTCGACGGCCGGCACAGGCGCGGCCGAGCGTGGCGCCGGCGGCACTGACGCTGGCACGGGCGCCGGAGTCACGGCCGCCGCAATTACGATCGGCGCCCCCGGCAACGCCGAAGAGGGCTTGCTTGAAGGCATCGGCGCAGTCGGCGCGCCCGGTGCGGCTCCGGCCCCGGCGGGGAGCGGCGCCGGCCCGATCGGCGCCTCCGTCGGCGACGCCAAGGGCGTGCTCGATGATGCCGGCCCGATTGGCGCCGCTGGCGTCGGCGCCAAGGGGCTGGTTGGCCTCGCCCGCTCGATCTCAGCGATCAGCGGCGCGGCGGCCGTTGCGGCTGGCGCGACGCTGTCGTCACGCCGCGCCGGCTCAGCCGGCGGCGCTGCGGGCGCAGCCACGAGCAGCGGGACGGCAACCGACGGCGC
>CAXUCZ010000006.1:0-23168 GCA_964249675.1 uncultured Acetobacteraceae bacterium | reverse complement strand
GATGGAAATCGGCATCACGCTGTGGTTGGTGCCGCAGATCTGGTTGCACTCGCCGAAATAGTCACCCGGCTTGTCGACCTCCACCCAGGTCTCGATCGTCCGGCCGGGGATGGCGTAGCGCTGCACGCCGAGCGAGGGGATGAACCAGCTATGGATCACGTCGCCGCTGGTGGTCAGGATGCGGATCTTCTTGTTCGCCGGGATCACCAGCTGGTTGTCGACCGCCAGGTTGCGCAGCTGGCCAGGCTTCAGCTGGTCCTCGGGAACCATGTAGCTCTCGAAGTGCAGGCCGCCGGCGTCCGGGTAAGTGTACTCCCAATACCACTGATGGCCCGTGACCTTGATGGTCATCGCCGGGTCCTGCGTGCGGTCCTCGTAATAGACCAGCCGGAAGGACGGGATCGCGATCACGACCAGGACCACCACCGGCAGCACGGTCCAGGCGATCTCCAGCGTCGAGTGGTGCGACAGGCGACTGGCGACCGGGTGGCGCTTGCGGTCGAAGCGGAAGATCACGTAGGCGAGCAGCCCGGCGACGAATACGGTGATGGCGACGATGATGATCGTCACCAGAAGGTTGAGGTCCTGGATGTGCTGCTCGACCGGGCTGTGCGCGGTGTGCATGCCGATCTGCCAGGGTGCGGGCGTCTGCGCTCCGGCGCCCCGGGCGAGCATGCACCCTGCCAGCCCAGCCAGGAGAGCGGCACCGCGCCGTCGAATAACCTGCTTCAAGAAACTCGTCCCCGCTTCGGCGGCCGGAAGGCCCTACGCTGACCCGACCTATCGGACGGGCTTACACAGATCAAGATGGGCACGCCGTCTCAGCGGCAAAGAGGGCGACGTCGGAGTTCCGCGCTTGCGGTGATTTGAAGAGAAGCCAGGGCTCTGCCCCGGACCGGGCGCCCGTCGCACGCCTGCGATGGTCCCGACGCTGGGGGCCGCGCCCCCGGACCCGCATCGACAGGAGTTGAGGCGGAATGCCCTCAACAGATGGATTTCAAAGGCTCCGCCTCTAATGGGGTCCAGGAGCAAAGCCCCTGGCCTGTCCTGCCTGCCCGCTAGTTGCGCAGCCGCACGAGGGTGAACAGCCCGCCCGGCGGGATCGGCTCGGACACGGCGATGGCGATTTCATCGGGCTCGAGCAGGCTGCCGATCGAGAAGTCCGGATGCCAGCCCAGCGCCTGAGACGCCGGGGCAAGGGCGCGCTCGATCCACCAGCGCGGCCCACGCTCGGCGGCGAAGTGGTTGACGAACAGGATGTGGCCGCCGGGGCGCACCACGCGGCGCATTTCGGCGAGCAGGCGGCGCGGATTGGGCACGACGGAGGAGACGAACATCGCGACCGCGCAATCGAACGCGTCATCGGAAAACTCGGTCTGCTCGGCGTCCATCACCAGCAGCGCCTCGACGTTGAGCAGTTGCTCGCGGCGCACCCGTTCGCGCGCGCGGTCCAGCATCTCGGAGGAGAGATCGATGCCGGTGACGCGCTTGGCCGGGTCGTAGCGCGGCAGGGCGAGGCCGGTGCCGACGCCGACCTCGAGCACGTGCACGGCGTCGGTCGCGTTGACCGCGGCGACGGCGCGGCGGCGTCCCATGGCGGAAATGCCGCCGAAGACGGCATCGTAGATGCCGGCCCAACGTGCATAGGCCGCCCGCACGGCGTCGGCGTCCAGGGCACGGAGCGGGGTGAGGCGGGACTGGTCCACGGCATACCCTGAGTTGGAGGCACGCTCGTAGACAAAGCGCAGCACGCGGGCAAGGGCGTGGCCCCTGCCCGCCTCACGTTCCGGTCGTGCGAGCGTCTACGGAGCGTCCGAGAGGTTGACCGCGGCGGCTCGGCCGTTCTGCTGCTGCTCGACCTCGAAGCCGACGCGCTGACCCTCGTTAAGGTTGCGCAGCCCGGCTTTCTGCACGGCGCTGATATGGACAAAGATGTCCTTGCCGCCGGTCTCTGGGGAAATGAAGCCGTAGCCCTTGGTCGGATTAAACCATTTGACCGTACCGTTCAGCATCGGCGTGCACCTCTGTCGCGCGGCGGGCGGCGGGTTTTGATCCCTGTCCGGCGCCGCTGGTTGAACGTCCGTGCACTCTCGTGCACGCTCCCGAAAGCAGGCCCGGCGGCCTATCGCGCCGGTTTTCCACCCTCGCGCAGACGATAGGGGACGATGATCGGCCCCGCAACGAGCGTGTCGTGCACGGGCTGGACGATATCGCTGCGGCGCTAGGCCATCACGCGAGGTTGAACCAGGTTGCCGACGCGGTCGGCCCAGCGAAGGATACTGGATGTGACGCAGCGCGACAGGGTGCGGGCCGGCAGGACGCAGCGCCGATGCCGGGGATAAACTGGTTCCTCGCGCTGCTGGCGTTCTGCATCTGGGTTGGCGCCTTCGGCTGGTATTTCTTCCCGTTGATCAGGGATTACCGCCGCAAGCGTGCGCGCCGCCGCTGATCGGCGCGTCCGCCCACACGCCGCACTGCAGAGCGAGGCGCCTGGACATCGACATCAGGATCCTGGACCAGCGCCTGCACCAGTGGGACGCGCCGAGCGGCTCGCACGCGGTGCTGACCCGGCCGGCTTCGCCCTGCACATGGCGCGTGCCGACCTCGCCGCGAACATCCTGCCGCGTTCGGGCGCCGGCCATCATCGCGGCCTGGTGCTCGGCAACTCGGCCGGGTTGGTCGATGCGTACTATGTCGGTCAGGTCATTACCGGGAAAAACCGCCTATGCGCCAACGGTCGCCAAGCAGGACCAACCTACCTCGGGCTGCTGGCAGACATGATCACTCGCGCAGGCCGACCATGAACAAGCCCTGTGGCGAGTTGATGCTTATATCGATGCGGCTGCACAGCTTGACCGTGCGTCGCAGACGGCTTTTCTCATTGTTTCTCAGGCCCGCCGGCAAGAGGACGGCGAGGCGGGCAGGAACGCGATGTTCCGTCGGGACATCACCCGATGCCGGAACACCGCCGCGGCGATCCGATCTGCTACAGAGCACCATGACGCGGCGGCCTGGTTCCGTTGAGGTGATAGTTGCCGATCGCCGCATACTTCCAGCGGGCCGGATCGTGCAGCGTGTGGGTGCGCAGGTTCCGCCAATGGCGGTCGAGGCCGTGGGCGGCCAACGTCGAGCGTGTGCCGCCGAGCTCGTGCAGCCGGTTGGTGGCGGCCAGGCCGGCCTCCGTGCCAAGCGCCTTGGCTTCGGCGACCGCGATCGAGGCGCGCGCGACGCTGTCCTCGTCGGCCGTTACAGTGGCGGTGTCGACCAGCTCCCCGGCCCGCACCAGCAACGCTTCCGCCGCGTTCTGGCGGATGACGAGTTCGCCGATTTGAGCCACCGTATAGGGGTCGTCGCAGGCGCGGTCGCGGGCGCTGTCGATCCACGGACGCGCGTAACGACGCACGAAGTCGATCGTCTCGGCGAGCGCCTCGCGGCCGATGCCGATGTCGACGGCGGCGTGAATAATTTGCGCGAGCGGACCCATCGGCGTCGGGCGCTCGAAGGCGTTGCCGAACGGAATGACATTGTCCGGCTCGACTGTGACGTCCTCGAACACCGTGGTGCCGCTTCCGGTCGTGCGTTGGCCGATGCCGGACCAGTCGTCATGCAGCGTCAGGCCGGGCGTTGCCGGGTCAACGAAGGCGAACACGATCTCGCCGTCCTCGCCCTTGGCCAGCGCGGCGACGGTGTGCGCGAACAGCGCGCCGGTGGAGTAGAACTTGCGTCCGTCCAGCCGCAATCGCCCGCCGTCGCGGCGTAGCGTCGTGCGGTAATCGTGCACGTTGCGCGTGCCGACCTCGCTGAGCGCATTGCCGAAGCGCTCGCCCTGCAGCACGCGCGCGAACCAGTGGCGCTGCTGCGCCTCGCTGCCGGTGAGCCGGATCGCCTCGACAACGAAGAAGTGGTTCTGCGGGATCTGGCCGAGGCTGCCGTCAGCCGCCGAGATCAGCGCCGTCACCTCCGCCAGCGTGCCGGCGCTGACCGCGGCGCCCCCATGATCGCGCGGCACGGTGATCGCCCACAAGCCGCTCGCCGAGAAGCGATCGATCTCCTCGCGCGGTAGGCGTCGCTCGCTATCTCGGGTCGCGGCCTCGCGCCGGAAGTCGTCCGCCAGCGTCCGGGCGATCGCGACCGCCTCGGCGTCGTCACGTATCACGTGCGCGGCCGGCCCGCTCATGGTGCTCATCGGGCGAAGGCCGCACCAAACCGGCAGGCGGCCGCCGGGTGCGGCGGGGCCAGGCGTGGGCCGGCGCCGAACAGGTTTTCGCGCAGCGTTCCGGGACGATACGCCGTCTCACAGCGGCCGCCCTGCTGAAGCTCGGGCGCCGGCAGGTCGGCGAGGTCCGAAACCGTCTCGGGCGTGACCACGCAGGCCAGGTTGAACCCGTCAATGCCGGTGTCCGCCATCCAGAACTCCCTCGGATCGAGGACCGTGGCGGCGGAGCCGACGAGCAGCGGTCCGAGGCCGCCGATGCCGACCCGTCCGGCGACCTCGCGCACCGTCCAGGTGCGGTCCGGATCGGCCATGGTGAAGCGTTCGACGGCGGAATGGACAGCCTCGTTCCTGATGTCGCGGACCGGCTCGTCGAGGTCATAGGTGGCGGCGAACTCGATGCCGGTCCAGCCCGACAGCAGGGCGAGCCCACCGGCGTGGCTGATGCAGCGGCGATAATCCTCATGCTTGTCGTGCGCCCCGGCGTCCGCGCAACCGACGATCACGCGTGTCACGTCGAAGATGCGGAGCGCATCCGCACCCCGGCCGCCCGGCGCCGGATGTCGGCGACGTAGCCGCGGGCGACCGCCTTGCCTGGCGCCGCCATGACGACGCACTCCGCGTGGCGAGCCGCAAAGTTCCGGCCCTTCGAGCCGGATCTCGCGCCTGCCCACCGCCTCATCGCTCACGGCGTTCAAATCCAGGCGTGGCGCGGCGGCAGAGTGCCATTCAGCGCATGGTCGCCGATGAGCGCGTATTTCCAACGCACCGGGTCGTGCAGCGTGTGGGTGCGCGCGTTCCGCCAATGTCGGTCGAGCCCGTAGGCGGCGAGGGCCGAGCGCGTTCCGGCGAGCTCGTGCAGCTTGTTGCCGGCGAGCACCGCGA
Organism: uncultured Acetobacteraceae bacterium; assembly: GCA_964249675.1. GTDB lineage: Bacteria > Pseudomonadota > Alphaproteobacteria > Acetobacterales > Acetobacteraceae > CAXMMR01. Next base: position 18,070 of record CAXUCZ010000006.1, on the reverse strand, counting down.
TCTCCGTGGTCAGCACCTTGGCTTCCGCGACCTTGAGCGAGGCGTGGCCGACGGTGGCCTCCGTCGGGTTCGCGATTGCGGCGTCGACCGCCCGCCCGGCGATCGTCAGCACAGCTTCCGCGGCGTGGAGACGGATTTGCAGATCGCCGACGGCCGCGATGGTGTAGGGATCATCGGAGGCGCGTTCCTGGCCGCTGTCGATCCAGGGGCGTGACAGGGTGCGCACGAAGCGGATCGTGTCGGCGATGGCGGCGCGCGCAATGCCGAGGTCGACCGCCGCCTGGATGATCTGCGACACCGGCCCGTTGGCGGATGGCTGTTCGTAGCCGAGATGCGCGGGCAGCACGTCGCCCGCCTCGATCCAAACGTTCTCGAGGATGACGCTGCCGCTCGCCGTCGTGCGCTGGCCGAAACCGGACCAGTCGTCGATGACCGTGAGGCCAGGCGAGGCCGGGTCGGCGAAGGCGAGGTAGACCTTTCCGTCCTCGCCGGTGGCGGCGATCGGGATGATGTCGGCGAACAGCGCGCCGGTCGCGTAGAACTTGCGGCCGGTGACACGGAAGCCCTCGCCGTCCGAGGTCAGGCGGGTGTCGAAGGTGCCGGCGTTGCGGCTGCCGGCCTCGGAGAAGGCGTTGCCGAAGCGGCGGCCGGCCAGCACGCCGGCGTAGAGCCGACGCTGCTGCGCCTCGCTGCCGGTGACGCGCAGCGCTTCGATGACGCCGAGATGGTTCTGCGGGATCTGGCCGATCGAGGGGTCGGCCTCCGAGATAATGGCGATGACCTCGGCAACGGTGGCGAACGACACCTCCGCGCCGCCATGGGCGCGCGGCACCGTCATCCCCCACAGGCCGCTCGACGAGAACAGGTCAAGCTCGCGACGCGGCAGGATGCGCTCGCGGTCACGCTCGATCGCGCCCTCGGCGAAGATCGGCGCCAGAGCGCGTGCCGCCTCAACCGCCTCCGCGTCGCTCCGCAGCACCTTTGCCGGCACGCGCGTGTCGATTGCGTTCGGAGCCATCGCTACGTCCATGTCCGGTCTCCCTGTCGAGCTCGGGGCGGCCGATTGTTGGCGCCTGCGATGCTGGACCATCACATGGTCAAGTGGATCATGCAACTCGCCTAGCCGGCTAGTGGATAAGCCGACGTGTTGGTTGACTCACATTCCTAGCACGTGATTATTGTGTGTTCTCGCCAAACACGCATGGCGAAATGTAGATGCGTCGTCAAGCATGAGCATGATCAGTCTGGAGGAGACAAGATGACCGAGCGGTCGAACGGTTTGCCTAGCGTCTCACGTCGCACGGCCTTGCGCGCGGCGACCGTGGGCGCCGCGGCGACCGCGGCGGGCTACGCGTTCGGCGGCTCGCCGTTCGCGGTCGCGGGGCCGACACCAAAGGTGCGGCTTGCCTGGACGGAGGTTGCGGCCTGCCACTCGCCGTTGGCCTTTGGCGTGGCGAAGGGGATGTTCGCCAAGCACAACGTCGCCGTCGAGCTATTTTATCAGGGCGCGAGTGGGCAGACGCTGATCCAGGCGCTGGCGACCAACAAGGCCGATATTGGCGCCGGTCTGGTGCTCGACTGGCTGAAGCCGCTGGAGCAGGGCATGGATGTCAAGCTCTTCGTCGGTCAGCATGGCGGCTGCCAGCGTCTGCTCGCGTCGCCCGCCTCCGGCGTCACCACGCTGCAGGGGCTGAAGGGCAAGACCATCGCGGTGGCCGACATGGCCGGGCCGGCCAAGCTGTCGTTCAGCGTCACCCTGGCCAAGAACGGGATCGACCCGGACAGCGACGTCACCTGGCAGGTGTTTCCGTGGGACCTGGTCGGCGAAGCGGTGCATCGCGGCGACGCGCACGCGCTGGCGCAGTTCGACCCTTGGGCGTACGGCTACTGGAAGGACTTCAACCTCACCCAGATCGCCGACACCCAGACCAAGGATTGGACTGGCGCGGTGTGCTGCGTTCTCGGCGTCAACGGGCCCTTCCTGAAGTCCAACCTCGACGCAGTGCGCCGGCTGGCTGCGGCCAGCCTGGAGATCCACGAATACACCGCCAGCCATCCCGACGAGGTCGCGCGCTGGTATCTCGAGAACCTCAAGCCCGGCATCACCTATGAGCGGCTGCGCGACGACCTGGCGGGGCTGACATACCATGACCATCCGGTAGGAGACGCGCTGACCGAGCAGGTGCGCGTGCAGATCGAGGACATGAAGTTGATCAAGGTGATCGACTCCGACACCGATGCGAGCGAGCTCGCCCATCGCATCACCACCAACGTGCTGGCGTGACGCGTCCGGGATGAGCGACCTCGCCCTCAGCGGCGCGGCACGCGGGTTTGCAGCCCGCGCCCTGTGGCGTGACGGCGTGCTGGCGGCGACGGCGTGGCTTGCCGCCGCGGCCGTCACCGTGGCGACGCCGGACGTGGTGAAGTGGGGCAGCACCGGGCTGTGGGCCTGGATCATGCTCGGCGGCGCCGGCCTGCTGCTCGCGTCGTCCGTCGTCGTGCACCGGCTCGGCCGGGTGGGCGGGGTGATCACGCATTACGGACCGTGGCTGGTCGCCCTCGGCGTCTGGTTCGCGCTGTGGGAGCTCGTCACCGCCAAGACCGGCTGGCTGCCAAAACCGTTCTTTTCGCCGCCGCAGGGCCTGCTGCACGTCTATCTGGTCGACGGTCGCCGGCTGGCGCTATGCACGCTGTTCTCGTTGCGGCTGTGGGGTTACGGCTTCGCGTCCGGCGTCGGCGTCGGGTCGCTGTTCGGCATTGCCCTCGGTTGGTCCAAGCGTTTCGCCTACTGGGGCATGCCGATCCTCAAGCTGATCGGCCCGGTGCCGGCGACCGCGTGGATCCCCTGCACCTTCTTCATCCTGCCGACGACGTTCGCGGCCAGCGTGTTCCTGGTCGCGCTCGCCTCGGGTATCCCGGTCGCGATCCTGACCGCCTCCGGCGTCGCCTCGGTCAACCGCGCCTATTACGACGTGGCGCGCACGCTGGGTGCGAGCGAGCGCTTCCTGGTTTGGCGCGTCGCCGTGCCGGCCTCGCTGCCGCACGTGTTCGTGGGCCTGTTCATGGGGCTCTACTACTCGTTCGCGGTTCTGGTCGTGGCCGAGATGCTGGGCGCGCGCTACGGGCTCGGCTGGTATCTGAGCTTCGAGACCGGCTATTCGGCCTATGCCAACGTCTACGCGACGCTGGTGATCATGGCGCTGATGTGCGCGGGATTGGTCAAGCTGCTGTTCGTCGGGCGCGACCGGCTGCTGTCTTGGCAGACGGGGATCATCTGATGCCCGTCGCCACCGCGACACAGCCGAAGATCACGGCCGCGGCCCGCGCGGCGCCGGTGCGTGGCGTGACGCTCGACCTGCGCGGCGTGTCGCATCATTTCGATTTGTCGGGACGGCAGCTTGCGGTGCTGGAGGCGATCGACCTGCACGTCGCCGCCGGCGAGTTCGTCGCCCTGCTCGGCCCCTCGGGATGCGGCAAGTCGACCCTGCTGCGGCTGGTCGCGGGGCTCGAGCCGCCGTCGAGCGGCCAGGTGCTGGAGGACGGCGTCCCGGTCGCGGGGCCCGACCCCTCGCGCATCCTGGTGTTCCAGGACCCGACCTTGTTCCCCTGGCGCACCGTGCGCCAGAACGTCGCCCTCGGGCTGGAGGCGCGCGGCCTTTTGCCGGCGCAGCAGCGGCTGGTAGACGAGGCGCTGGCGCTGGTGCGGCTCGAGGCGTTCGCCTTGGCCTATCCGCATCAGCTCTCCGGCGGCATGGCGCAGCGCGCCGCGCTGGCGCGCGCCCTGGTCAACGACCCGCAATTGCTGCTGCTCGACGAGCCGCTCGGCAAGCTGGACAGCCTGACGCGCATGGCGCTGCAGACCGAGCTGCTGCGGCTATGGCAGAAGGTGGGCTTCACCGCCGTGCTGATCACCCACGACGTGGAGGAGGCGCTGCTGCTGGCCGACCGGGTGGTCGTGCTCAGCGAGCGGCCGGCACGCATCGTCACCGAGTTCGCCGTCGACACGCCGCGGCCGCGACGCCGCGACGATGCCGGGTTGGTGCATCTTCGCCAGACCGTCCTGGCGACGCTCGGGCCGATCGGTGACTAGCCGGCGCTGGCGCGCCGGGCTGTGGCTGCTCGGCGCCACCATGTTGGTCGTCTCGGTCGCGTGGTGGTGGGTGGTGTTCCGCCAAGTCGTCGGCAGCGCGCTGATCTCGTTGCCGCGCGCCATGCACTGCCTCGCAGGCAGCTCCGACCTGTGCACGCTGGCCCAGGCGCTGTGCACCTCATCAAACCATGTTCTTGGAATACGCCGATACCAGACGTTCTTGTTCTGGTCAGGATGGGGCGTGGTTGCGGCGGCGGTGCTGACCAGCTCTTCGCGCGGCGTCCTGGCACGTGAGGCGGATTGCCTTCGACCGACCCACGACGAGGCGGCGTGACCTCTTGCGATCGGCCTACGCGTTCAAGTCGCCATTCAGACAAGCCATCATGACGAGGAGAAACACGTGACACAGCTGCGCGACGAGGTGCTGGCAGCCAACCGCGGCTACGCCCGCGAGTTTGGCGACAAGGCCGACCTGGCTTTGCCGCCCGCGCGACGCTTCGCCATTCTCACCTGCATGGACGCGCGGCTTGATCCGGCGCAGTACGCCGGGCTCGCCGAAGGCGACGCCCATGTCATTCGCAACGCCGGCGGCCGCGCGAGCGACGACGCGATCCGCTCCCTAGTCATCAGCTACAAGCTGCTCGGAACGCGCGAATGGTTCGTCGTCCACCATACGGAATGCGGCATGCAGCTGTTCACCGACGACGTCATGGCGGGTCTGCTCGAGCAAAGCCTGCAGACCGCGACGATCGATGCGGCGGGCTGGCACGACCACGCGGACGGCAACGGCAGCGTGCATGGTCGATACGTGAAGTGGCTGACCTTTCCGGACCTCGAGGCCAGCGTCGTCGAGGACGTGCAACGCATCCGCTCGCATCCGCTGGTGCCACGCTCGATCCCCATCTACGGGTATGTCTACGACGTGAAGACAGGGCTGCTGAGCGAGGTGGACGCGGCGAGCGCCGCGGGTGCGGCGGGGTGAAGCAAGCGCTTCTTTTTTGAAAAAAGAAGCAAAAACTCTTACCCGAAAGAGGTGCACCGGCCGGCTACGGTGGCATAACGAACTGATGGAAAAGTTTTTTGGTTCTTTTTTTCAAAAAAGAACCGCTTCCTTGGAGCCCCAGAATGCGGAAGCGCAGACCTCACCCAGCGCGTGCGGCGTGCTTGATCGTCGCTGCGCTGCTCGTGCTTGTCGTCGGCGCGGTGCTGGCCGAGCCGCCGGCGGCGATCGGCATCTCTTACGCCTACTACGACCCGCTCAGCCTGGTGCTGAAGGAGAAATCGTTCCTGCAGGATGCGCTCGGTCCGGCCGTGCGCATCGACTGGGTGCTGAGCCAAGGCAGCAACAAGGCGCTGGAGTTCCTGCGCGGCAACTCGATCCAGTTCGGCCAGACGGCCGGCTCCGCCGCATTGCTCGGCCGCGCCAACCTGACGCCGGTGCAGGTCATCGCCCTCACCGCGACGTCGGAATGGACGGCGATCGTGGTGCCCGCCGCCTCGCCGATCCACAGCCTCGCCGACCTGAAGGGCAAGCGCGTCGCCGCGACGCCCGGGACCGATCCGGCGATCTTCCTGCTGCGCGCCCTGGCGACGGTCGGCCTCGACCAAGGCGACATCACGCTCGTGCCGTTGCAGCACCCGCTCGGCCGCCAGGCGCTCGATGCCGGCCAGGTGGATGCCTGGGCTGGCCTCGACCCGTTCATGGCGGAGGCGCAGCTGCAAAGTCATGACGCGCTGCTCTACCGCGACAAGGCGCTGATCTCGCCGGGCACGCTGCTCGTGCGGGAAGATTTCGAGAGCGCTCATCCCGACATCGTCAGGCAGGTGCTGCTGGCCTATGCCAAGGCCCGCGCCTGGGCGATCGCCCATCCCGAGGAGATGGCGAGCATCCTGGCCCGCGCGTCCGGCCTGAGTGCAGAGGTCGCCAAGCTTCAGCTCGCCCGTGTCGACTTCAGCGGCGAGGCGGTTGGCCCGACCCAGCGCGCCAGCATCCTGGCCGCCGCTCCCGTGCTCAGGGCGAGTGGCAAGCTGACGGCCGGCGCGGACCTGGACCAGGCCGCCAGCACGCTCATCAACAGCAGCTTCACGACCGCGCTCGGCATCCCGTAGCGGATGACGGCTCGCTGGCTTCTGACGTCGTTCACCGGGCTTATCCTGCCCGCTCTCTTGCTGGTCGTCTGGCAGCTTGTCTGCCTGGCAGGTTTGGTGCCGGCGTCAATGCTGCCGCCGCCGACTCAAGTGCTCCGCACGTTGTCCGCCATGGCGGCTGACGGCGAGCTCGCACAAGCGGTCGGCGTCACGGCCGTGCGGCTCGGTTGGGGGTACCTGTTCGGCGCCGTCGTCGGCACCGTGCTCGGCGCGGCCTGCGGCGCCTTCACCGTCAGCCGCGCTGTGCTCGATCCGCTCCTGCAGAGCCTGCGCAGCGTGCCGTCACTTGCCTGGGTTCCGCTGTTCGTGCTCTGGCTCGGCATTTTCGAGGGGTCCAAGATCACCTTGATCGCCGTCGGCGTGTTCTTTCCCGTCTACCTGAACCTGATGAGCGGGATCGCCAACGTCGACCGCAAGCTGATCGAGGTCGGCGAGGTGCACGGCTATTCGCGCCTGCGCCGCCTGATCCACATTCAGCTGCCGGCCGCCTTGCCCGCCTACACGACCGGCCTGCGCAGCGGGCTTGGCCTTGGCTGGATGTTCGTCTCGGCAGCCGAGCTTCTTGGCGCCTCGACCGGGTTGGGCTTTATCCTCGACGACGGCGAGCAGACCGGACGCCCCGAACGTGTCCTGGTCGCCATCCTGCTTTTCGGCATCTGCGGCAAGTCGACCGACGCGGTGATGGCCGCCGTCGCAGCGCGGCTGGTCGCCTGGCAGGACGTCGCGCAGCACTGACGTGGCGCACGCCCTCCACATCGATGGCCTGTGCAAGCGCTACGCGGAGCGCGACGTGCTTGGCCCGATCAGCCTGCAGCTCGCGCCGGGCACGATCACCGTGATCATTGGCCGCAGCGGCTGCGGCAAGAGCACCTTGCTGCGTTGCCTGGGCGGCCTCGAACAGCCAAGCAGCGGCGCCGTCCGCATCGGCGCCGGGGACTTGCGACGCGAGCACATCGGCTACGTCTTCCAGGAGCCTCGCCTCATGCCCTGGCTGACCGTCGAGCGCAACGTCGGCTTCGGTCTCGTCGGCAGAAGCCCATCAGCCCGGCAGGCGGCGGTCGCCGAAGCGTTGCAGCTCGTCGGCTTGAGCAAGTGCGGCTCGCTGCTGCCCAAGCAGCTTTCGGGCGGCATGGCTCAGCGTGTCGCGCTCGCCCGCGCGTTGGCGCCAAGGCCGCAGCTGATCCTGCTCGACGAGCCGTTCAGCGCCCTCGATCCGTTCACCCGAAAGCAGCAGCAGGAGCACCTGCTGCATCTGCACCGGCATTACGGCACCACCATGGTCCTGATCACGCACGACATGGACGAGGCGCTGGCACTTGCCGGACGCATCATCGTCCTGGGCGGATCGCCCGGCGTCGTCACCGGTGATCTGACAGCCGGGCTTGCTAAGCCGGAGGCCCAGACTGCTGCAGGGCATGATGGCTTGAGGCAGGTGCTGACCAACCATCTGCGGTCGGTCGGTTCGCATTGAGCTGGATGTCTGCCGTGGCACTGCACGCTTGCATCGCCATCCCGGTGTCCGGTCCGGTGTCGGTGCGCTGACGTCCCAGCCCTGGGTCTTCATGGAGCCTTCCACCCCCGCCCGACGTCCCGGAGGACAGCGAGCGCGACAGCATCTGCCCAAAGGCTCCTGCTCGGCCGATGATACACGACGTCTTTTAGTGGATAATCTAACAGCCAGTTTACAGACGTGCTTTCGGATGGCTTTATGGATGTCAAAGCTTGGCGTCGCACATGAGCACTCCTCTCCCGCGCGTTCTCCCGTCGATTGACCTCTCCCGGCTTGACGGTCCGGCAGGCCTTCAGGCGCTGCGATCTGCGGCCCGCGAGGTCGGGTTTTTCTACCTGGTCGGCCATGGGATCGAGCCGGGTCTGGATGCCGCTCTGCTTGACGTCTCTCGCCGGTTCTTCGCCCTTCCATACGAGGACAAGCAGGCAGTCGCCATGGTGCGCTCGCCGCATTTCCGCGGTTACACCGCAGCGGGTGGCGAGCGTACAGGGGGCCATCCGGACTGGCGTGAGCAGATCGATATCGGACCGGAACGACAACCTGTTCGGCAAAGGCCGGGTGTGGCGGCGTCAACCCGCCTGATCGGGCCGAATCAATGGCCGGCTGCCTTGCCCGAGCTGCGGCTGATTGCCGAAAGATGGCAGTCCGCGATACGCGCGATCCTGCAACGTCTACTAGGCTGTTTCGCCGTGGCGCTCGGTCAGGATCGCGAGGCCTTCGCCCGGATAGCGGGCGAAGGCTCGCACGAGCTCGTCAAGCTGATCCGCTATCCAGCCCAGCCGGACGCCGGCGCACAGGGCGTCGGCGCGCACAAGGATGGTGGGCTGCTCTCGCTGATCCTGCAGGATGCGCAAGGCGGTCTAGAGGTGCAGACGGCAGCGGGCGACTGGATTGCCGCGAGGCCACAAGCGGGCGCCTACGTCGTCAACATCGGCGAGCTGCTCGAACTCGCCTCCAACGGCTATCTCACCGCCACCGTGCATCGCGTGGTCAGTCCGGCCGCAGGTCGAGACCGCTTCTCGGCCGCCTTTTTCCTCAACGCCCGTCTCGATGCTCGCGTGGAGAGCCTCGCCTTGCCGCCGGTGCTGGCAGCGGAGGCGACGGGCTACACGCGCGATCCCGACAACCCGCTTTTTCGCGACGTCGGTCGCAACATCCTCAAGAGCCGGCTGCGCTCCCATACCGATGTCGCCCAGGCGCACCATGCGGACCTGCTGGCCGGCGTCGCCAACTCTTAACGGCAGGACACGACGATGCCCGACATGCCCATCTACCCCACCGCCGAGATCGGCGACCGCGCTACCTGGCGTCCCGAGACCCTGGCGCTGCACGGCGGCACCTGGCGGGCCGACCCGGCCACCGGAGCCGTCGCCGTGCCGATCTACCAGACCACCTCGTACCAGTTCCACGACACCTCGCACGCTGCCCGGCTGTTTGCGCTCGAGGAGCTCGGCAACATCTACACGCGCGTCACCAATCCGACGCACGACGCTTTTGAGCAGCGGATCACCGCACTGGAGGGCGGGGCTGCGTCCGTCGCGGTGGCCTCCGGACAGGCGGCGTCGGCCATCGCGCTGCTCAATATCGCGCAGGCCGGCGACAACGTGGTGAGCTCGACAGACCTTTACGGCGGCACTTGGGCGTTGTTTGCCAACACGATCCGGCGCATGGGCATCGAGGTTCGCTTCGTTGATCCCGTTGATCCGGAGGCGTTTGCCCGAGCGTCGGATGCAAAGACCCGCGCATGGTACGCCGAGACGCTGCCGAACCCGAAGCTCGAAGTGTTCCCGATCAGCGAGGTGGCAGGTCTTGGCCATCGGATCGGCATCCCGCTGATCGTCGACAACACCGCCTCGCCGGTCATTGCCCGACCGCTCGATCACGGCGCAGCGATCGTGGTGTATTCCACCACGAAGTTCATTGGCGGTCATGGAACCACCATCGGCGGCATCATCGTCGATGGCGGCACGTTTCCCTGGGAGCAGCATGCCGCGCGCTTCCCGCTGCTGGCCGAGCCCGACGCCGCTTATCATGGGCTGAACTGGATCGACGCGGCCAAGCCGCTCGGACCGATCGCCTATGGCTTGCGCGCTCGCGTCGTGTTGCTGCGCGACATCGGCGCGGCTGCCTCCCCGTTCTCGATCTTCCAACTGATCCAAGGTCTCGAGACGCTGCCGCTGCGTATGCGCCAGCACAATGCGAACGCCGAGATCGCCGCCCGCTTCCTGGCTGGACACGACAAGGTCGCTCGCGTGATCTACCCCGGCCTGCAGACCGGCGAGGCTCGCCGCCGCGCCGAGGCGGTGTTGCGCGGCGGGTGGGGAGCGCTGCTCGGCTTCGAGCTCAAGGGCGGTTTGCCGGCCGGCCGTCGTTTTATCGAGAACCTGCGGATGTTCTATCACGTGGCGAATATCGGCGACGCGCGTAGCCTCGCGATCCATCCCGCCACGACGACCCACTCGCAGCTGACCGAGATCGAGCAGGCGGCGACCGGGGTCACGGAGGGCTACATTCGCCTGTCGATCGGCATCGAGCATCCGGACGACATCGTGGCCGATCTCGAGCGCGCATTGAGCGTCGCCTGACCACGCCGGCATGGCTGGACAGCCGAGGTCACGAAACCAGGAGGAGCGATCCGGCTAAGCCCTATTTGGTCCGCATTGATCCCGCGACACAAAGGCGTCGCAGCACGCCGTCTCGCGAAGCAATCGATCATGACGATGGCAATGGCCGTCGCCAACTCGCGTCGAGGCAAGCCCCGAGCTGAGCGCCGCGAGGCCGGCGAGCGCCGCCTCGAGCGCTGCAGGGTCGGTCTCGAAGGAACGGCAGGAACGGCATGTGGTCATCGGCCAAGCGCCGCCCAGGCGCCACCAAACACGACAGATGACAGCACGAGGCCAAGGATCAAGTTCACGGCCACCCCGACAGAGAAGGCGGCGAACGGCCGCCCGCCGATCCCAGCCAGGTCGCGCACCCGAGTTGTCAACCCGATCGCCAGGAAGCCGAAGGCGAACGCCTCCGTGCGGAAGTTCTTGATCGGCGCGACCAGGCGCGGCGTCGCATCGTGGATGAAGGCGGCATGGCCGATGCGCCCGGCGAGCATCGTCAGTAGGACGGAGGCGGCAAGAAAGCCCAGAACGAACTTCGGAAAGCGACGCCAGATCTCACCGGGTCCCGTCCGGTTCACGATGCCGATGTCGTCCCAGCGAGCGGCGGCGACCACCGAGAGCACCAGCGCCCAGATGCCGATCCAAACGTCGCGGCCGACGACCTTCATCAGGGTGAAGGAGGCGATCGCGCGCTCGGCCTCGCCTGGCGGTGCGCCTGGGAAATGGGCGGCGAGGCTGCCGTAAGACTGGGCGGCCGCGAGACCGGCCGCATCGGCAAACTCCGAGGTGCCGATCCAGGCGCCGCCAACCCCTGCCGGCATGTGGAGCGCCGCAGCGGCGAACGGCAGCGCGAAGATCATGACGATCGCCCACAGGATGACGATCGAGATCACGACGCCGGTGTCCTGCCGACGGCCGCCGACCGCCGCCGCGACCGCGATCGCGGCTGACACCCCGCACACGGCACCGCCGACGCCAAGCGTCGCGGCGAAGCGCGGGTCAATGCCGAGCGCCCGGCCGACGGCGAAAATAACCGCGAACGTCACCACCGATACGATCGACGCCTGAAGCAGGGCGACAGGGCCGGCCCAGACCAGCAACGAGAGCGGCAGCGTGGCCCCAAGCAGCACGATCCCGAGCTTGATGAAAAACTCGACCCGAAAGGCGGCGTCGGCCGTCTGCTGCAGCAATCCGGTGTTTGCGACGACAAGCCCGAACCCGAGCGCGAGGAGTGGCGGCTCGATTGGCGGACGGCGAGGGTGCCGATCGAGGCCACGTAGAGAAAGACGAAGGCCGGAACAACTCGGCCCGGCTTGTGGCCGAGGGCGCCAAGGCAGCCCATGACTACGCCGAGCCACAGGAGGAATTGCACCGCGTAGCGCGGCCACGCCGTCGCGAAATGATGCGCGAGCTCGGCGCCGGTGCGCCAGGTCGGAGGGATCACGGCGATCCAGGCCGGTGCGCCGGAGCCGCCGGCAAACAGCAGCAGCCCGGCGAGCACCAGCCCGAGGCCAGCTGCCAACGCCCAGGCGTCGTCCGTCCGCCAAAAGCGACCCGGCTCGCGGGGTCGGGCCGCCGTTGCCGCGATCTGCATGGGTGCTGTCCCTATCGTTCCGTACTTGGCCTGAGCGCTGCTTACAAGCGAGCGGTGATGATTTGCTCGCGCAACGAAAGGCTCGCGTTCAAGGTGCCCGGTCGTTGCTGTTCTCACGCGCCGCTTGTGCGACGCTGCGCTCACGCCGGGCAGGTGGCGCGACGAACAGTCTCGTCGTGTCAGGGATAACGGGGTTGCGGCAATTGGCCGGTCAGGAGCAGCTGGCGGGTCAATTGCTCTATGTCCTTCATCGTTGGCCAGATGCTGCCATCAAGCTCGTCGACACGAGGATCGACCGCAACGAAGCGAAGCCCGGTGGAAAACGGCAAAGCGACTGCGGTTCCGACAAAAACGCCGTCGATCTGAACAACATGTGACCTCTGCATCTCTGGGCTTCCCGATGGTGCTGGCAAACGCGCTCTCTTGCATGATTAGTCACATACCGCCGGCGTGAATCAAGAGCCATGTGGCAAATTCCACGACAATCTTTAGTGTTAAGCGAGGCGGCCATGCGGCGGCGTGGCGGAGGAGGGTGGCGTCGTCGCTTCGGCTCCACCGGCGCAGAGCAGCGGCCGGGCGCGGCCGAACCGTGAGAACCAAGATCGTTCGCCTGCCCGGCATGGCGTCGTGCTAAAAGGCGTCGATGTCCGAACCGCCGATGCAACGTCGTCTGGAATGGCTGGACCTCGCGCGCGGCTTCGGGGTGATCCTGGTCGTGCTCGGCCACGTGCTCAGCGGGCTCATCCGCGCCGGGCAGTTCCCCGACGGCCCGCTCGGCGACTGGACCGAATACGCCCTCTACACCTTCCACATGCCGCTGTTCTTCTTCCTGACCGGGCTGAACGTGCCGTACAGCCTGCAGCGCGGACCAAGGCCGTTTCTGGCCGTCAAGGCCTGGACGATCGCCTACCCGTACGTGCTGTGGTCGCTGCTGCAGGGCGGGCTGATCCTGACCATGGGACACGACGTCAACCTGCCGCTGAGCGCGACCGACTTGGCGGCGATCTGGTATCGGCCGATCGGCCAGTTCTGGTTCCTGTATGCGCTGATGCTGTGCCACCTCGCGGTCGTGCTCGTGCCCAGCCGACGGCTGCTCGCCGGGCTGTCGGGTCTGGGCCTAGTCGTCTTCTGCTTCAGCTCGATGCGCTCCGGCGTGCCGCAGGTGCTGCACGACCTGCCGTTCTACGTCGCCGGGCTCTACGCGCATGGCCTGACGCGCCGGCCAGTGCGCCACGTCGCCGCCGGCTGGGCCGTGGCCGCGGCGCTGTGGTGCGGCTTCGTGCTCGCCGTCGCGCTCGGCGGCCGGGCCTCTGGCTTCGCCGCCCAGGGCTTCGCGTCGCTGCCCGCCTGCGTGCTGGGCATCGCGGGCACGCTGCTCGTGTGCCGGCTGCTCGATGGCCGGCTGCGCTGGCTGGCGGCTGTCGGCGTCATGTCGATGACGATCTACGTGCTGCACATCCTGGCCGGCTCGGGCATCCGGATGGCGATGATGCGGCTGCATGCGCCGCATGATCCGTGGCTGTTCCTCGGCATGGGCGTGCTCGCCGGCGTGACGCTGCCGATGCTCGCGCATGCGGCGCTCGCCCGTCTGCACCTGCTGGCGCCGCTGGGGCTGGCGGCGTGGCCGCGCGCTGCAAGCCGTCGCGAGCGCAGTCCTGCCGCCGGCGCCACCTAGTCTCGCGACGGTCGGTGATCACCCGTCCTCGCCGGCGGTGAGCGCCGCGTCCGCCAAGGCGGCTGCCGTCCGGCATCAGCTCTCGACGGTGCAGTGGCTGCGCGCCGTCGCCGCGATGCTCGTCATGCTGTTTCACACGTCGCAGGGCGTAGAGTTTCGCACCGGCGTGCTCACCTCCCGCTGGACCGATTTCGGCGCCTGCGGCGTCGACATCTTCTTCGTCATCAGCGGCTTCATCATGACCGTCACCTCGGCCGGCAAGAATTTCCGGCTCGGCGACTTCCTGATCAAGCGGGTGCTGCGGATCGCGCCGATCTACTGGCTGTTCACGCTGCTCAAGGCGATGTCGCTGCTGCTGATCCCCTCGCTGGTGCTGTTCTCGGTGTTCTCGATCCGCAACATCGTCACCTCGCTGCTGCTGGTGCCCTACGACACGCCGGGGCGCGGCGTGGTGCCGCTGATCATCGTCGCCTGGTCGCTCGAACTCGAGATCATGTTCTACCTGGTCTTCGGCCTCTGCCGGTCGCTGCTGCCACGGCAATGGGTCACCGCAATCACCCTGATCTTCCTCGCGACGATGGCGGCCTACGTGCTCGGCCCGGCCAACTACGTGATCGGTTTCTACGCGCGGCCGGTCATCTTCGAGTTCCTGTTCGGCATCCTGCTCGGCCGGCTGTTCCTCAGCGACCGGCTGCCGCAGAAACGCGTCTGCCTCGCCATGGTCGCCATCGCCTCGGCATCGCTGCTGATCCTGCCGCAAGGCACGGAATCGACGCGCTTCCTGCTCTGGGGCCTGCCCTCGGCCGCGCTGGTGCTCGGGATGGTGGCGATCGAGAAGCACTATCGGCTGTGGCGGTGGCCGGTCATGACCTTGATCGGCGACAGTTCCTACTCGCTCTACCTGACGCATACACTTGCAGTGCCGTTCATCATGCTGCCGCTGCACTACCTGCATCCCGGGCTCATCGGCAGCTACATCTACCTGGTGCCGATGCTGGTCCTGCAGGTGCTGATCGGTTGCATGACGTTCCGGTTCGTCGAAAAACCTGTCACACTTCTCCTGCAGCGCCGCTACAAGGCCTGGACGGCGGTCGGCGCGCTGCATGCGCAGAAATTTGCCCGCTAGCGGCCGCGCCGAGCCGGCGCGGGGCGTCGCCGTGGAGGAGAGACGACGTGGCCGCCGAGATCGCCCGCCTGCCGTCACGAGGGCGCTTGCCGGAGGGAGCGGTCAGCGCGACCGGCAAGCATGTCTGACCGGCCACTCCGGCCACTGCCCTCGCCGGCGCCGCCGCGGCTGGCGGCAGCCGTTGCCGTGCGTGGCCCGTTGGGTGTCTGGGCCTTGCAGTACGGGATGCTGGTCGGCTTCCTGGCGCTGACCTTCCTGCTGTCCGGCAGCGCCGTCGCCCGGCCGTTCTTCATCGCCGGCTGCGCCGGGCTCGGCTGGCTGGCCTGGCGGCGCGGCGTGGCGGCGCATCTCGAGCTCGTCATCATGCTGTTCGCCGCCGCCCCGTTCCTGCGCCGGGTGACCGACTACCACGTCGGCTGGGATCCGAGCGGCGTCATGCTCGCCGGTCCGCTGTTCGCGCTGCTGGTCGCGTGCGCGGAGCTATACCAGCTGCTGTCGGCCGGACCCGCTCATCGACGCGCGGCCTTGAAGCCGTTCGTGCTGTATGGCGGCTGCATCGCCTACGCCTGGATGGTGTCGTCGGTGCAGGGCAACATCGTTCCGGCCTCGACGACCATGCTGCGCTACGCCGCGCCGCTGCTCTACGGCGCCTGGCTGGCCTGCCGCGGCGAGCCGCAGGCGGCGCTGGCCGGCGCCACCCGCGCGTTCACGATCATCCTGCCGATCATCGGCGTCTACGGCCTCCTGCAATGGCTGAACCCGCCCGAGTGGGACCGCTTCTGGATGCTGATGGCGCCGATGGACTCGATCGGGCTGCCGCTGCCCAAGCAGGTGCGCGTGTTCGGCCCGCTGAACTCGCCGGCCTCCTACGCGATGTTCATCACCTGCGGGCTGCTGCTGGTCATGAACGCCCGGCGCGGATTGCTGACGCTGTTGCTGGCCGCGCCGGCCTGTGTCGGCCTGCTGCTGTCGCAGTTCCGCACCGCCTGGATCGGGCTTGCCGTCGGGCTGCTCTTCTTCATGATGCTGCCGCGGACGCGACGGCGCTCCGCCCTGTTCGTCGTCTTCCTTGTCGCCGCGGTAACGGTCGTTGCGACCGCGACCCCGTTCGCCGACGTCGTCACCAAGCGGCTCGAGACGCTGCAATCCTCGCCTACCGAGGACGGCAGCGGCTCGGCCCGGCTGGAGCAGGGACAATACCTGCTGGCTCACCTCGACGACTTCATGCTCGGCTATGGCCTCGCGCCGCAATCCGCTGATTACCACATCCAGCAGGCATTCGCCGCCGACGGCGCCATCGTCATCTCGATCGTCGAGATGGGGCTGGTGGTCGGCACGATCTCGCTGCTCGCCCTGGGTTGGGCGGGGATCACAGCGATCAGCCGCAGCTGGCTCGTTCGAGAGCCGCTGGTGGTCGCGGCCGGCGGGATCGTCGCTGCGCAGCTCATCGACGTGCCGCTGACCGGCGTCACCACCGGCGAGCTCGGCTTTCTCACCTGGACGTTCATCGCCATTCTCATCGGCTTGGGTGCAAGGCCGAGGGCGATACCGGTCGGCATCGGCATGCGCCAGCAGGCAGCGGGAAGACCGAGGTGACGCGGCAGGGCTCGGGCTTGCCGCCGAACCCGCTCACTCACGTCTCGGCTCATCGGTTCCGGCGCGTCGGCCCGGGAAACAGCGCGCTGCTCTTACCCTGCAGGTCGTAGGCCACCAGCCCGATCCACTCATGCGCAGCCCAATCCAGCAGCGCCAGCTTCGGCCCGAGCGGCTGGGCATAGGCGCTGATCCGGTCGCGCGACTGGTAGCCGACCGGCCAGGGCAGCACCGTCCAGCCGGCGCGGCGAAAGGCGCCGACGGCGCGCGGCATGTGCGCCGCCGAGGTCAGCAGCACCCAGCGCTCGCCCGGCTGCGGGTGCACCAGGGCCGCGGTGTCGCGCGCGTTCTCGTCCGTCGTG
This sequence comes from uncultured Acetobacteraceae bacterium, assembly GCA_964249675.1. Classification (GTDB taxonomy): domain Bacteria; phylum Pseudomonadota; class Alphaproteobacteria; order Acetobacterales; family Acetobacteraceae; genus CAXMMR01. The sequence continues at coordinate 1,363 of CAXUCZ010000006.1, read as the reverse complement.
CGCGACACGGTTTCGAACACCACGCGCTCCGGCGGCAGCCCGAGCTGGTCGAGCAGGGTCTTGGCATACTCCGCCTCGTTCGAGACCCCCTGCACGATGTCGCCCGAGCCGCCGGTGAAGACGAGCCGGGCGTTCGGGAAGCGCCGGGCCAAGATCACGAAGCTGGTCAGCCGGTTGGCCGCCGAGGTCAGCGTCGGCGTGCCGCGGTCGCGGCTCGTCAGGTCGTCGATCGCGCCGCCCAGCACGACGATGCCGTCGACGCTCTCTGGCGGCGCCAGCACCGGCGGAAACCGATCCTCCAGCGGCCGCACCGCCCAGTTGCCGACCGGCAGCACCAGGCACGCCGTCATCGCGCCGACCCCCAGCACCAGCAGCACGCGACCCGCACGATGCCGCCGCAGCAGCAGCCCGAGCAGCGCGCACTCCACCATCAGCGCGGTGGGCAGGCAGGCGGCGGTGAGCAGCTTGTCGATGACGAACATCGGAGCTTTTCAGCAGGAGCAAGTGAAATAGGAAGGCCAGGGCTCTGCCCTGGACCCGCTGGGGCCCGCGGCCCCAGACCCCCATCCGTATGGCGCCTTCTTCCTGGGCGAAGCCATTCAATCCTTCCTCCCGCGCTACGGAAACACCCATAAGCAAACGGATTTTAAAGGCTTCGCCTTTAATCGGGTCCAGGGGCGACGCCCCTGGCCTTCCTTCCTCACAGAGGCTACGAGCCGCGAGGCCGTGGCGCGCCCGGCCGAGACCGCCCCTTGAGCAAGGCCAGCGCGCATGTCCGACACGACGTTTCCGGCATTTGCCTCGCTCCGGCGTCTGCCCAACCTGTTCGACGCCGCCGCCATGCTGTTCATCTTCGGCCTGCTGATCGCGGTCACCCACGCCGCTCGCGGCACCTTGGCGCCGCTGCCCGCCGCCGCCGCCACGGTGATCCATCTCGACCCCGCATACCTGCCCGGCTATGCGCTGCGCACCACGCTGCGGATGTTCGCCGCCCTCGTCTTTTCGCTGCTGTTCACCTTCACCTACGCCACCTGGGCCGCCAAGAGCCGTCGCGCCGCCCTGGTGCTGATCCCGCTGCTCGACATCCTGCAGTCGGTGCCGATCCTCGGCTTCCTCACCTTCACCACCGTCTTCTTCATGAGCCTGTTCCCCGGCCAGACGCTGGGCGCGGAGCTGGCCGCCATCTTCGCGATCTTCACCAGCCAGGCCTGGAACATGGCGTTCTCGATGTACCAGTCGCTGCGCACCGTGCCCTCCGACCTCGACGAGGCGTCGCGCGGCTTCCGGCTGACCGCCTGGCAGCGCTTCTGGCGGCTAGACGTGCCGTTCGCCGTGCCCGGCCTGGTGTGGAACACCATGATGT
>CAXUCZ010000005.1:18333-34708 GCA_964249675.1 uncultured Acetobacteraceae bacterium | reverse complement strand
TTGGGAAATGCGTAGGTGACCCCCTCGACCACCTGAAACAATGACAGGTCGGCATAGGTCAGCGTCTTGCCCACTAAATGAGATTGGCCGAGTGGGTTGCGCGTCAGCACCGTTTCCAGCCAGTGGAAGTACTTTGGCAACCGTGTTGCCACAAAGCCGTGCGCCCGCGTGATCGCCGCCGCCCGCTGCTCCTCGAAGTACAAGCCGCTGCCTAGCGGATGATGCGTATCATGTGCCTCGGCGATCAGGTCGGTCAGCGTGAGCTGGATCTGGTGGCACCATAGCCGACCTGGCTCATCGTGCGGCGCAAGGTTCAGCCGTGGCCCGAGATGCAGCAGGATGGCCGCCACCTGAGCGATGGCTTGATGGCGCTCGGTGAACATCGTTACATGATTATCGACCAGCAGCGGCGGCGCGAAGCCGGGCGTGGCCGTCGTGCCGTCCTCGAGCATGCGTACAACCGCGGTCACCCCTTCCTCGCGCGCCACGTCGCGAAACGGCGTCTGGGTGGCCTCGAAGGCGAGGCGAACGAACTCGCCGCGTCCTTGGATCGCGGGCCAATAGTAAAGGTCATAGGACATGCAGGTTCCGGATGCTGTGGTTCCTGACGGCTATAGCAGTTAGCGAGCGTCTGATCAGCCGACGGGCACGCCCGGCGCCCGATATGGCTGACGTGGCAGCTTGGCGATGAGCGTTGCGCCTGGCGCGCGTCGCCCTGTGAGATCGATGCGGCGGCCGCTACGCCCCGGCGCTGATCGGGTCAGGCGCGAAAGCCGCGAGCCGATCGGCTGCCTGATCGGGCTGCGCGGCTGGAGCGCGGTTTGGGTGCTGCTCTACCATGTCCAGGTGCTGGCGCCCGCGATCCATGTTGGCTGGCCGACCGACATACCGCTGCTCGATCAAGGCTGGGCGGCAGTGGACTTGTTCTTCATCCTGTCCGGCTTCCTGCTGATGCGCGCCCATGAGCACGAGATGGCGCGACCGACGGCACGGACGCTGCTGCGCTTTGCAGGACTGCGGCTTGCGCGCGTCTATCCGCTCAACCTGGTGACGACAGGCTTGATCGTGCTGCTGCTCGCGGTCGACCACCCGTTCGCCTCATGGTTCCGACGTTGGGATGCGGGGCATCTCGCGCCTGCCGAATTGCTGGCGACCGCGGCGCTGGCAACCCGATGGTTCCTGCCGGTAGCCGGCAGCGTGAACCCGCCGGTCTGGTCGCTCAGCGTCGAGATGCTTGGCTACGCTGCCTTCCCGCTGCTGGCATGGGCAGCGTCACGGCGTTTGCCGGCAGGCTATCTTACCCTGCTCGCCGCCGCGGCGTTGGCCGTCCTCGCCGCAGCTGAAGTCTGCTGGCACCGGGTTGGCCTGAACGATATGAGCCAAGAGGGCGGCGCGTTGCGCATGACGGTCTGCTTTGGCGTCGGCGTGCTGCTTTGGCGATTGCGGCAGACGAGCCCGGCACTGGCAGCCTTTGCCGGACCGGTCTCGCTGCTGACCGTGCTGGCGACCGCGCTGGCAAGCCTCGGAGGAGCCGGTGTCCTGCTGCTGCCGGCCTGCTTTGCCGTGCTCATCCTCACGCTGTCATTCGATCGCGGTATGGTCAGCGTTGTGCTGTCGTCGCCACCATCGCTGTTTCTGGGCAGAATCTCGTTCCCGCTCTACCTTTGCCACCTGCTGCCGCTGCTCTGGCTGATGACGGTGCTGAGCCGGGCGCCAGCAACATCAAGCTGGCAGGCAGGCGCCGCGCTATGCGGCCTCATCACCTTGTCAATTCTGCTCTCGATGCTGCTGCACGTTTCCGTCGAGCGCCCTGCGCAGCGGTGGGGCAGGGGCGCTCAAGGCGCCGGTCGACCGCCGCTGAAAGCCTCGAGTTGACGTCCGTCTGTAGCGAGCGCCGCCCTGCGAATGCAGGGCTGCCAGGTCGGCGCTATCTCTCCTGCAGCCGCGCCAGCAAGAAGTCACGAAAGACGCTAACCCGCTTGGAGTGGCGCAATTCTTCTGGGTAGACGAAGTAGCAGGCGACGCGCGGACTCTCGTGGTCTGGCAGCAGGCGAACCAGGCCGTCCATTTGCGCGCCCATCCAGTTCGGCAGCGCAGCGATCCCAAGCCCCGCCCGAACCGCGTCAGCCAGCGCCGAGAGGCTGTTCACCTCAAGCAGGGCCTGGCGTGGGCGCCCTGTCTTGCGGCCTGCTTCGGCAAGGAAGTTGATGTTTTCGACCGGCGGGCGGTAGTCGCCGAACAGCACGAGTCGATGATCGTCCAACTGCTCAGCCGTTTGCGGCGTACCGTGCTTCACGATGTAGTCGGCCGAGGCGCATACGACCCACTCAATATCCATCAAATGGCGCTGAATCAGGTCCGGCTGTTTAGGCGGATGCATTCGAATCGCTACATCGGCCTGCCGCATCGCTAGATCGAGGTCGCTATCGTCTAGCAACAGACTGATAGACACCTCGGGATACATGTTGAGGAACGGCTGCAGGCGGGGCGCCAGCCAGGAGCTGCCGAAACCTACAGTGGTCGTGACTTTCAGCTTGCCGGTCGGCTTCTCCTTGCTTTCAGTGAGTAGCGCCTCCGTCATCGCCAGCTTGGCGAACACCTCGCGCACGGTGCGGTTGAGGCTCTCACCTTGCTCGGTGAGAATGAGCCCGCGTGCATGGCGGTGAAACAGAGGCACCTGCAGCGCCTCCTCCAGGGCGGAGATCTGGCGGGAGACGGCAGACTGGCTGAGGTTTAGCGTGTCGCCTGCATGGGTGAAGCTGCCTGCCTCGGCAACGGCGTGAAAGACCCGCAGCTTGTCCCAATCCATCGCTCAGCACGCCCCCGTCACGATATCCAAGATCTGGGCTCGTTCGATCGGCACGAGCCTACTCCGCAGCGAGGGCCGACTCGATCTCGCGCTCGGTCAACCATCGTTCCGCTTCCAGCGCCGCCATGCAACCCGTCCCCGCGGCTGTGACCGCCTGGCGGTAGACGGTGTCCTGCACGTCACCAGCGGCGAATACCCCGGCTATGGTGGTCCGAGTACTGCCCGGCACGGTCCTGATGTAGCCATCGGCGTCGCAATCGACTTGGTCGCGAAACACCGCCGTGTTCGGCGTATGGCCAATGCCCCCGAACCCGCCGTCCACCCTCAGCCCATCGACATGGCCGGCCGGCAGGTCGCGGAGGTCAACGCCGATCACCACCGGTGGCGTGCCTTGGCCGATGATTTCCTCGACGGCGGCGTTCCAGATGACCCGCACCTTCGGATGAGCGAATAGCCGCGCCTGCAGGATGCGCTCGGCGCGCAGACTGGCGCGGCGATGCACGAGAGTCACGCTCTCGGCCAGGTTCGTGAGATAGAGCGCCTCCTCGACCGCGGTGTTGCCGCCGCCGATCACCGCGACCCGCTTGCCGCGATAGAAAAAACCGTCGCAGGTGGCGCAGGCGGAAACGCCGGCGCCTTGCAATGCGCTCTCCGAAGGCAGGCCAAGCCAACGTGCCGCTGCTCCGGTCGCGATCACCACGCTATCGGCCAGGTAGACGTCGCCGCTATCGCCGACGCAGCGGAACGGACGTGTCCTCAAGTCAGCCTCTATGACGATGTCGTGGATGATCTCGGTGCCGACATGCGCTGCCTGCTCCGCCATCTGCTCCATCAGCCAAGGACCTTGGATCGGAGCCGCAAAGCCGGGATAGTTCTCGACGTCGGTGGTGATGGTGAGCTGGCCGCCGGGCTGCAGCCCTGCCAGGAGAATGGGCGACAGGCTGGCGCGGGCGGCGTAGATTGCGGCTGTGTAGCCGGCAGGGCCAGCGCCGATCACCAACACTGGCGTGCGACGGGTAGCGGACATGACAGCTCCTCGTAGTTGGCGGGGACAGCCCGAATGACATCGATGGGCAGGCGCCGCCGCAGCACCAGCATATCGGCACCGCGAGCGAGCGTCGCAAGCATGCTTCGTAGCCTCGTTCAGGACCTACCGCATGGTCGCGAAGGGCGGTAGGATTGCCCATCGAAGGACTGAGCGAGGTGACAGGGTGAGCCGCGCTTCCAGGCCGCACGCCCAAGCTGGCAATCTGGACGACTTCGACCTTCTTCCAGCCAATCTGGATGCGCGTGGGCTCGACGACGTCGATCGGCGCATTCTGGCTGAGCTTCAGGTCGATGGGCGAATGACGAATGTCGAACTGGCCCGCCGTGCTGGGATCTCCGCGCCGCCCTGTCTACGCCGGGTGCGCCGTCTTGAGGAGGCCGGCATCGTCCGCGGCTATCATGCCGACACGGACCCTCAAAAGCTCGGCTGGGAGATCACGTTCTTCGCCATTGTCGGGCTGGAAAGCCAGAAGGAGACGGTGCTGACAGCGTTCGAGCGCCTGGTCGGAAACTGGCCTGAGGTGCGTGAATGCCACATGATTAGAGGTGGCGGCGACTTCCTGCTGCGGCTGGTCGCACGCGATACCCTGCATGAGAACCAAGTGACGAGGCGATTAACCGAAGCACCCCATGTCGCGCGTGTGCAGACGCTGCAGACGATCAGAACCAGCCGTGCCGAGGCTGGCGTGCCGCTTTAGGCCCGCGACGTAGACGCCGGTCCGGTGACCATCCGGTTCAAACTCGTGCGCGGGACCGCAGAAGCATCCTGGAGGCGTGAAGCGGTGTTGTCCGACCTCCGGCGCCGTTAGATGATTACCTTCCGATATAAATGCCACGTCGCGTGACCTAGCACGGGCATGACAACGGCGAGCCCGACGAAGAGCGGCAACGAGCCAAGTACCAGGCCGCTCGCAACGATCAGCCCCCACACCGCCATTGTCACCGGGTTTGCCGCAACCGCACGCAGCGAGGTGCGCATTGCGGTGAACGGCGATACCGCCCGATCGATGAGCATCGGCACCGCGACAACCGTTAGACTGAGCACGACAACCGCAAACAACGCGCCGACGGCATTGCCGATGACGATCAAGGCCCAGCTATGCGGCAGGTCAAGCAGACGTTCTGCAAGGACGCCTTCCGAGGTCGCGTCGGGCAGCGTACTGCTGCCGAGAGTTAAAGCATAGATCGCTTTGGCGACCGCAATCCAAGCGACGAACATCGCCAGTAGGAGGATGCCGAGCAGCCCCACAGCGAAGAAGGACGGGGCTCGGACCACTTGGAAGGCATCAAGCCAAGAGACTTCATCGCCCGCCTCGCGGCGTCGGCTGAGTTCGTACAGCCCGACAGCCAGAACGGGTCCCAACAGCGAGAGGCCGGCAACCATCGGGTAGAGAAGAGGCAGCAGGCGACCGCCCGTAGCAACACGAGCCGCAACGATACCGACGATCGGGTAGAGTAGACAGAGGAAAATGAGCTGCGTTGGTATGGCAAGGAAGTCGCGAACGCCATGCGCAAGCGCGTCGCGCAAATCGCCGACGTCGATGCGCCTGATGCCAGGATGTATGATGTTGTCGACGTTGCTTGCAACAATGGTCACCACACAACTCCAGCCAACCGCTTGGTATGCGGCTCGACGAGCGGTGTTTGCGACATGCTGCCAATTGAGAACGACCGCAGTCGCGTGCCGATCAAGCCTCGTTGCGCTGACACTACACCGCAACGAGGAAGAGGCAAGTGGGGAGCTAGTCCTGCTTTGTGGCCAAGCCGACGTCAGTGATGCCGGTGCGGCGGACCGCGTCCATCACGTCCATCACCTGCTGGAAGTTGATCGTCTTGTCAGCGGCGATCACCACATTGGTGTTCGCATCCTTCTTCACGCCCTGTAGATAGTTCTGCAGGCTGTCGATGCTATAAACTGCATCCTGGATGTGGATCTGGTCCTGCGCGTCAATCGCAATCACCACCTGTGTGCTTGGCATCTGCTGTGCCGTGCTAGCGCCTGGCAGCTGCATCTGCACGCCAGCATCGGGGATCATCCGAAGTGCAATCATGACAAAGAACACCAGGAGGAACATCATGATGTCGATCATCGGCACGATCTCAAGCCGGGCGTGCGGCTCCTCGAGTAGCGAGCGCTTGCGAGCCATAGGTTAGGCGCCCGCCGTGGCGTAGCTACGGGTAATGGTTGGCGACCGCGTCTCCATCGGCTCGCGCACGACGCCGTTGCCATGGATGCGATTGACCAAGCCGAGCTTGATCAACTCCATCTGGTGGACAATCTGGCGCGTCTTGGTGTTGAGGAAATTCATGAAGAAGACGGCGATGATGGCAATCATAAGACCGGCGCCGGTCGATACCAGAGCGTCGGCGATGCCGCCCGTCACCTCAGCCGGACCACCATGTGAGGACAGCACGTTGAACGCCTGGATCATGCCGATAATGGTGCCGAACAGGCCTAGAAGAGGTGCAATGGTGACTGCGGTGTCCAGGATCCACATCATCCGCGTGATGCGCGGCATGCTGTCCATAATCTCTTCCTCGAGATGCCCGTCCATCTGCTCGGCACTCTCGCCACGGGAGGCCAACGCCGTCTCGATCAGATGGCCCTGCAACGTGTTGGCCTGAGCCGTGGCAACCACGCGGAGGCCATCGACGTCGCCATAGCTCACGCCCCGAAGCTTCGACTGCACGACCTTGCCCGTCCGCAAAGTCCGGCTCAACAGCCACCAACGCTCAAGTGAAACAGCGATAGTGAGGATCAGGATGATCGGCATAACGGCAAGCAAACCGCCCGATAGAATGATGTAATGCAGTACGACGTCGACCAATTCGGTCTCTCCTATCATGCGAAGTCGCGATCAGTTGGCGGTATCCGTCGCGACGCACGGCGTGTCCCACGCAGTTTACCGTTGGACCGTATACGATAAAACTGGCTACGGGCCGATAGTTGTGCCTTGCAATTTTGGGGCCGCGGCCACTAGCGCGGCTGTGTAAGGCTCACGTGGGTCATGCACAAGAGCACTCGCCTCAGCTAATTCAACGACCTGGCCATCGCGCAACACCAGGATCCGGTCGGCCAAGAAGCTGACGGTCGCAAGATCGTGACTGATGAAAATGTAGCCGATCCCGCGTTCGACGGACAAGTCCTTCAACAGGTTCAGCATCGCAGCCTGTGTGGAGACGTCGAGGCTGGATGTGGGCTCGTCCAGAACGATGATCTCCGGCTCTGCCGCGAGCGCTCGAGCGATGGCCACGCGCTGTGCCTGGCCGCCCGAGATCGCTGATGGAAGGCGGTCGGCCAGTGTCGGGCTGAGCCCGACGCGGGCCAGCAGACGGCTTGCCTCCAAACGCGCCTCCGCAGCGGCGAAGCCGCGAATTCGCAATGGCTCGCCAAGGCTTCGGCCAATGCTCAGGCGCGGATTGAGGCTTTCGCGTGGGTCCTGGAAGACGACCTGTATGCGCCGTCGCTGAGTCGGTCGGGCGGCGCGCGACAGCTCGTCAAAGGGCTTGCCGGCCAGGCTGATGCGCCCCTCGTAAGGCAGCATCTGCAGGATGGCGCGTCCCAGGGTGGACTTGCCTGAGCCGCTTTCGCCGACCACGCCAAGGCACTCGCCCTGCGCAAGCTTGAACGAGACCTCCGCAAGCGACAATGGTGCTGCCTTGCCGCTGCCGTAACGCACGCCAACGTCGTCCAGCGTCAGGGCCGGCGCGCGCATGAGCGCGTCACTGGCGACATCCGGCGTCTTGATGATCGGGCCAAGCTCACCCGGACGCGTCGGCCCGGGGTAGAGGCATGCGGCGGCGGTCGCACCCGCCGGTCCGTTGCTCTCGATCAGCGGCGGATAGGCGGCGTCGCAGGGCGGCTGATGGCGTACACAACGCGGCGCGAAGCGGCAACCGACCGGGCGTGTCTCCGGCTCGGGTAGGGTGCCGGGGATGGTGCGCAGCCTGGTCTGGCCGAGCCGCGGCACGGAGCCGAGCAGCGCCTGGCTGTAGGGATGGGCGTTGCCGGCGAAGAACGCCGCCGCCGGCGCGCGCTCGACCGTGCGGCCGGCGTAGAGCACGTGCACTAGGTCGGCGTGCTCCTCGACGATCGAGAGGTCGTGGGTGACGAACAGCACCCCCATGTCGCGCGCGCGGCGCAACGAGGCGATGAGCGCCATAATCTGGCGGGCGACCAGCGGGTCGAGCCCGGTGGTCGGCTCGTCGGCGATCAGCAGGCGCGGACCGCAGGCGAGTGCGATGGCGATGGTGGCGCGCTGGCGCATGCCGCCGGAAAACTGGTGCGGGTAGTCGTCGAGTCTGGCGGCCGCATTGGCGATGCCGACCTCGTCGAGTAGCCGGACGACGCTGGCGCGAATGGAACGGGCGTCCTGCCCGGCGGCCTCCGGGTGGGCGCGCAGGCTCTCGGCGATCTGCTTGCCGATGCGGTGGGAGGGGTTCAGCGCCGCAAGCGGATTCTGGAACACCATGCCGACGTCGCGGCCGCGCACGCCGCGCATCTGCGCCTCGCTCAGGCTCAGCAGGTCCTGCTCGCCGGTGGCACGGGCGAGCGCGGCGCGGCCGGTCGTGACCGCTCCGGCAGGCAGCAGCCGCATGACCGACAGGGCGGCCAGCGTCTTGCCCGAGCCGCTCTCGCCGACCAGCGCCAGCATGCGGCCGGCTGGGATCGCCAGGTCGAGCTCGTCCAGCACCGGGGTGAGACGGCCGCCGCGCACCAGGCTGACGCCCAGACGTTCCAGCCGAAGCACCGGCGCGGCGATCCGGGCCGGCAACGGGGCGGCCTGCAAGGCGGCGCTCATGGCCGCGTCCGGCGCATCGGCGTCACGGCGCGCGTCCGGCACGAGCCAGGAGCCCCTGACCGATCATCGAGGCTGCCAGCAAGGAGAGGAAGATCATCAGGCCGGGCGGCAGGATCAGCCACCAGGGGCTCAGCGCCACCAGCAGCAGCGCCTCCTCCAGCAGGCCGCCCCAGCTCGTGTAGGGCGGCTGCACGCCCAGGCCGAGGAACGACAGCGCGGAGAGCGAGAAGATCATGTCGCCAACGAGCAGAGTGCCGTTCACCACCAGCACGGCAGCCATCACCCGCAGCAGGTGGACCCGGGCGATGTACCAGTTCGACAGGCCGAGCTGGCGGGCGGCGTGCACGAAGTCGCGGTCGCGCTGGGCGCGCGTCTCGTTGCGCACCAGCCGGGCGAGGCCGGGCCAGGAAATCAGGCCGAGCAGCAGGATCAGGCTGCCGGTGCCGAGCTTCACCAGGGCGGCGAAGAAGATCAGCACCACCAGGCCCGGCAGGGCGAGGATCGCGTCCAGCAGCCGCATCAGCGCCGCATCCAGCCAGTTCGGCGCCAGGCCCGAGGCCAGGCCGTAGAGAGTGCCGACGACGAAGGCGAGCAAGGCCGCGGGCAGGCTGACCAGCAGCGTCGAGGCGCCGCCCGACATCATCCGCGACAGGCCGTCGCGGCCGAGCTCGTCGGTGCCGAGCGGAAAGGCGCCGGAGGGCGGCTGCAGCACGTTGTCGGGATGCAAGGCGTAGGGATCGCCGTGCCAAAGCAGGGTGCCGACGAAGCTAAACAGCAGGATGAGCGCGAAGAGGATCAGGCCGGCGGTCAACGTCGCGTTGCTGCGGGGTAGGCGTAGGCGCGAAACGGCGAGGACGGCGCTCATGGCAGGAAGGCCAGAGGCTCTGCCTCTGGACACCGCTGGGGGCGGCGCCCCCAGACCCACAACCGTTTGAAGTCTAGGAGGGCACGTTCTTGCTTGGCGAAGCCAGGAGATTCTGATTCCGATGGCACTGAACTCGGCCGTGGAAACATAGGCAATAAATGGATTTTAAAGGCTTCGCCTTTAACGGGGTCCAGGGGCAAAGCCCCTGGGCTTGCTTCGGTTCTATCCAAAGCTCGCCCTCGGATCCAGCAGGCCGTTGACCAGGTCGGCGAGCAGGTTGCCGAGCACTGTGAGCACGCCGAGCAGCAGGACGATGGCGATCAGCACCGGGTAGTCCTGGCTGAGGGCGGAGCGCCAGAGCAGCCAGCCGAGGCCGGGATAGGAGAACACCGTCTCGATCACCACGCCGCCGGCGAAGATCGAGGGGAAGCTCAGGCCAAGGATGGTAACCAACGGGCGGAGTGCGTTGCGCATGACGTGGCCAAATAGGATTTGCCGATTGTTCAAACCCTTGGCACGCGCGGTTCGCACGTAGTCTCGGCTAAGCTCCTCGTGCACGGACTGGGCGAAGTATCGCGACAGGCCAGCGACGGTGACGATGGAGACGGTCGCGACGGGCAGGATGAGGTGCAGAGCATAGGAGGAGAGCGGCGGGTCGGCGTAGCGAATGTCGGCCATGCCGCTGGCCGGCAGCAGGCGCCACTGAATGGCGAACACCAGCACCAGCAGGGTCGCGACGAAGAAGGAGGGGACGGCGTAGAAGGCGAGCTCGAGCCCGCCGAGGATCTTGCCGGGAGTGCGCAGGTAGGTGGCGCCATGGGCGAGGCCGATCAGTATGGCGAAGATCGTGCTGAGCACGGTGGCGAGGGCGTAGAGCAGGATGGTGTTGGCCTCGAAGCTGAGCAGCAGGCCGCCGACCGACTGGTGCAGCAGGAAGGAGAAGCCGAGGTCGCCGCGGAAAAGGTGAAGCCACCAGACGACGTATTGTTTCCAGACCGGCACGTCGAGGCCGAGCTTGGCGTTCAGCGCGGCGACTGCCTCGGGCGAGGCCTTCATCCCCAGTATCGAGTAGGCCGGGCCGCCTGGCGTAAGGTGCACCAAGGCGAAAGTGATGGTGACCAGGATGACGATGGAGAGCGCCGAGGCGCCAAGGCGCGAGCCTAGCCTAGCCAGGCGCATGACGATCATCCTCTACGGTGTCCACCGCGCGGGCCGGACAGGCCCGGCCCGGGGTCAAATGGAGGTACTCCAACTTCCAGACCAGGTTGGTCTGCAGCGCCGTCTCATAGCCCTCGACGCCATGGGCAACCAAAATCGGGTAGGCTCCCTGCGGCAGGAAGAGCTGTGGCTGCTGCTCGCTGATCCGGTCCTGCGCCGCGTAGAGGGCGGCGCGGCCCGGTTCGTTGGCGAGCTGCGTCAGCAGCGTGTTCGTCGCCGGGTCCGCCCAGCGGCCGAAATTCTGGCCTGCCCCGATGGCGAAGCTTGCGCCAAGGTCGGGATAACTCGGGTAGGTCGTGCCGATCGAGTTGGTCTGCCAACCAAGCGGTTGCCGGTAGGCAAGGGCAAGGATCTGGTTGAACTCGAGTTGGCGGATGTTGAAGCGGATGCCGACCTTGGCGAGATCCGCCTGCACGAACTCGCCGAGCAGCAGCCGGTCGGGCGCATTCGAGCTGAGCAGGTCGGTGAACTCCAGCCTCGCGCCGTCCTTTTGCTGCACGCCATCCGGGCCGGGCGTGTAGCCGGCCGCGCGCAGCAGCGCGCGGGCGTGCTCCGGGTCGTAGCCGACGGCGTAGCGGCCGGCCTTGGCGGCGGGCGAAAGATACGTGGTGTCGCCGCTCGGCACCGGGCCGTAGACCGGCTCCCCGCTGCCGCGATAGATCACGTCGATGATCGCCTTTTGGTCGACAGCGTCCGCGATGGCCTGGCGCACCCGCAGGTCGCGCAGAAAGGCGCTGGCCGGGTTGGCGAAATTGTAGATGATTCCGTTGTAGGTGGAGAGCGGTGGCAGCGGCAGCAGGCGGAAATCTCGCAGCTTGCCAACCTTGGACTTCACGTTGAAGGCGACCGTTGCGGCGTCGATTTCGCCGGATTGCAGCGCCTCCAGCGGGTCGATGCCGGCGAGGAAATCGAGCACCAGCCGCTTCATCTCGGGCTTGCGGCCGGACCATTGCGGGTTCGGGCTGAGGGCGAGATAGCGGCCGACCTGATAGTTTTCGACTTTAAACGGGCCGTCAACGACGGAGAAGAAGGCGGGATCGCCGCTACGGGCGCGCTGCTCCTCGATGTCGAGCTTGCCCCAGGCGTGGCGCGGCAGCGCGAACAGCGTCTGGATTCCGAGCTCCTCGAACCATTCGGGATTGACCGGATGGGGGGTGCGAATTTCCAGAGTAAGCGGGTCGATCGCGGTCACCGCGGCGAACAAGTCGGGCATGCCGTCGGTGCCCCAGCCGAAGTAACTGGCGCCGAGCTGCTTGATCAGCTCGAAATCGTAAACCACGTCGTCGGCGGTGACCGGAGCGCCGTCGGACCAGCGCCAGGGCTTGAGATGGACGCGGAACAGGGTGTTGTTATCGAGAACGTCGATGCTTCTAGCTTCGGAATCCTCGTAATCGATGGTGAGGTCCGACGCGATCCATAGTAGCGGACGATACAGTTGGTAGAAGGCCTCGGTATCGTAGATGGAGTTATTGGTCAGTAACGGGTGGAGCGAGAACAGCGGCTCGGCGGACGTCTCGACCCCGAGGCCGGTGGGCAGGACAACGACGCCGCACGGTGGCGCGGCTAACGCCGACGTAACCAGGATTGCACCTGCGACCAGCGCGGCGAGAAAAGTACGGATCGGCATTGGTGCGCCTAAGCTAGAACGCAAGCGGCGCATCGGGCAAATGTGAGCGCGTGCCGGCTACCCAATCGGGTAGCCGGCCAGGCACGGCAGGTTAGAAGCGCAGTGTTGCGTCGAAGATGACCGAGGCCGGCGGCCCGATCAGCGCGGTGGTGTCATACACGTCGTGGTAAACGCCGGCATAGGAGAAGTTGCACAGGTAACGATAGGCGTAATAGTGCGTGTTAAAAATGTTCTGCGCGTTGATGGTGAACTTGATCGACTTCGTCGGACCTAAACCCAGGCCTTGGAGCGGCATGGTGTAGGAGCCGAGAAAGTTGACTGTGTTGAACTCCGGCAGCTTGTACCCCTCGTTGGTGGTTGTCGCTGCCTCAAGGTTCGGGTTCGGGTTGGTGACCGAGATGTTGTAAGTGGTGAACTGCTCGCCGGTATACTGGTCGTTGACGCGCACGGACCATGGGCCGTTCTCGTAGTCAAAGCCGAAATTAGCTAGCCAATCCGGGATCGAGGAGAGAGGCGTGTCCTTGAAGGCGAAGCCGAACTGGTCCTGGAACGGTGTGACGGAGGCGGAGTAGTTGTTGAGGTAGTCGGCCTGGTTGAACGAGCCGGTGGCAAAGACCTGCAGATGCGGCGTTATGCGATACTGGCCGTTCATCTCGACGCCGCGATACTGGTTCTCGCCCATGTTGCTGTATTCGAAGACGTTGATCAGGTAGTTGGCGTAGAAGCCGATGGCGCTGGTCGTCTTCTGGTAGAAGTAGTCGACGTTGAGCAGCAAGCGCGGCGTGTCGTAGCGGATACCGCCCTCGTAGGCATGGACCAGCGTATTGTGCGGCGCTTGCGTCGAGCCGGACGAGCCGAGCGTGTAGTCGCCGATCTGCGGGAAGCTGGCGCTGCGGCCGTAGGAGAAGTAGGCCGTCGAGTGGAACGGCAGGTCGTAGCTGAGACCAAGGTACGGCTCGAACGCCTTGTCGTAGGCCTGCAGGTCGTAGCCGGCCTGACCATTCGCGGGCAGTGCGGTGTAGGGCACATTGTTGGTGGTCAGCACGCCTTCCCAGGCAGCGCCCGGCTCGAAGTGCAGCGTGTTGTGGATGAGGTCGATGCGATCTTGAATGTAGCCCTGCGCAATCGTGCGCTCGGCGCTGCCGCTGCCGAGACCGCCTGCCAGAGAGTTGTAGCCGGGGATCTGGGCGTAGTTTGCATTCGGCCCGCCGATGTAGTCCTCCGGGGTGCCCTGTGTTTCCTTGGCGAATAGACCGCCGACCGTGATGTTGTTGTAAGGCAGGAAGATGTTGGCCTTGGGCGCGAAACCGTAGGTATTGGTGCTTTGCTCAGTCTGCTCGGCGTCTTCACCGGCGATGTAGCTGTCGACGTTGGTCGGATCCGCTCCTGGATTCACGCTGAGCGGATCGTAGGTAAACACCCCTGGCTTGTAGTAGACGCCAGTGTGGCCCGTGTATGCGAAATTAGTGTTGAACGCGGTCGGACCGACGGGGCCATACTGGTAAAACGGCACCTGGAAGTTGGGCTGATGCGTCGACTGCTGGTTGATGATGTCCGGATTAACGTAGCTGGTCGAGGTGTCGGCCGTGCCGGTGTAGAAGAACTTGCCGCCGATGATTAGGTGATCGTTGATGTAGGTCTCATCACCCAGAATTGCGGTGAGATATTTGTCGCTCTCGCTGAAGAAGGTCTGGTTCTTCGGATAATTATAGTTGTAGCCGTAGAGCGCGATCTCGTCTGTCGGCACGCCGGAGGAGGGTGGCAGGTTGCCGTAGCCTTGGTTGTAGATGACGTCGAGCGTGACGTGAGACGTGCCGTCGAAATACGGCTTGTCGGCCGAGAACAGGAAGTCGTTGTAGTGCGCGTTGGTGTTGTTGATGTAGCCGGTGTTCTCGCTCTGGTTGTACTCGAGCAGCACTTTCAGCCCGTCCGTCTTCGGAATGGAGCCGCTATTTTCGGTGAAGCCGAACTGGTCAAAGCCGAACGAGCCGACGCCCGCAGTGAGCTCGGTGTAGGGTTTATCGGTCGGCTTGAGCGTCTCGTAGGCGATGGTGCCGCCGTTGGTGCCGAAGCCGGCCACGTCCACCGGCGCGGTGCCGGGATAGACGTTGACTGAGCTGAGCTGCTCGATGTTGACGGGATTGCCGATGTTGTTGCTCAGGAAGTTACCCTGGCCGCCCGAAAGCAGGTCGTTGATCGGGATGCCGTTCAGCGTGGTCGACAGCTCGGCGTAGCGCACGCCGCGCACGGTCAGCTCAGGCGTGTTCTGGCCGACGCCGAGCTGGTAGGAGTTCACCGACGGCGTCTGCTTGAGCAGAGACTGCACCGAGCCGAGCTGGCCGGTCTGCTGGATCTGCGCCTGACCGACCTCGCTGACCGCGGACGGCACGTTCTGCTCCTTGAGCAGCAGCTCGCGGTAGGTCTTCTGCACCGTGTCGATGGCGACGTCGTTGCCGGCGACGGGACCGGCGCCGAGGTCGGAGGTGGCGTTGGTGCCGGCTGCGGTGGTTCCCGGCTGGACGGTGCCCGCCGCTGTCGCGCCACCGGCAGCGGCCGGCAAGGCCGCGCCGGTCGCAGTCGGCACCGCACCCTGATGCGCCGCGACTTTGCCGACCGGATGACGCCGATGATACTTGCGCTGATAGGGCTTGGGCGGCGTGCCGGCGCTGGCCGGCGCCGAGCTGGTCGGCCCTTCGCCGGTCGTGGCTGTCTGAGCGTGAAGAATGGTGGGGCAGGCGCCCCAGGCGACACTGCATGCGGTGAACAGCATCAGGTGCTGACGTCGCGTCTTGATCATTGCGTGAACCCGGGCCTCTTTCATCGATCGCAGACCCGCTGCGCCGGTGAACGTAAGTTCCCTAGATCAGGGAGGTCTCACGCTATCCGGCGCAGTGTCGCAATGCTTGTGCCAGGAGGAAACAATCGACGGCGTCACAATCCGACACGAGCTCCCGTCTGTGTCTCGATCGACACGGTTCGACTGCTGGAACTGCCACGGCGACGGCTGCGTTGCGCGACCGTGCCGCCTTGGGAACGCGAGGCCGTCTCTCGTCATGGCAGGAAATGAGTGTGCGATGAGCAAGACGTTGGGTGATGCACGCTTCATGCGCAGGGTGACGGCGACCGTTCTGCTTGGCGGCTTGATGCTGGCAACCGCGGGCTGCGGAGCGCCGCCGCCTGGGTCGAATGATCCCGACACCCATCCGGGCGCCGCTCTCGTCCCGGGGGGCGGCGCCGGTCCGGGCCTGCACGGACCCTATCACACGGATCCCAGCCCCGGCGGGTTCCAGTCGTGAGACTGCGTCACGCCGTCCTGATGCTGACCACTCTCGTCGCAGGATGCGCGGCCTCCGGGCCGGGCGGGTTGGGAGTGGGGTATGCGCAACGCAACGACTATGCGTGCAATCCACCGCGGCAGGCACTTGGAACCGGCGCCCGCCCGTTCACCTTCTATCCCGGGCCCGGGCCGTCATTTACGGCCTGGTATGAGCCCGACCGCGACCAGGTCGCGCTGCACTTCTATCGGGGAACCGTTCATCATCTGCTTCGCGTTCCAGGGGGTGCCGGCGTACTGTATGCGGACGCCGGGTATGCTTGGAATGATGACGGCACTCGCGGCATCTTGACGTCGACGCGGAACTCACTCGTCTGGCGCTGCCGCAGGCTTCAATAGCGCGCTCGCGTCAAGCGTCGACTATGAGGCGCGAGCGCGCCGCGCCTCGCTCGGCCTCACCCGAACGCGCCGACTTCATGCGTGACCACGGTGCCGATTTCGCGAACCAAATCGAACAGGCGCGCCATGGGCTTCAGCAGCCTCTCGTGCTCGCGCGTGTAGGAGGTGGCGACGCCAGGTCCTCGGGGCTCGGCATAATCGCGTCCGACAGCGGGATCCGACACGTTCGGAAACACCTTGGCGAGCAGAGCCAGCGCAGCTGGGACGTCGAGCTGTAGGATGCGAAGCTCCAGGGCCTCGCGAGTTATGCCGTGGCGCGGCGAGAACTCGGGGA
>CAXUCZ010000005.1:10861-18323 GCA_964249675.1 uncultured Acetobacteraceae bacterium | reverse complement strand
GGTGCGGCCGAGCCCGGCCGCGCGCCACCCGCGCAGCCGCACCCCGCTGGTCCCCCTGACGGGAGCGCTCGGCCAGACGCCGCGCAAGCGGCCGTGGCCGGCCTGGACGCGGCGGAACATCGCCTGGGCAGGCGCCCAAAGGTTCAGGGTTTCGAGCGAGCGGGCAATGGCCGCCAGCGCCTCGGCGCGCCCCTTGCGGGTGGCGTAGCCTGCGCGATCGAGCCAGGAGCCAGGATCGATCAACGAGATCACGGCGCGCAGCACGTCAAGATCGGAGTGGCGCAGGGCGTGGGCGGCGAAGTCCAGCGCGCGGCGAAAGCGAGGCGACGCGTCAAGCATCTCGGCGAACAGCTCGGGCTGGCGGGCGGCCGCTGTGCCGATCCCCTGCAACGTGTTGGCGCACCAGCCGAGCTGCTGGAGGATGGCGTTGTTCGGAATGGCGCGCAGCTCGCGCGGATGGCGGATCAGCGCGGCGCCGGTGCTGCCGTCCGCCTGCCGCTTGGCCGGGCGAGAACCTGTCGGGTCCAGCAGGGCCGGTCCGAACGCGCCGAGCAACGCCGCGTAGCCGGGATCCTCGACGAGCCCCTGCATGGAAATGCCGATGGAGGCGAAGAAATCGGCAGCGAAGTCCGCCTCGCGGTAGATCGGGTCGGTGGAGGCCGGCACGCTGGCAAAGGCGTGCTTGGCCACCCGGGCGATGGTCGCCAGGGCGAGTTCGGGCGAGCCGAACAGGAGGTAGCCGTCACCGCCCTGAAAGGCGCTCTCCTCTCGCGTCAACACCCGGGCGCGGGCATAGGCCTGGCGGGCGACCGATGGCGAGAGGTAGCGCAGCCGGTCGAGCAAGCAGACCGGGTGGGCGCCGCGGCCGATGCTCTCGCCATGCGTGTCGAACAGGATCACCTCGATGCCGACGAGCGCGTGAGCGGTCAGCAGGTCCACGACCTTGAGGCGCAGCCGCTCGATCAGATAGCTGGCGGCGAGTTGGCCGACGTAGCGACCGCTGTCGGAGTAGCCGAACTGCAGCGCCAGCCGGCCGCAACGCTGAAGATAGTCGCGATAGTGGCGTGACCGCAGCGCCTCCTCCAGCACCCGGGCGCCCTGCTCCAGCGCCTCGGCGGTCTCGAACAGCGGACTGATCTCGAGACGGTCCTCGATGCCCAGCAGGCGCGCAAGCCACAGTGCGCAGAGCAGCGTGTAGCCGCTCTCCGTCTCGGCAATGAGGAAGCGGATCGGTGTGGCCGCATCGACGTGCTTGGCGATCTGGGCGACCGTCATCATCAGCCGGGTTGCCGAGGACTGCTCGGCGAGCAAGGCGCCGAAGTCGACGGCGAGCGGTTGCACGACGTCCAGCGCGGCGTTGATGGCGCTGAGCAGCACCCGGCGGCGCGAGCGATCGGAGGGCGGGTTGTCCAGGCCGGTGCGCAAGCGGATCGCATTGTGCAGCTGCGTCGCATTCAGGCGCACATGGGTGTGAGCGAGCGACAGGCCGTGCGAGGCGAGGCCGGCGCGGGCGATGACGAGCGCCAGGCGCGCCTCCGGATCGTCGGCCTCGGCGATCGCGTCGGCGAAGTGGACGAAGAGCGCGGCGGGATCGACCGCGGCTGCCGCGCGTCCGTCCACCAGCGCGCGGGCGAAGCGTTGCGTCGCATCGGCATCCGATGCCTCGGCCGGGCAGGCGGCGATCTGCTCGCCGACGACGGCGACGGCGCACGTCAACGCCTCGCACAGTGCCGCGCCGCCCGCCTCTGCGACCTGACCGAGCAGCCGCTCGAGCTGCAGCCGCTTCATGTCCAGGCGGAGGCGCAGCGTGTCGTTCCAGCCGATGTCGGTGCGCCCATCCGTGTCATAGCCGACCCAGGAGGCGAGAATGATGGCGCGCGGCGCGAGCTCCACCCAACGATCGGGCCAGGCATGACGGCCGGCGACGAGCAGCGCCCGGTTCAGTCGATCAAGCGCGTCACGGCCGTGGGTGATGGCGGTGCGGGCGGCGGCGAACTCATCCTGCAGCGTCAGCCGGGGCGGCCGGTGCGAGACAAAGCAGGTCGCGCCCGGACGGCCGCTGGCTGCCTCAGCCAGCGCGGCGAACACCTCCGGCGCAAGGGCGAAGGTCGGATGCGCCGTAAACACGGCGGCAAACCGCGTGCGCTCGAGCCGACTCTGGAACTCGGCGAACGGCACCGGGCTGCCGTCGGGATCGGGACGGACGAGGCGGGCGGCGAGCCGGGCGAGCGCCGCCTCGTTGTCGGCCATGTCCGTGCCGCCGACGTAGAGCGCAAGCCGGCGCGCCCGCGCGACGAAGGCGGTGTCGCGCAGATGACGGATCAGCGTCTCGATGCCGGCCTCGGTCAGCTCACCGTCGTCGAGCCGGCGGTTGATCGCCAATGCCACGGCGAGCACCGGATTGCCGAACGGGTCCGCGCGCGCGCCGGCCCTGGCGCGCTCGGTCAGCTCCAGCAGCTCCGACGCCAGGTCGGGCACGAGCTCAGCAGGCTGTGTGGGGGCGGTCGTGTCCGACATAGGGCCTCGCTGTTCTCGGCGGTGCGGATGGGCGAGGCAAGCCGCATGCCGAGGCCGTCGCATCAGGCGGTGGCTTGCGGCACGTCCGTCTGGCGGCCCCATCGCCGGCGCAGCCGACGCGGCAGCGAGCGCCCCGGCTCCTCCACATATCGCCACAGCAGGGTGCTGAGCGTCAGCAGCACGGCGAGCAGGCCGGCGTAGTATAGCCACTGCCCGTGCGCGCTGAACCGAGCGGGGTCCAGGACGCGTTGTGCGCACAGCAGCAGCGGGTAGTGCGCCAGGTAGATCGAGAACGAGATCCGGCCGAGCCAGACCCAGAGCTCGGCCCGGAGCGCGCGGGCGACCAGGCCGCGATCAAATCCGAGCCCGGTCAGCAACAGGGCCGAGCAGGGCGGGACGAGGGTCCAGTCGAGCGAGCGGAGGCTCCAGGCGATGCCGCCGATCCCGATCAGCTCCAAAGCCCCGGCGAGCAGGCCGGCGTGACGCAGGCGCTGCAGCGGTGCGCTCCACAGGCTGATCGCCATGCCGAGGGCGAAGCCGCACAGCCCACGCGCCATCGCGCCCGCACCCTGCGTGACGCCCAGCAGAGGCGACTGGATCCGCCACTCGGCCCAAAGCAGCGTCAGCATAATCAAAGTCCGGACGTGAGGCCGCTTCAGGCAGCGCAAGCCGGCCAACAGCAACGGAAAGGCAAGGTAGCAGCCAAGCTCGACGCCGATCGACCAGCTCGGCGGATTGGCAAGCGGCGCGATGTCGAGGAAGGGATGGATCAGCGCCGCCGATGCTGCGAGCGTCAGCCAGTCGATGCTCGCCAGGCCGGGCGCGGCGATGATCACCAGCCAGGCCAGACAGACCAGATGCAGCGGGTACAGCCGGAAGACGCGGCGAAGATAGAAGTCGGGCAGCTCGGCGACGGTGAGCCCGGCATGCACGCGCGCCAGGATCAGCCCGCTCAGGATGAAGAACAGGTCGACGGCGAGGAAGCCCGGGTCGAAGATCACGCGTAGGTGGCGCGACGCGTCCGGCAGCCAATGGTGGCCAACCACCCAGAGCGACGCGATGCCGCGGATCGCCGTCAGCGGCCGGTTCTCCGTCGCGCCCGCGGTCCCGGCGGCGCGGCGACTATTCACGCCAGCGTCAGCAGCCGCAGCGCGCAGGCGACCGTGGCGGCCCGTATAGCCGCTCGGTCACCGGCGAACACGTGCCGCTCTGCGGCGGTTGGCCGCCCGGTCCTGGCGAGCCCGAACCAGACCAGCCCCACCGGCTTGTCGGCACCGCCGCCGCCAGGCCCGGCGATGCCGGTCACCGCGACCGCTATGCTCGCCCGGGAGCGCTCCAGAGCTCCGTGGGCCATCGACCTGGCGACCGCCTCGCTGACGGCGCCGTCGCACTCGATCAGCGCCGGATCAACGCCCAGCATCTCCGTCTTGGCCTGGTTGGAGTAGGTGACGAAGCCGCGATCGACGACGTCCGAGGAGCCGGCGACATGGGTGAGCGCGGCGGCGATCAGGCCGCCGGTGCAGCTCTCCGCAGTGGCAACCATGACGCCGCGCGCCCGCAGGACGGAGAGGGTGGCTGTAGCCAGGGTCAGGATGGAGGCGTCTAGCATCGGAGGACCAGGGGCGAGGTCGCTTGGGAAAGCAAGAGCTTCTTTTTTGAAAAAAAGAAGCAAAAAACTTTTGACCGGCTGTCGCGGTGTCGCAGAAGCAAAGAGGTGAAATACCGCAAGATGCAAAGGCGGGTCGTGGGTGAGGCTATCGGCCTCGCGGTGCTTGCGGGCACGTTAATTTCGCTTAGAAATGTTGTTTATCAATAGATTATCGAAATCTTGCCTATAGGCAAGATTTCAGGCTCACCATCGAAGGGTATTCTCCAGACCTTAATAGCACGGCCTGCCTGATCGTCTCACGCGTCTGTCGAGGCACCTTTGGGACAAAAGTTTTTTGGTCCTTTTTTTCAAAAAAGGACCGCTTGCCGACCTTCTGCGTCAACGAACAGGCCTGCCTGCCCGGGCTTCGTACACGAGGCGGTTCTCCAGCACCCGCTGCACATAGGTCCGGGTTTCCTCGAACGGGATCGTCATGATCCAGTCGATCAGTTGCGTCTCGTCGCTGGGGCTGCCGCCGGCGAGCCACCCGGCCACCCGGCGCGGCCCGGCGTTGTAGGCGGCGGCGGCCAAGGCGGGCTGGCCGAAGCGGCCCAGGAGCTGATCGAGATACAGGCTGCCGAGCGCCAGGTTGAGCAACGGATCGTCGGTCAGCGCGGCGGTTGAGAATGGCAGACCGGCGCGGCGGGCCAGCTCGGCCGCGGTTGGCTGCATCAGCTGCATCAGCCCGCGCGCGCCGGCGGGGCTGACGGCCGCGGCGTTGAAGCTGCTCTCCTGTCGCGCGATGCCGAGCACCAGCGCGGCGTCGCGGCTGCTCGCCGGTGCGGCATAAGGGCGTGGCCAGCCGGTGCCGGCGAGCACCAGCCCGCGCCGCCCCGCTTGCCGGGCAGCCTCGACGGCCACATCCGGCAGGCCAAGCCGCAGCGCCAGGCTGGCGGCGAGCGCCTGCTCCGCCGGCCCGCTCGCCATGCTGTCGAGTCGGCGCAGGAAGCCGCGCGCGGCGTCCGGCTCGCCCCAGGCCACGAGCCACTCGGCGGCGCGGCTGAACTCCCCGGAGGCCACCGCCAGCGCCGCCGCAGGGCTTGCAGCCGGGTCGGGCAGGGCGGCGATGCGGCGCAACAGCGTGGCCTCGTCCTCGCGCAGCGCCCGGGCGGCGGCCTGGCCGGCGAAGGTGGTTGG
The DNA here is from genome assembly GCA_964249675.1 of uncultured Acetobacteraceae bacterium. Classification (GTDB taxonomy): domain Bacteria; phylum Pseudomonadota; class Alphaproteobacteria; order Acetobacterales; family Acetobacteraceae; genus CAXMMR01. Next base: position 13,021 of record CAXUCZ010000005.1, on the reverse strand, counting down.
CCAGGTGGCGGCCGCTCGCCAGGCCGCGGTGGCGCGAGCCGTGTCGCCCAAGGCGGCGGCGGCGCGGCCGCGCCAGTATTGCGCCTCCGCGATGCCGATGCTGCTGTGCGACAGCGCGGCGAGCCGGTCGAACCAGGATCCGGCCTCTGCCGGTCGACCGAGCCGGCGCAGCTGGATCCAGCCGGCGAGCTCCGCCTGTGCGGCTCGCGGTGCGGCGGCGCCGACGACCTCGAGCGCCTCGGCGTTGCGGCCGGCGGCGAGCAGCGTCCGGGCGAGCCGGTCGCGTTCGGCCCAAAAGGCGTCCGGGTGCTGCCGTTCGATCGCCGGGTCGACCAGGCGCCATCCGGCCAGCGCGGCGTCGAGCTGACCTTGGCGGCGCTCCCAGGCCAGACGCTCCAGCTGCAGGAACGGCGCGACGTGGGGCGATCGGTCCGCTGCCGCCAGGCGAAGCATCGCCGACGGTGCGTTCTGGCGAAGGGCGGCCCAGGCGTGGGCCGCGGCTGCGTCCGGACCGAGCCGCGTCGCTTCGCGCAGCGCGGCAATGCCGTCCTGCCATACCAGCCGCTCGAAGCGGCGTGCCGAGGTGGCTGGATCGACCGCGCCCGACCAGGCGCTCAGGAAGGCCTGCTCGCCTGCCGCACTCTGCACGTCGTCGATCCAGTAGCGTCGCAACGCGACGATGGCCGCAAGGTCGCTTGCGGCGTCGGCATAGGGCAGGCCGGGCAGGCATTGTCCTGGACAGACCGCCCCGTTCGCCGTGGCGGCAAGCGCCTCGCCGAGGCGGCGTCGCAGGGCCGGCTGATTGGGCCAGTTCGGATGGCGGACGATGAAGGCGTCGACCTCGCCGGCCTCGCCGCCGTTGCGGATCAGCCGCAGCCAGGTGACGAGCTGGCTCGCCAGCGGGTCGGCAATGCCGGCCGCGATCGCCGTCGCCCGTCGCCAGTCCTGCGTTCTCAGCGCCTGCGCCATCGGCGACTCGGCGGCGCAGCCCTGGCCCGAGGCGGCAAGGCCGAGCAACAAGAGTCCGACCACGCGCAGGCGTGACGTCAAGGAGCACCGGGCGCGCATGGCGCTCCAGCCTAGCCGAATTGGGAATAAGGAAGGCCAGGGGCGTCGCCCCTGGACCCGATTAAAGGCAAGGCCTTTAAAATCCATTCTTATCTGCGTTTCCGCGGCGAGGCCTTTGGCCTAGGACGCAGGTTTGAAAAGGCTTCGCCAAGCAAGGAAGAGCACGCTCAGGCCCTAAACGGATGGGGGTCTGGGGCCTCAGGCCCCAGCGGGTCCAGGGCAGAGCCCTGGCCTTCCTTACCTTCATCACGGCAACGGTCCAGACGGCCGCCTTGCGGCGGACGGGAGTGCCGCTTACCGTCCGCCACCCGAACAGGCAGCTCGTTCCCGCCTATGACCACATCGTTTGCCGGCTCGTTCACCGCCCTCATCACCCCCATGCGCGCCGACGGCAGCGTCGACGAGGATGCGTTTGCCCGCTTTGTCGACTGGCAGATCGCGCAGGGGGCGGACGGCGTCGTGCCGGTCGGCACCACCGGCGAGAGCCCGACACTGACCCATGCGGAGCACGCCCGCGTCGTCGAGATCGCGATCGAGGTTGCCGCCGGCCGGGTGCCGGTGATTGCAGGCGCCGGCTCGAACAGCACCGCGGAGGCGGTCTCGCTCGCCAGTCACGCGCGCAAGGCCGGCGCGGACGCGGTGCTGGTGGTCACCCCGTACTACAACAAGCCGACCCAGGAGGGGCTCTACCTGCACTACCGCGCGGTCGCCGAGCGGGGCGGCTTGCCGGTGCTGATCTACAACATTCCCGCGCGCAGCGTCGTTGACCTCTCGGTCGAGACCATGGCGCGGCTGGCGGCGCTGCCCAACATCGTCGGCGTGAAGGACAGCACCCAGAACCTTGCCCGGCCGCTGCATACGCGGCAGGCTTGCGGCTGCGGCTTTAACCAGATGTCGGGCGAGGACCACACCGCGCTCGCGTTCCTGGCCGCCGGTGGGCATGGCTGCATCTCCGTCACCGCCAACGTGGCGCCCGCCCTGTGCGCGGCGATGCATCGGGCGTGGCGCGAGGGGCGGCTTGCCGAAGCGATGGCGATCCAGGATCGGCTGCTGCCGCTGCACGACGCGCTTTTCGTCGAGACGAGCCCGGCG
>CAXUCZ010000005.1:0-10851 GCA_964249675.1 uncultured Acetobacteraceae bacterium | reverse complement strand
CGGCCATGGCTCGAGCCATTGTCGCCTGCCGATCGCACCGCTCGGCGAGGCCGCCGCGGATCGGGTGCGCGACGCCATGGACGGGCTCGGCCTGCATTGGGCGGAGCTCGCCGCCTGATGGCGACGGCGAAGAAGAAGTCGGGGCTGATCTCGCACGGGCTGGCGGCGCAGAACCGCAAGGCGCGCTACGACTACGCGATCAAGGAGACGGTGGAGGCTGGCCTCGTGCTCAGGGGCCCTGAGGTGAAGTCCCTCCGGCTCGGCCGCGCGACGATCACCGAGGCCTGGGCGGGCGAGCGCGACGGCGAGCTCTATCTGTTCAACGTTTATATCCCGGAATACCAGGGTGGCATCCTGTCCCGCTTCGAGCCGCGCGGCGCGCGCAAGCTGCTGCTGCATCGCAAGCAGGTGCGCGAGCTGCTCGGCGCCGTCGCCCGAGACGGCCGCACCCTGGTGCCGCTCGACATCCACTTCAACGACCGCGGCGTGGCCAAGGTGACGCTCGGCGTGGGCGAGGGGCGTAAGAAGGAAGACAAGCGCCATGCGATCAAGGATCGCGAATGGGCTCGCGACAAGTCTCGGCTGCTCAGGGCCAGGGGGTAAGGCAAGGCCAGGGGCGTTGCCCCTGGACCCCATTAAAGGCGAAGCCTTTAAAATCCATTTTCTGTTTATGTTTACCGGGCCAGGTCGGTGGCGTGGAAAAGAATGGGATGGCTTCGCCAAGCAAGAGCCCGCCGGGACTCCTAACGGATGCGGGTCTGGGGGCGCGGCCCCCAGCGGGTCGAGGGCAGAGCCCTCGCCTTAACACTGGTCTGTTCTTGCCTTCCCGATTATCTCCAGTCCCGATTGAGGAGCAGGATGAATGAGCTACCGGCCCTACCAGCAGATTGAGCGGCGGCGCTCGCGGCAGATCCATGTGGGTTCCGTGGCGGTTGGGGGGGATGCGCCGATCACGGTGCAGACGATGACCAACACGCTGACCACTGATGCGGCGGCGACGATTGCGCAGATCCGGCTCGCCGAGCTGGCCGGCGTCGACATCGTGCGTGTGTCCTGCCCGGATGAGGAGAGCACCGCCGCGCTGGCCGAGATCGTGCGCGAGGTGAACGTGCCGGTGGTGGCCGACATCCACTTTCACTATCGGCGCGGCATCGAGGCGGCGCGGGCGGGGGCAGCCTGCCTGCGCATCAACCCGGGCAATATCGGCAGCCTGGAGCGGGTGCGCGAGGTTGTCGCCGCGGCGCGGGATTACGGCTGCTCGATGCGCATCGGCGTCAATGCGGGCTCGCTGGAGCGGCACTTGCTGGAGAAGTATGGCGAGCCCAACCCCGAGGCGCTGGTGGAGAGCGCGCTGGAGCACGCCAAGATCCTGCAGGATCTGGATTTCCACGAGTTCAAGATCAGCGTGAAGGCGTCGGACGTGTTCATGGCGGTGGCGGCCTACCAGCAGCTTGCCGAGGTGTGCGACCACCCGCTGCATATCGGCATCACCGAGGCCGGTTCGAAGCGCGCCGGGACAGTGAAGAGCTCGATCGGTCTGGGCAACCTGCTCTGGGCCGGCATCGGCGACACGTTGCGCGTGTCGCTCTCGGCCGAGCCGGCCGAGGAGGTTCTGGTCGGCTGGGACATCCTGAAGTCGCTTGGGCTGCGTCATCGCGGCATCAAGATCATCTCGTGCCCGTCCTGCGCGCGCCAGGGCTATGACGTGATTCGCACGGTGCAGACCCTGGAGGAGCGGCTCGCGCACATCCAGACGCCGCTGACGCTGTCGATCATCGGCTGCGTGGTGAACGGGCCGGGCGAGGCGCTGATGACCGACCTCGGCGTGACCGGCGGCGGCGGCGGCAAGCACATGGTGTATTCGGCGGGCAAGCAGGACCACACGACGACGAGCGAGACGATGATCGAGCACATCATCGAGCAGGTCGAGACCCGGGTTGCGGCGATCCAGAAGCAGGAGGCCGCCGACAAGGCGGCCAGCCTCGCATTGACGACGCTGTCGATGGAGGCGGCGGAGTAGGTGGCGGCGCTGCAGCCGGTCCGCGGCACGCGGGACCTGATCGGCGAGGAGCAGCGCCGCTACGCCCACGTGGTCGGGACCGCACGCCGAATTGCCGACGTCTACGGGTTCGACGAGTGGCAGACGCCGATCTTCGAGGCCACGGCCGTGTTTGCGCGCAGCCTGGGCGAGACCTCGGACGTGGTCAGCAAGGAAATGTACAGCTTCGAGGATCGCGGCGGCGACAGCCTGACGCTGCGGCCCGAGGGCACGGCGGGGATCTGCCGGGCGCTGGTCAGCAACGGGCTGACGCAATCGCTGCCGCAGCGTGTGTTCTACGCCGGGCCGATGTTCCGCTACGAGCGGCCGCAGAAGGGCCGCTACCGGCAGTTCCACCAGGTGGGCGCCGAGCTGATCGGCAGCGCCGAGCCGTTGGCCGATGCCGAAACGATTGCGCTCGGCCGCGACCTGCTGGCGGCGCTCGGGGTGGCGGACGACGTGGTGCTCGAGGTGAACACGCTGGGCGACGCCGAGAGCCGCGGCGCTTATCGGGCTGCTCTGGTCGGCTATCTGTCGGAACGCCGGTCGGGGTTGTCGGAGGAGAGCGTGGCGCGGCTGGACCGCAACCCGCTGCGCGTGCTCGACAGCAAGGATCCCGGCGACCAGAGGCTGGTTGCCGATGCGCCGACGATCATGCCCTATCTCACTGACGCGGCGCGCGGGTTCTATGACGCGCTGCGGCGGCACCTCGACAGCCTCGGCGTGCGGTTCGCCGAGAACCCGCGCATCGTGCGTGGCCTGGATTACTACAGCCACACGGCGTTCGAGTTCGTCACCGAGAAGCTCGGCGCGCAGGGCACGGTGCTCGCCGGCGGGCGCTACGACGGGCTGGTCGCCGAGATGGGTGGGCCGCCGACGCCGGCGGTCGGCTGGGCGGCTGGGATCGAGCGGCTGGCGATGCTGCTGGAGCAAGCGCCGCCGGCCGCCGTCGGCGTCGCGGTGGTGCCGACGGAGGAGGCTGCGGACGTCGCCGCGCTCGGCGTGCTGCGGCGACTGCGTGCGGCCGGCATACGGGCCGAGATCGGCCATCGCGGCAATCTCAAGAAGCGGCTGGAGCGGGCCAATCGGGCGGGCGCGCGCGCTGCCATTCTGGTGGACGCCGACGGTGCGCTGCAGGTCAAGGACCTTGCCACCGGCAGCCAGGAATTCGTCGAGGCGGGCAGCCTCGTCGGGCATCTGTCGCGCTGATGGCGTTTGCCGACACTCTCGATCGCCTGGTTGGACGCGCCAGCGAGCTCAACGCAATGCTGTCGTCCGGGCTGTCGGGCGAGGCCTTTTCGCGCGCCAGCAAGGAGCTGTCGGAGCTGGATCCGATCGTTGTCCTGGTCGACCGGCTGCGCGGCCTGGAGGACGAGCAGCGCTCCGCCGAGCAGATGCTGGCCGACCCGGAGATGCGCGAGCTGGCCGAGCAGGAGCTCTACGCCATTCGCGAGACGCTGCCGGCGCTGCAGCATGAGCTGCGGATTGCGTTGCTGCCGCGGGATGCAGCGGATGAGCGCAGCGCCATCCTGGAGTTGCGCCCGGCCGCCGGCGGCGACGAGGCGGCGCTGTTCGCGGCGGAGCTGTTCGGCATGTACCAGAAATTCGCCGGGCTGCATGGCTGGCGCTTCGAGGTGCTCGAATACGGCGACACCGGGATCGGCGGCCTCAAGGAGGGGATCGCCGAGATCAGCGGCCGCGGCGTGTTCGCGCGGCTGAAGTACGAGAGCGGCGTGCACCGTGTGCAGCGCGTGCCGGCGACCGAGAGCCAGGGGCGCATTCACACCTCGACCGTGACCGTCGCCGTGCTGCCCGAGGCGGAGGAGGTGGACGTCGAGGTGCGCGAGGGCGACCTGCGCATCGACACCTATCGGGCTTCCGGGGCCGGCGGCCAGCACATTAACAAGACGGATTCCGCGGTTCGGATCACGCACCTTCCCACCGGCATCGTCGTCGCCATGCAGGAGGAGCGCAGCCAGCATAAAAACCGCGCCAAGGCGATGAAGGTGCTGCGCTCGCGGCTATACGACGCTCAGCGCGCCAGCCTGGATGCCACGCGCGCAGCCGACCGTCGCGGCCAGGTCGGCACCGGCGATCGTTCGGAGCGGATACGGACCTACAATTTCCCGCAGGGTCGCGTTTCCGATCACCGCATCAACCTGACGCTCTACAAGATCGAGCGCGTGATGCAGGGCGAGCTGGACGATTTCGTCGGTGCGCTGATGGCCGAGGACCAGGCGCAGCGCCTCGCGGCCGACACCTGATGGCATCCGTGTCCGATTGGGCGTGACGCTCAAGGCGCTGCTGCAGTCGGCCACGCAGGCGTTGACGCAGGCGGGGCTCGACGAGCCGCGTCGCGAGGCGCGCCTGCTGCTGGCGCACGCGCTCGGCGTGCCCTCGTCCACGCTGCTGTTCGGCGAGCGGCAGATGTCCGAGCCCGCAGAGTTCGCGCGCCTGGTCGCCCGGCGCGCCTGCCGCGAGCCGCTGGCGCGAATCACCGGGCGTCGCGGCTTTTGGACGCTTGACCTCGCCGTGTCCGACGACACGCTGATCCCGCGTCCCGACAGCGAGACCCTGATCGAGGCGGCGCTGGCCGTCTTCCCTGACCCGCAAGCCCCGCTTCGCGTGCTGGACCTGGGCACCGGCACGGGCTGCCTGCTGCTCGCGGTGCTGGCCGAGCGGCCGCGCGCCTGGGGGCTTGGGGTCGACCGCATCCTCGGCGCCGCGCGTCTTGCCGCGGCCAATGCCCGCGCGAACGGGTTGGCGGAGCGCAGCACCTTTCTCGTCGCCGATTGGGCGGCGCCGCTCGCTGGCCGTTTCGACCTGGTGCTCGCGAACCCGCCCTATGTCCCGAGCGCCGACATCGCCGGGCTGATGCCGGAGGTGGCGCTGCATGAGCCAGGCAGCGCTCTGGACGGCGGCGCCGATGGCCTGGATGCCTATCGCGCCCTCGCGCCGGTGCTGGCCCGCCTGCTCGCGCCTGATGGGGCAACGATATTGGAGGTCGGTCAGGGCCAGGCTGGCGCTGTCACCGGCCTGATGGACGCGAGCGGGCTTGACGTGCGCAGCGTGCGTTCCGACCTTCATGGCGTCGGACGTGCGCTGCTGGTGCAGGCGGGATGTTCGAAAAAACCGTTTGGCAAGCCCGCCAGCCTTGGCTAGGGTCCGCCCGCGCCGTAGGACGGCACCTGAGTGCGTTAATCGACGTGCTGGGTATGGAGCAGGCCACATCGGCGACGTTCTGGCGGCCGAGCAAGCACGGTCATCTTCCCTCGGATCGATTGCCGTTGGAACAGACTGGCTCGGCGCTCCACGAAGACATAGCACGCTGCGCCGAGTGATCGCTGCGAGACAGGAAAGTGTTGCGACAGATTGATGAACAATATGAAACGGATGCGCGGCCGCAATCATAGGCCGGGCGGCGGGGGAGGCGGCGGCGGCGCCATCCGACATCAGACCGGCAATATTCCGCTCAATCGTAATCATGTGTTTGACAGCAGCGGTCCCGACTTGCGGGTTCGCGGCACGTCGCAGCAGCTATTCGAGAAGTATCTGCAGCTCGGACGCGATGCGACCAGTGTCGGCGACCGTGTCATGGCCGAGGGCTACTTCCAGCACGCCGAACATTACTTTCGCATCCTGAATGCGATGAACCAGGCCGCTCAGCAGCAGCATGGCGGTCAGGTGCAGGGACAGCCGCAAGGGCAGCCGAACGGCGGCGGCCAAGGTAACGGTCATCAGTCCAATCAGCAGCGCCGTTACCAGGGCGAGCCGGCTGACCAGGGCGAGGGCGGCAGCGAGCCGGGCTACGGTGATCAGGGCCAGGAGGGTCGTGACCTGCCGGTCGCGGCGTCCGCGTCCGGATCAGGCGAGGGGTAGCTCGCCGTCCAGCGCCCGGACAAGCGCCTGGCCGTCTGCACCGTCCGGATCGATCAGGCGCTCGCGCAGCATGAGCCCAAGCAGGATCAGGGGCACGTTGAACTTGAAGGCTTCGCCATCGCGCAGCGCCTCCAGCACGTGCGCCGCCGGCCATAGCTCGAATGCCTCCACTTCGCCGTCGTTCGGACGTGGCTGGAAGCTCTCGTCCAGCTCGAGGTCGTAGGGAACCAGCGTGTCTCGCCTCAGCCCCTCCGGACGCTCCATCACGTAGCTCACGGCCGGGCGCCGTTTTGCGCCGGTCATCAGCGTCCGCGGGATCGCGGCTTCTTCCTCGGCTTCCTTGGCCATCGTCTCGTCGGCTCCGAGGCCTGCCGGCACGCCGCCGGCGGCGATGTTGTCGAGCTTGCCGGGATCGAGCGCCTTGTTGGCAGCCCGGCGCGCCACCCACACCGACAGCCGCTCGCCCTGCCGCGCCAGCCCGTTCATGTGCACGCCGGTGGCGGCGATGCCGAAGGGGGGCAGGGCGCCGCGATCCAGGGTGGTGACGACGGCGCCGCTGCCATCACGCACGTCGAAGGCCTCGTCGCGCCAGCGAAACGCACCCTGGGCTGCAAGCGTCCTGGCGAGCACCTGCAGGTCGTCCGGCCGGGCAAGCTGCACGCCGCCCTCGATCGAGTTCAGGCCGGCCGACACCAGCCGGTCGGCAAACGCGGGAAGCACCCAGCCGACGGGCTGGTCGGCGATTGTGAACCGCACGCGTCCGGCTGGCAGCTGGACGTTGTTGCAGGCGATGACATGACGAAGCCAGGGGTTCACGCCAGGACACCTTGATGCCGACGCGCCGGCGCGTCGGCGCGGCAGGCTAGGGCGAGGCGACGCACTGGCCTTCCTTGTCCGCCGACGCCATATCGCTGCTCATGCGCATCCGCAACAATCTCGCCCTCGACGCGTCCTATCGCTCCACGGGGCGCACGATCGTCTCGCTGCTGCCCTATCTGTGGCCGAAGAACGCGCCGGCGCTGCGCGTTCAGGTCGTGCTGTCGCTGCTCTTTCTGGTCGCCGCCAAGGTCGCCAACGTCTACGTGCCGATCGTCTACAGCCACGCCGTCGACCGTTTGTCCCCCAAGGCCGGTCCGCTGATCATCCCGGCGGCGCTGATCGTCTCCTACGGGCTGCTGCGGGTGTGTTCCTCGGGCTTTGGCGAGCTGCGCGACGCGGTGTTCGCCCGCGTGCAGCAGCGTACGGTGCGGCGCATCTCGCTGCAGACCTTCGAGCACATGCACCGCCTGTCGCTTCGCTTCCATCTGGACCGGCATACCGGCGGCATCGCGCGGGCGATAGAGCGCGGCAGCGCCGGTGTCGAAAGCGTGCTGCGGCTGGCGGTGTTCAACATCGTGCCAACCGTTATCGAGCTGCTGATGGTCACCGCGGTGCTGTGGCGGCTGTTTGACTGGCGCTTTGCTCTGGCGACCTTCAGCGCAGTCGCTCTCTACATGAGCTTCACCGTCGCGTTCGCCGGCTGGCGGGTGCGCTTTCGCCGCAAGATGAACGACAACGACAGCGAGGCCCAGTCGCGAGCCGTCGACTCGCTGTTGAACTTCGAGACCGTCAAGTATTTCGGCAACGAGGCGCTCGAAAACGAGCGTTTCGACCAGGCGCTGGCGCGCTACGAACAGGCCGCGGTGAAGAGCCAGGTCTCGCTCAACATGCTCAACCTCGGCCAGGCGGCGATCATTGCCGCCGGGTTGGCCGGCATCATGCTGCTGGCCGCGCGGGGCGTCGTCGCCGGCCATCTCAGCGTCGGCCAGTTCGTGCTCGCCAACACTTACCTGATCCAGCTCTATCAGCCGCTGAACTTCCTCGGCTTCGCCTACAACACCATTCGCCAGGGCCTGGTGGACACCGAGCAGATGTTCCGCCTGCTCGCCGTCGGCCAGGAGGTCACCGACAGCCCCGGCGCCATCCAGCTGGCCGCGCATCTCGACGAGGCGACGGCCTGCTCGGTCGCCTTCGAGGACGTGCGTTTCGGCTATTCGCCCGAGCGCGAGATCCTGGGCGGCGTCAGCTTTACCGTGCCGGCGGGCCATAAGGTCGCGATCGTCGGTCCGACGGGCGCGGGCAAGTCGACGCTCTCGCGGTTGCTGTTCCGCTTCTACGACGTCGATGCGGGCCGCATTCTCGTCGATGGCACCGACGTGCGTGACCTGCGTCAGGCGAGCCTTCGCGCCGCCATCGGCGTGGTGCCGCAGGACACGGTGCTGTTCAACGACACCATCGGCTACAACATCGGCTATGGACGGCCCGGCGCCAGCCAGGCGTCGATCGAGCACGCCGCCGCCCGCGCGCAGCTGCACGACTTCGTCCGCAAGCTTCCGGATGGCTATGCAACGCGCGTCGGCGAGCGCGGCCTGAAGCTCTCCGGCGGCGAGAAGCAGCGGGTGGCCATCGCCCGCACCCTGCTGAAAGACCCGCGCATCCTGGTGCTCGACGAGGCGACCAGCGCCTTGGACAGCCGCACCGAGCGCGAGATCGGCCAGGCGCTGCATACCGTCGCCGCGCGCCGCACCACGCTGGTGATCGCGCACCGCCTTTCCACCGTTGTCGACGCCGACGAGATCCTGGTTCTCGTCGACGGCAGGATCGTCGAGCGTGGCCGGCATGCGGCGCTGATCGCCGCCCGGGGCGACTACGCGCGGATGTGGGCGCTGCAAGCCGCCGAGGGCGACGGCGAGGCTGAGATGAGCGGATCAGCCTTGGATCGCCTTCCGGTGACGCTATCTGTTCGAGAGTAACGACAGGAGACGGCATGCAAGCGCAGTTCAGCGAGACGGTCGAGGACATCCCGAACGAGCTCAGCCATGCCGGCGCCGTCATCGACAAGGCGATCGAGTATCTGACCGAGCAGGACATCCCGGCGATCGCCATCGCCTCGGCGCTGCTGGGCGGCTCGCTCGGGCTGCTCGCCCGCTCGATGAGCGACGAGGCGATCCTGCAAGTGCTGGCCAATGCGGTGCACAGCGTGCGCAATGGCGAGCTGCGAGATGGTGTGGCGCAGGGGCGCGCTTAAGCAAGGCAAGGGGCTTTGCCCCTTGACCCCATTAAAGGCGGAGCCTTTAAAATCCATCGCGTTCGAGCGGCCCGGTCGGTGCGGCACCAATCGAGTGGGGTCTGGGGCCGCGGGCCCCAGCGGGTCCAGGGCAGAGCCCTGGCCTGCCTGACCCTTGCGCGCTCGGCACCGGTTGTCCATAACCCCGTCTCGCCGCCGGGCTGCCTCCGGTTGGCGATCGATTATAAGGGCTGAGTATCATGTCGCGTCGTTGCCAGATCTCGGGCAAGGCGGTGCTGAGCGGGAACAACGTCAGCCACGCCAACAACAAGACCCGCCGCCGCTTCCTGCCCAACCTGCAGGAGACGTCGCTGCTGTCCGACATTCTCGGGACCAGCGTGCGGCTACGGCTGACGACGCATGCCATTCGCACGATCGAGCATAACGGCGGCTTGGACGCCTTTCTGACCGGCACGCCCAACCGGTCGCTCCCGGAGGAGGCGCAGGTGCTGAAGCGCCGGCTGCTGCGGGCTCAGGCGAAGCGCGGGGTTCCCGCCGGCGCCTGAATTTCAGCGCGGCCGACTGACCGTCAGGCGACCAGCGGTGAGCGTTCCGACATCGCCCGCAGCCATGCACTGGCTGCGTCTTCGTCGAACAGCTCCGACAGCTTTTTCATCATCGTCCCGCCCAGCTCCTCGGCATCGACGATGGTGACCGCGCGCCGATAGTAGCGCGTCACGTCGTGGCCGATGCCGATGGCGATCAGCTCGACCACGTTGCGCGACTCGATCTCGCGGATCACCTCGCGCAAGTGGCGCTCGAGGAAATTGCCGGAGTTGACCGATAGGGTGCTGTCGTCGACCGGCGCGCCGTCGCTGATCACCATCAGGATGCGGCGGTGCTCGGGGCGGGAGGCAAGACGGCGATAGGCCCAGAGCAGCGCCTCGCCGTCGATGTTCTCCTTGAGCAATCCCTCGCGCAGCATCAGGCCGAGATTGCGCCGGGCGCGGCGCCAGGGCGCGTCGGCGGCCTTGTAGACGATGTGGCGCAGGTCGTTGAGGCGGCCGGGATGACGCGGCTTGCCGTCGGCGACCCAGCGCTCGCGTGACTGGCCGCCCTTCCAGGCGCGGGTGGTGAAGCCGAGGATCTCGACCTTGACGGCGCAGCGCTCCAGCGTGCGGGCGAGGATGTCGCCGCACATGGCAGCCACCGTGATCGGCCGCCCGCGCATCGAGCCGGAATTGTCGATCAGCAGCGAGACGACGGTGTCGCGGAATTCCATCTCGCGCTCGCGCTTGTAGCTCAGCGACAGCAGCGGATTGACGATGACGCGGGCGAGGCGTCCGGCGTCCAGCATGCCCTCCTCGAGGTCGAACTCCCAGGCGCGGGTCTGCTGCGCCATCAGCCGGCGCTGCAGGCGGTTGGCAAGCTTCGAGACCACGCCCGAGAGGTTGAGCAACTGCTGGTCGAGCTGCTGGCGCAGGCGGCCCAGTTCCTCGGCATCGCACAGATCCTCGGCGGCGACCTCCTCGTCGAACTGCCGGATGAATGCCTTGTAGGTCGGACCCGCCTCGATCTCGCGCTGCTCGCGCGATGGCTGCGGGCCGCCGGGCCGGTCCTCGCCTTCCGCCGAGCCTTCCTGCTCCTCGCCCGGCTCGTCGTCCTCCTCGGCCGCACCCGAGCGTGCGAATTCCGGCGTCGGCGAGGGCTGCATGTCGCTGCCGTCGTCACCGGCGCCGTCCTCGGGCGTCGGCGGCTTCTCGCCCCCCTGTTCCTCGCTGTCCTCGTCGGACTGCGCGGTGTCGTCCTGCTCCTCCTCGGCCTCCAGCTCGGCCTCGGCGAGATCGTAGGCCGCGAGCAGACGTCGCGCGGCACGGGTGAAGGCGCC
>CAXUCZ010000004.1:32758-39256 GCA_964249675.1 uncultured Acetobacteraceae bacterium | reverse complement strand
CAGCAGCGAGAGCAGGTTGCGGCTGCCCGCGCCCGGCTCGGCCCAGCGCCAGACGAGCCTGGCAAGGTCGGGCCGATGATCGAGGAACCACTCTAGGCGGGCGGTGAAGCCGGGCAGCGTTCGGCTGAGCGCAGGATCGATCACCTGGACGGCGTAGATCGGGATCAGCCCGACGACCGAGCGGATGCGCATCGGTATCTGGCGGCCGTCGAGCAGGTTCAGCACGTCGTAGAAAAACAGGTCGGTGTCGTCCCACAGGCCGCCTGTGTTGGCGGCCGCCTCGGCGATGTAGAGGAAGTGCTCGAAGAACTTCGAGGCGACGTCCTCGTAGACGATGTCGAAATGCGCCAGCTCGAGCGCGATGTTCATCAGGTTGAGCGCATACATCGCCATCCAGGCGGTGCCGTCCGACTGGCTGAGCGTGCCGCCCGTGGGTAGCGGCTGACTGCGGTCGAAGATGCCGATGTTGTCGAGACCGAGGAAGCCACCCTGGAAGATGTTCTTGCCCGAGGCGTCCTTGCGGTTCACCCACCAGGTGAAATTCATCATCAGCTTGTGGAAGATGCGCTCGAGGAAGCCGCGGTCGGCGATGCCGCTCAGCGCGCGGTCCGCCTGGTAGACGCGCCAGGCGGCCCAGGCGTGCACCGGCGGGTTGGCATCGTCGAAGCCCCACTCATAGGCGGGCAGCTGCGCGTTCGGATGGATGTACCAGTCGCGCGTCAGCAGCAGCAGCTGGGTCTTGGCGAACTCCGGGTCGATCATCGCGAAGGTCAGCGTGTGGAAGGCGAGGTCCCACGAGGCGTACCAGGGATATTCCCATTTGTCCGGCATCGAAATGATGTCGGCGTTGCTCACGTGCCGCCAATCGGCGTTGCGGCCGTGCTTGCGTTCGGGCGGCGGCGGCGGCTGGCCCGGGTCGCCGTCCAGCCAGAGCGGGATGTCGAGGTGGTAGAACTGCTTTGACCACAGCATCCCGGCGAGCGCCTGGCGCTGCACCAGCTTGGCGTCGTCCGACACGACCTCCTTTTGCAGGACGGCGTAGAATTCGTCGTTCTCCTCGCGCCGGCGACGCATCACCTCGTCGAAATAGTCGAACGCGCTGCCGCCGGAGACGCGCGGGCGGAAGCGCAGGCGCATCACGACGCGCCCGCCCGCGGGCAGCTCGACCCGCATCCAGGCGGCGCACTTGGTGCCGCTATTGGCCGGGTTCACCGCGGCGGCGTCGCCGTCGACGACGCGGGCGTTGATGCCGTCCTTGTAGTAGCGGCCGGCGACCGGCGCGGCGCCGAACAGCTTCACCGTGTTCGTCTCGTTGTCACAGAACAGCGCAGCATGGCGGTCGTCGACGCATAGCCGCATCTCTTCGTGGTTGGGGTGGCGCGCCACGACCTCGCCGTCGTCGTCCAACGAGAGCGAGGGCCGTTGCTGACCGGCCTTCCAGGCCCAGATGTTGCGCGCCCAGAGTTGCGGCAGCACGTGCAGGCTGGCCTGGTCGGGCCCGCGATTGGTGATGCGGATGCGCATCAGTATGTCAAGCGGAGACGCCTTGGCGTATTCGACGGAGACGTCGAAGTAGCGGCTCTCATCGAACAGGCCGGTATCGGTGATCTCATACTCCGCATCCGTGCGGGTGCGGCGCTTGCTCTCCTCCAGCAGGTGCTCGTACGGGTACGCCGCCTGCGGATATTTGTAGAGCATGCGCATGTAGGAGTGCGTCGGCGTGCCTTCGAGGTAGTAGTAGAGCTCCTTCACGTCCTCGCCGTGATTGCCCTCCTCGTTGGCGAGGCCGAACAGGCGCTCCTTGAGGATCGTGTCCTGGCCGTTCCAGAGCGCGAGGCCGAGGCACCAGTGCTGACGGTCGTCGGAGAAGCCGGCCAAGCCGTCCTCGCCCCACCGATAGGCGCGGCTTCGCGCCTGCTCGTGCGGCAGGTAGTCCCAAGCTTCGCCCTTGGGGCTGTAGTCCTCGCGCACCGTGCCCCACTGACGCTCGCTCAGATAGGGACCCCAGCGACGCCAGAGCGGACTCTCGCGGGTGCTTTGCAGCCGCAGGCCCTCGGCGGTGTTGAGCAGGGGAGCGCTCGCCTGTGTCGACTCGGCTGACATTCGTCGCTCCGGATGCGCCGGCAGATAAGCCTTTGTAAGGCAAGCAAGGAAGGTTCTTTTTCGAAAAAAAGAAACGAAAAACTTTTGTCCGTGAAGGTTGCCTCTTGCCGTGTGCGGACCCGTTGACAGAAGTTGTCTGTCTCTCTTTTTCAAAAGAGCAGGCCTTCCTTCCCTTACCTTGCCTCCCCGTGCTACGGCGCCTCGATCATGGCCTTGCCGCTGATCGCCGTCTTGAACGGCCCCAACCTCAACCTGCTTGGCACCCGTCAACCCTCGATCTACGGCTCCGCCACGCTCGACGATGTCGAGACGCTGTGCGCCGAGACCGCCGAAGGCCTCGGCTTCGCGATCGACTTTCGCCAGAGCAACCTCGAGGGCGAGCTGGTCACCTGGATCCAGAGCTGCCGGGGCGTCGCCAGCGGCATCCTTATCAATCCGGCGGGCTACGGCACCACGTCGGTCGCGATCCTGGACGCGCTGCTGGCTGTGGAGCTGCCCATCGTGGAGGTGCACCTGAGCAATATTCATCGGCGCGAGGAGTTTCGCCGGCATTCGCTGGTGAGCCAGGCGGCGCGCGGGGTGATCTGCGGGCTCGGCGCGCGCGGCTACGCGCTGGCGCTCGACGCGCTCGCCGACTTGGTCATGTTCGATGCCGCCGCGCCGTCCGTGTCCGCCGATGTCGGGCCTGCTGAAGAGCCGACGCGATGAGCCGGCCGCCGGTTGATGCCGAGGCGATCAGGGTGCTCGCTGCGATCTTGAACGAGACCGGGCTTACCGAGATCGAGATCGCCGACAAGGACAGCAGGCTGCGCGTCGTGCGCGCCCATCCGCCGGCGGCGAGCACGGTCGTGGCGGCGCCCTCGATCGCTGCCGGCAGCCCCGCAGACGATGTTCCGGTGCACGAGGAGCCGGACGATTTCAGCCGTCATCCCGGCGCGGTGAAGAGCCCGATGGTCGGCGTCGTCTACCTCTCGCCCGAGCCGGGCGCGGCGTTGTTCGCGCTGCCGGGCCAGGCGGTCGCCGCCGGGCAGACGCTGTTGCTGATCGAGGCGATGAAGACCTTCAACCAGATCAAGGCGCCGAAAGCGGGGATCCTGCGGCATGTCCTGATCACCACCGGCGCGCCGGTGGAGTATGGCGAGGTGCTGATGGTGATCGATGGCTGAGGCTTCCGGCGGGGCGCCCGCCTCCGCGCCGAGCAACGCCAGGCTGTCGCCGTCCGCCGCGGCGCCGTTGTTTCGCAAGGTCTTGATCGCCAACCGCGGCGAGATCGCGCTGCGGGTGCATCGCGCCTGCCGTGAGCTCGGCATCCCAACCGTCGCCGTGCACTCCACTGCCGACGCCGAGGCGATGCATGTGCGGCTGGCCGACGAAAGCGTGTGCATCGGCCCACCGCCGGCAGCCGGCAGCTACCTCAACACGACCAGCCTGCTCTCGGCGGCGCTGATCACCGGCGCCGACGCGATCCATCCGGGCTACGGGTTCCTGTCCGAGAACGCGGGCTTCGCCGAGATGGTCGAGGCGCACGGCATCACCTTCATCGGCCCGTCGCCGGACCACATCCGCATGATGGGCGACAAGATTACGGCGAAGCGGGCGATGGCCTCGCTTGGGGTGCCGCTGGTCGCCGGCTCGCCCGGCGCGCTGTTGGACCTGGCCGAAGCGCGCCGGATTGCCGCCGAGATCGGCTATCCGGTGCTGATCAAGGCGGCGGCGGGCGGCGGCGGGCGCGGCATGAAGGTGGCGCTCGGCGAGGACGAGATCGAGGAGGCCTGGCGCATCGCCCGCACCGAGGCGAAGGCGGCGTTCGGCAACGACGAGGTCTATCTCGAGAAATACCTCGATCGGCCGCGCCATATCGAGCTGCAGATGCTGGCCGACAACTACGGCAACGTGGTGCATTTCGGCGAGCGTGACTGCTCGCTGCAGCGTCGACACCAGAAGCTGCTGGAGGAGGCCGGCTCGCCGGCTCTCAGCGGGGCTCAGCGCGATGTGATCGGCGCCACCGCGACCGCGGCGCTGAAACAGCTTGGCTACCGCAATGCCGGCACGCTGGAGTTCCTCTACCAGGATGGCCAGTTCGCCTTCATCGAGATGAACACCCGCCTGCAGGTGGAGCATCCGGTGACCGAGATGGTGTGCAACGTCGACCTGGTGGCCGAGCAGATCCGGCTCGCAGCCGGCGCCGCCCTTGGCTACACCCAGGCCGACATCCGCTTTTCGGGCCATGCCATCGAGTGTCGCGTGACGGCCGAGGACCCGGAGACGTTCATGCCGACGCCCGGGATCGTGCAGGTGTTCCACGCGCCGGGCGGCCTTGGCGTGCGCGTCGACTCGGCGCTCTATGCCGGCTATCGGGTGCCGTCCTACTACGACAGCATGGTCGCCAAGCTGATCGTGCACGCGCCGACCCGCCCCGAGGCGATCGCGCGTCTGCGCCGGGCGCTGGAGGAGTTCGCGGTGCTGGGCATCAAGACCACCCTGCCGCTGCACCAGCGCATCATCGACGCGCCGTCATTCCAGCGCGGCGACTACACCATCCACTGGCTCGAGAACTTCGTCTCCAACGGCGAGCAGGCCCGTTCGACGGGCTGACGGCTAGCCCAGAACGGCGGCGAGCGCCTCGTCCATCTCGGCGAAGCAGCCGGCATCCAGGCCGTTGACGCAGTTCCACGCCAGGATGCGCTCGCCTTGGCGCGTGAACCCCCAGGCCGCCCAAGGATCGGCGGACCGATACACCAGCGCCATGTCGCCGAGCTCCGGCGGATCGCCGGGCAGGCGTGGGTGGATGACCAACCTGTAGACGCCGGGCAGCAGCGTGGCGTTCCAGTGCGCGACGCTCAGGCGGTCACGCATCGTCAGGTGCATCCGGCGGTCGGCGCGTGGCGTAAAGGCTACGACGATGCCGCTGCGATCCGGCAGCGAGTTGCCGGCCTTGGAGGCGTGTCCGGCCGGCGCATCCAGGCCGGCGGTCGGGCCTGCGGGGTGGTCCGTCGTGATGGTGATCGAAGATGGCATGTCCGTCCCCTGCCTTGCGCAGGTTGTACAGGATCTCGGACACGGCGGGGTGATAGGTTTTACGCGACGCGTTCTTTCGATGACCATCATGCGTCATGACGTGAGACGTCGTGGTAAGATGCGAGTGCTGAGAGCAGCTTATCGGGATCGCCTCATTCCTGATCAAAGCTGAGTCTGTGCGGAAAATGTCACGTAGGGCGCGCGCGACCGGCGCTTTGTAGGCGCGCGACCGGTGCTGATGCGCCCGAGCCCGCGGGTCGGAGCGGGCGAAGGGAATCGAACCCTCCTAGCCAGCTTGGAAGGCTGGAGCATTACCACTATGCTACGCCCGCTCGGTGACGGCGAAACTGCCGCGAAAGCGGGTTGGCGGCAAGCGTCCGTCGACGCTGATGGGCAAGCGCCGGAGCCAGGGCTTGACATGCGGCACGCGCCATAATCTCTACGCCGCCTGCCGCCATGTTCGCTGGCCTGTCGCCGGCGGGCCTGGCGGGGCAGGCGCCCGTCGGGCGGCCGCGTAGGGGTGTAGCTCAATTGGCTAGAGCGCCGGTCTCCAAAACCGGAGGCTGGGGGTTCGAGACCCTCCACCCCTGCCAGCCCTGCTTTGGGGTAAATCTGCGCAGGATGCCAGAAGGAGCCGATCATGGCAGTGGGACCGGCTAAATTCGTGCGTGATGTGCGCACCGAGATGGGCAAGGTCACTTGGCCGAGCCGGCGCGACACGATGGTGACGACCGGGCTCGTGCTCGCCATGGCCGTGCTCACGGCGGCGTTCTTCTTCGTCATCGACCAGGCTTTCGGTTTCGGCGTGCGGGCGCTGTTCGGCGGCAACTCCTAAGCGGCGCGTCCGCCTTGTAGGGCGTAGCGCCTGGTGGATCGCAGTCACGCCGTATGGGCCGGGCGGGTCGATGATGGCAGGGCGGACAGCACTCTAGTATGACAGTCATGACGACGACGGACGCGCACGCCGCGCCGCGAGCAGGATCGGGTTTGATGGCCAAGCGCTGGTACGTGGTTCACGTCTACTCCGGCTTCGAGAAGAAGATCGCACAGCAGATCAAGGAGCTGGCGGCGCAGAAGGGGCTCGCCGACCAGTTCGACGAGGTGCTGGTGCCGGCCGAGGAGGTCGTCGAGATGCGGCGCGGCCAGAAGGTCAATGCCGAGCGCAAGTTCTTTCCCGGCTACGTGCTGGTGAAGATGGAGCTGTCCGACGACGCCTGGCACCTGGTCAAGGACACGCCGAAGGTAACCGGCTTCCTGGGCACCCGGATGCGGCCCTCGCCGATCAGCGAGGCCGAGGCCGAGCGGATCATGAAGCAGACCGCGGAAGGCGTGGAGCGGCCGCGCCCGTCGGTGCTGTTCGAAATCGGCGAGCAGGTG
>CAXUCZ010000004.1:0-32748 GCA_964249675.1 uncultured Acetobacteraceae bacterium | reverse complement strand
TTCGTCAACGTGGGCGGCTTCGAGGGCGGCGAGACGAACAAGGGCATGTCGTTCATCTCGTTGAAGGATCGCTCCGACCGCAAGCTGAGCCAGAACGAGGTGATGGACGCTTTGCGCGAGCGGATCAAGAAACAGACCGGGGAAGGCGGGGGGCGGCCGCGCCCCGCCGTGCTGTTCGAGATCGGCGAGCAGGTGCGGGTGGCCGACGGGCCGTTCACCTCGTTCAACGGCAACGTCGAGGAGGTCGACGAGGAGAAGGGGCGGCTCAAGGTCAGCGTCTCGATCTTCGGCCGCTCGACTCCCGTCGAGCTGGAGTACAGCCAGGTCGAGAAGGTCTGAAGGCCAGGAGCTCCGCTCCTGGACCTCGCTGGGGCCTGAGGCCCCAGACCCCCATCAGTTTGGAGTCCTTTGAGCACTTTCTTGCTTGGCGAAGCCAGTCGGTTCTGCCTCGCCCCACCACCGTCTCCGCCGTATGGCACGAGTAACAAGCGGATTTTAAAGGCTTCGCCTTTAATGGGGTCCAGGGGCAACGCCCCTGGCCTTGCTTTGCCCGAGCCGCGTCGAGACTCAAGGCCGCGAACTTGCTACGAGCGATCGTCGTCGCCACGCATGAGGTTCGATGCCGACCGACCTGCCGACGCTGGACGAGATGGTCGATGGCCAGGGTGGGGTGCGGCCGCATTGGCGGGAGTTGCTCTCGCGGGCCTACTCGCTCGGCCGCGACGGGCTGATCGAACGCCGCGCGCTGCTGGCGCGGGCGGCGAGCGACGAGGGTTTTGCCGGGCTGCTGCCGGGTGCGAGGACGCTGTCCTGGCATTGTGATCCGCTGCCGCTGCCGCTGCCCGCGGCCGAGTTCGAGGCGCTGTCGAGCGGCCTGGCGCAGCGCGGCCGCCTGCTCGAGGCGGTGCTGGCCGACCTTTACGGGCCGCAACGTCTGCTCGCCGAGGGGGTGCTGCCGCCGGGCCTCGTCTACGCCAATCCCGGCTTTCTGCGGCCCTGCGCCACGGTCGCCGGGCAGCCGCCTCCGCTGCTGCATGCCTATGCGGTTGACCTGGTGCGTGGGCTGGACGGCAGCTGGCAGGTCTGCGCCGACCTGCTGTCCCGGCCCGCCGGCGCCGCCTTCGCGCTCGAGAACCGGCGGATGCTGTCGCGCCTGTGTCCGGAGCTGTTCCGCACCCAGGCGATCGGGCGCCTGTCGCCCTTCTTCGAGGCCTGGCAGGAGGCGCTGCGCCGGCTTGCACCGGCGAGCCTCGCCAATCCCGGCATCGCCCTGCTGACCGCGGGGCACCGCGAGCCGCTGTGGTCCGAGCACGTGCTGCTGGCGCGTGAGCTGTCCTGCGCGCTGGTCGAGAGCGGCGACCTGACGGTGCGCGCCGGCCGGCTGTTCCTGAAGACGCTGAGCGGCCTGACGCCGGTCGACGTGCTGCTGCGGCGGGTCGATGGCGGCGGGCTCGACCCGCTGGAGCTAGCTGCGGAGACGGCGCACGGGCTGCCCGGCCTGTTCGACGCGCAGCGCGCCGGCAACGTGCGCATCGCCAGCGATCCTGGCGTCGGCATGCTCGAGGCGCCCGGGTTTGCCGCATTCCTGCCGCGCCTTGCGCAGGCGCTGCTCGGCGAGACGCTGGCGCTGCCGGCGATCGAGACGCTGTGGCTCGGCGACCCGGCGAACCTGCGGCGCGTGCAGGCGGCGCCGGAGGGTTGGCTGCTCCGCTCCGCGCTGGAGGCCGCCGGAGAGGCGGCGAGCGAGAGTGCGGACGGGCACGCGGCGGCGTGGGCGGGCCTGTCAGGCGAGCGCAGCTGGCGGTTCGTCGCCAGCGCGCGGCCGACGCCTTCGGTCGCGCCGTGCATCGGGCCGGAGGGAATGGAGCCGCGCGCCGTTGTGCTGCGGCTGTTCGCCATTCGCGACGAGAGCTGCCGCGGCGGCTGGCGGGTCATGCAGGGCGGCCTTGCACGGACGCTGCCGGAGGGCGAGCCGTTCGGCTCGACGCTGGCGCGTCACACCTTGGCCAAGGACGTCTGGGTGCTGCTTGAGGAGGTGACGGAGATCGCCGGGCCGGCGCCGCTGGCGACGCCGCCGCTGCTGCTGCGGCGCAGTCAGGGCGAGCTGCCGGCGCGGGTCGCCGACAACTTCTTCTGGCTCGGACGGCACCTGGAGCGCTTCGAGGGCGAGGCCAGGCTGGTGCGCACGGCGCTGCTGCGGCTCGCCCGGGCGGCGATGACGCCGCGCGAGCGGGTCGAGCTGCAGGTGCTGACCGAGCGGCTGGTGCAGGGCGGGCTGATCGCCGCCGAGCAGGCGCGCGGCGCCGGGCGCTCGGCGCTGCTGCGCGCGCTGCTGGACGCCGGCGGGCCGGAGGGGGTGCTGCGTCGGCAGTCCAGCCGGGTCATGCGGCTGGTCGAGCTGCTGCGCGACCAGCTGACCGGCACGATGTATTCCGCGTCCGGGGCGCTGCTGCGCGACGTGGACGCCGAGTTCGGCCGCATCGCCGGAGCCGGCGAGGGGCCGCGGCTGGACCACCTGCTCGCCGCCACCCGCGGCGTGCTCGACGTTGCGGCGATGATCGCCGGATTGTCGGCGGAGAACATGGTGATTGGCGGCGGCCGGCTGTTCCTCGACCTCGGGCGCCGGCTGGAGCGGGCGGAGACCATCGCCGCCGAGGTCGCCGCGGCCCTGTCGCCACGCGAGGGCGCGAGCCGGCTGGCGCCGATCGAGACCGGGCTGCGGCTGCTGCTGGAGCTGCGCGACAGCGTGATCACCTACCGCGCGCGCTATCTCACCACCCTGCAGCCGGCGCCGGTGCTCGACCTGGTGCTCGCCGACGAGACCAACCCGCGCGCGCTCGCCTTTCAGCTTGCCGCCGCCCGCTCGCTGCTGGCCGAGATCGGCGGCACGCCCTCGCCGCTGGCGGCGGGTCCGACTACGCCGCTGGCGGCGGGTCCGACCTCGCCGCTGACGGCGGATCCGACTGCGCCGCTGGCGGCGGCTTCAACCGCGCCGCTGGCGGCGGATCGCACCGCGCCGCTGGCGGCGGATCGGACCACGCCGCTGGCGGCACTACCGGCCGCGCTGCTCGAGGAGGTGACGGCGATCGTCGCCGAGGTATTGGCCGCACCCGACCAGATGGAGGCGGCGGCGGCGCTGCCGGAGCGGCTCCGCCAGCTTGCGGTCACGATCGCCGGCCTGTCGGAGCGCATCAACCAGCATTACTTCACCCTGCTGCCGGTTGTGCACCTGGGTGGGCCCGAGCCGGCCCGGCGCCGGCCGCGGAATGCCGCGTGATCTACCAACTGCGCCACGTCACGACTTACGAGTATAGCCGGGCGGTCTCGCTCGGCACCCACATGCTGCACCTGCAGCCACGCAGCCTGGCCGGCCAGCGGGTGCTCCGCGCGGCAATCGTCGTCACGCCGGAGCCGCAGCGGCGCACCGACGGGACGGACCATTTCGGCAACCTGGTCACCTGGCTGTTCCTGGATCGGCCGCATCCGAAGCTGCAGATCACCGCGACTGCCCGCGTCGAGGTCGACGTGCCGCCGGCGCCGCCGGCCGCCTCGACCCCCGCCTGGGAGGCGGTGCGGACGCTTGCCGCCGCCGGCGGGCGCGACCACGCCGTCGACGAGTTCGTCCATGACAGCCCGATGATCGGCGAGGTCCGCGAGGCAGGCGCCTATGCCGACAGCTCGCTCTGGCCTGGTCGGCCGATCCTGGAGGCGCTCGTCGAGCTGAGCGGGCGCATCCGGCGCGACTTCCGCTTCCGCGGCGGCGTCACCTCGATCGGCACCGCGGTGGGCACCGTGCTCGAGCGGCGCGAAGGCGTCTGCCAGGATTTCACCCATGTCATGCTTGCCGCTCTGCGGGCGCACGCCCTGCCGGCGCGCTACTGCTCAGGCTATATCCGCACGAGAGCGGCGCCGGGCGCCGCCAAGCGGCTCGGCTCGGACGTGTCGCACGCCTGGGTGGAGGCGTGGCTCGGGCCCGAGCATGGCTGGGTCGGGCTCGACCCGACCAACGACCTCGTCGTCCGCGATGAGCACATCCTGCTCGCGCACGGCCGGGATTACGGAGATATCAGCCCGGTTCAGGGCGTCATTCTAGGTGGCGGCCGACATACCATGACGGTCAGCGTGGACCTGCAAGCTGAGGAGTAGCCGCACGGCGAGGGGCTAGCCGGGGTTCAGGCCCTGGCGGAGCCCGGAGGCAGAGCCTCCGGCCTTGCTTGCTTCACCAGCCGTTGGACGAAGCCGAGCTTGCGGATCACCGGCGCCGTCAGCACGAACGGGTAGAGGTCCGGCTGGCCCATGCTGCGGTTCAGGGTGTTGATCGCCACCGCGAACGGCGACCAGGCGCCGATGATCGTCCCGATGTCGGCTTCGTAGGGGTCGAAGTCGATCGTGGCTGCAAGCGCCCGGAGCGGTTTGCCGGCGGCATCGATCGGGTCGAGGCCGAGGCCGAGGCTGGCGGCGGAGTCGAGGGTGTCGACGATGTGCAGGTAGTGCGCCCAGGTCTCGGCGAAATCCTCCCACGGGTGGGTGGTGGCGTATTCGCTGATGTGGGCGTCGCGCCAGTCCGGCGGCGCGCCGGCGGCGTAGTGGCGGGCGAGGGCGGCGGCGTAGTCCTGGCGGTCGTCGCCGAACAGGGCGCGGCAGGCTTCAAGCGCGGCGCCGTCGCGCACCAGCCGGTCCCAGTAGTAGTGGCCGACCTCGTGGCGGAAATGGCCGAGCAGGGTGCGGTAGGGCTCGCCCATCTGGCGGCGCATCGCCTCGCGCTCGGCGTCGTCCGCCTCGCGCACCCGCAGGGTGATCAGACCGTCGTCGTGGCCGGTCATCACCTTGGGGCGGCCGGGCGGGTCGTCGAGGAAGTCGAAGGCGAGGCCGTCCGGGCGGTCGCGCCGGGTATCGAGCGGCAAGCCGAAGCGCAGCAGGGTGTAGAACAGCCGGTGCTTGGCGAGCTCGAGCTTCTGCCACAGCGTCCTGAGGTCGGCACCGGAGATGTCGGGGATGGTGCGGTTATGGGTGCAGGCGGCGCAGTAGAGGTCGGTCGCGGCGGCGGGCAGGAGCCAGTTGCAGGCGTCGAGCGTGGCGTTGGCGCAGCTCCGGTAGCGATTGGCCTCGGGCGCTGCGAGGGCGCGCCAGCCGCCGCCGTCCGGCTCCAGGGCGGAGAGCATGGCCTCGTCCGGCAGGAAGCCGAGGCGGTGGCCACAGGTGCCGCAGCTTCTGTTCTCGAAGAACAGCAGGGCGCCGCAGGACTGGCAGGTGAACAGCTTCATCGTCGCTCCGGGACCGTGACGAAGGAGGGCCATGGGCGTTGCCCCTGGACCCATTTAGGCGGGGCCTTCCAAATCCACCTGCTGTTCGCGTCGACGGGCGAGGGCGGCGCCGTCAGGTCACGGGTTGAACGGCTTCGCCAAGCAAGAAAGCGACCAATGGAACGCTAATCGATGCGGGTCTGGGAGCGCCGCCCCCAGCGGATCCAGGGAAGCGCCCTGGCCTTGCTAACAATCTGTGCGGCCAGTGGCGACGCAGTCCTGAAAGCCGATCACTCGTTGCAGGCGCGGGAACAGCAGAAAGCCGCCGACCAGCAGCACCACCACGATGGCGAACGCGGCGAGCGTCAGCAGTCCGCCGCCGTTGCCTTGCTCCGCCTTCGGATCGTCCACGCGCGTCGCCTCTTCACCGCCGCCGTATGCCGCGCTTGCCCCGTCGTGGGCTGGCGCGCCGTTGTTTCATCTATCTCGGCAGATGCATGTTGTCTGTCGGGGCCTGCCGAGCCAGTCTGACGCGCCGCCACCGGCCACCAGAACGGGATCACCGCATCATGGGCATGCAGGCCGGCCAGGTCGAGAGAGGACGTGCCGTCTGGTGCAGCGGCAGCGGCGCCGGCGGGTGACCCGGCTGCTGCGGCTGCTGTCGGACTGGCGGCGGCGGGTCGGATCGGGGCATTGTTCGTCCATGTCG
The DNA here is from genome assembly GCA_964249675.1 of uncultured Acetobacteraceae bacterium. Taxonomy (GTDB): domain Bacteria; phylum Pseudomonadota; class Alphaproteobacteria; order Acetobacterales; family Acetobacteraceae; genus CAXMMR01. The sequence continues at coordinate 26,796 of CAXUCZ010000004.1, read as the reverse complement.
CGCCGCGCCCTCGACGTCACGCCGGAGCTGATGCTGCGCGCCTATCGCGCCGGTCTGTTCCCGATGGCGGAGACGCGGGGCGGCGACCGGCTGTACTGGCTCGACCCCGAGCACCGCGGCGTGCTGCCGCTGGACGGCTTTCATTTGCCGCGGCGGCTGCGGCGCACGGTGCTGTCGGGGCGGTTTCGCGTCACCGTCGACCAGGACTTCTCCGCCGTGCTGGCCGGCTGCGCGGCGGCCGCGCCCGGGCGCGAGGACACCTGGATCAACGCCGACATCGAGCGGCTGTTCTCCGCCTTGTTCGAGCGCGGCATCGCCCACAGCGTGGAGACGCGACGGCATGACGGCCGGCTCGTCGGCGGGCTGTACGGCATTGCGCTGGGGGCGGCGTTCTACGGCGAGAGCATGTTCAGCCTTGAGACCGACGCCTCCAAGGTGGCGCTGGTGCACCTGGTGGCGCGGCTGCGGCTGGGCGGCTTCCGGTTGCTCGACACCCAGTTCGTCACCGATCACCTGGCCCGCTTCGGCGCCATCGAGATCCCGCGCGCCTCCTACAAGGCGCGGCTGGCGGACGCGCTGGTGGCCGGCGCCGAGTGGCAGCCGACGCCGCCGCCGGAGACGCTGGAGGCGGCCATTCGGGCGCTCGATCCGGCGTAACGGCTGCGGCTTGCGGCGCCTGGCCGGCGCGGTGGCTTGACGTTCCGTCATCTTGCCGCCACCTGCGCGCACCGAACCATACGGTAGGCTTGGCCCCATGCGTCACATCCAGTTGCCTCTGCTCGCCTTCGCTTCCGCCATCGCCGCTTCATGCGCGGCAGGCGCTGCGGGAGCCGCGGATCAGCCTGCCTACCTGCCGACGCGCGACGTCACCATCGACTACGTCGTCACGCCGCAGAACCGCGAGCCGGAGCATGCGCAGGTGGCGGTCCAGGCCGGCGGGGCGCATCTGCGGCTCGACACCGAGGCGGTGCCGGGGCCGGTGCTGATCGACCGCGACCATGCGACCGCGGTGCTGGTCTACCCGCCGGCCAAGCTGTTCACCCAGCTGCCCTCGCGCGGCTTCCGGCTCGACCGGCTGATCGCCGAGGGGCATCCGCAGTTCAGCCGGCTCGGCGCCGCCGAGGTGATCGGCCTGCGCTGCACCGAGTACCGGATCGTCGCCAGGCAAGGCAGCGGGCAGGGTTGCCTCACCGATGACGGAGTGCTGCTGCGCGGCAGCGGCCAGGATCTGAAGGGGCATGGCGGCGCGGTGCTGGCGACCGCGGTGCGCTACGCGCCGGTGCCGGCCAGCGCGTTCGTGCCGCCGCCGGGCTATCAGGAGCTGCCGCCCGGGGCGCTGCAGGCGCTGCTGCCGGGGCTTGGGCGCTGAGCGCCCGTTCGATGATGCTGCCAGGACGGTCATCCGGCGCCCCTTCGCCGCAGTTCGGCCTCTGATGGCGCGTGGCTGGCTGCTCGCCGGCTTGCTGTTGGCCGGGTCGACGCAGGCGGTGATGGCGCAGCCGAGCGACCGGCCGCTGGCGACGCCGAGCCGCGACGTCGACGTCGAGTACGAGACGCCGACCAACGCGCCGGCCGACCCGCAGCAGGACCACGCCGCACCGGCGATGTTCCGCCAGCGGCTGCGCTGGCTGCAAGCCGAGCAGCGGATGCGGATCGACCCGAGCGCCGGCAGCCTCTACATGCTGACCGATTACCGTGCCCACACGCTCAGCATCGTCAACCTGACCGCGGGGGCGGTGCTGGACGCGCCGGCGCCGGCGGGCAGCGCACTGGCGCCGGGCGGCAGCCGGGACGTCGCCTTCACCAGGCTCGATGCCGGCCAGGTCGCCGGGCTTGCTTGCCAGAACTGGCGCCTGGGGCCGGACGCGCCCGGCACCGTCGTCGCTTGCATCACCGCCGACGGGGTGACCCTGCGCGTCGCCACCGCCCAGCGGCTGCTGGCCCAGGCGGTCAGCGTCGCCTACGCGCCGCAGGATCCGGCGCTGTTCGATCGGCCGAAGGGGCTGCGGCAGGTCGGGCCGCCGCCGGCCCAATGACGCAAGCCGCATCCGCGTCATGCGCATGAACGCCACTGTCGGCGGCCACGCCGTCGCCCGGCGGCTCGGTTGGCCCTGGCTGGAGCATGGGCGGTTCTCGCCGCTCAAGGCCACGACGCTGGCGCTGCTGGCGATGCCGGCCGGCTGGATCGCCTATGGCTGGGACGAGGGGCTGCTCGGCGCCCGGCCGCTCGATACGGCGCTGCACCAGTTCGGGCTGCTGGCGGTGCGGCTGACGCTGATCACCCTGGTGGTGTCGCCGGTGCGCTCGAGCCTGGCTTGGCCGCGCGCACTCGTGCTGCGGCGGATGCTCGGCGTCGCCGCCGCGAGCTATGCCGCCGGCCACCTGGCGCTCTACGCCGCGCAGCAGAACTGGCGCCTGCTGCATGTCGGCGCCGAGATCCTGCACCGGGTCTACCTGACGATCGGCTTTGCGGCGCTGCTCGGGCTGCTGGTGCTGGCCGGGACGTCGACCAACGCCTGGATCCGCCGGCTGGGCCGGGCCTGGCAGCGGCTGCACCGGCTGATCTACCTGGTCGCGGCGCTCGGGCTGCTGCACTTCTTCATGCAGGCCAAGGCGGATGTGCGCGCGGCGGTGTTCTACACCGGGCTGTTCTGCTGGCTGATGCTGTGGCGGCTGCTGCCGACGGCGCGCCGGCGGCAGGCATGGCCGCTGTTGGCACTCGGGGTCGGTGCGACCCTGCTGACGGCGGCGAGCGAGTATGGCTGGTATGCGGTCGCGACCCGAATCGACCCGATGCGCCTGCTGCGAGCCGAGCTGGTGCTGCGCTACGGGCCGCGGCCGGCGGTGCAGGTGGCGCTGCTAAGCCTGGCGGCGGTCGGGATCCTGCTGCTGCGCCAGGCCACCATGCGGCCGAAGCCTGCGAGCGGTCCGGCGCCGCCGATGCGTCGGCGGGTTGCCTCTACGGGCGCCGCCATCGCGCTGCTGGCGCCGGCGCTCTGCTGGGCCGGCTGGACCTACGTCTGAGCGGCCCGCGCCGGGTGCTCGTGCCACGACACGGCCATAACCAGGCCTCGTTTTCGACTTGGCGCGTCGCCACCTTGAGTGTCGGACATGCCTTAGAGGATCTGTCATGATGAAGTTCAACTGTCGTCTTCTGGTCGCGCTGCCGCTCGCGGCCGGGCTTGCCGCCATGGGCGCGCCGGCGGCCCAGGCGCAGCACTTCCGCGGCTACGGCGGGTATCGTGGCGGGTATGGCTATCATGGCGGCTATGGCTACCGTGGCGGCTATGGCTACCGCGGCGGCTATGGCTATCGGGGCGGCTATGGCGGGGCGCTGGTGGGCGGACTGATCGGCGGCACGATCCTGGGCCTGGGCGCTGCGGCCGTGCTGGCGCCGCCGCCGGTGGTCTATGCGCCGCCCGCCTATTACGCGCCGCCGCCGGTGGTGTACGCTCCCCCGCAGGGCTACGCGCAGCCGGGCTACTACCAGCCGTACTAGTTGCGGGTCCGAGGGCGCTGCCCCCAGCGGGTCCCGGGCAGCGCCCTGATTTCGCCTACCTTGCGTTGACGGCGCCGAGCACCGCCTCGACATGACCGGGCACCTTGACCTTGGGCCAGGCCTCGGCGATGCGGCCGGCGGCGTCGACCAGGAAGGTCGAGCGTTCGATGCCCATGTAGCTCTTGCCGTACATCGACTTCTCCACCCACACGCCATAGGCCTCGGTGAGCGCGCCCGCTTCGTCTGAGGCGAGCGGGAAGGTCAGGCCGTATTTGCCGGCGAACTTGTCGAGCGCCGCGACCGGATCGCGCGAGACGCCGATCACGGCGACGTCGCCGAGTGACGGCAGCGCCTCCTGGAAGGCGATCGCCTCCTTGGTGCAGCCGGTGGTATCGGCCTTGGGATAGAAGTAGAGCACGTAGGCGCGGCCTGCGTAGTCGCTCGAGCGGCCGCGTCGCCCGCCGCTCGCCGGCAGGTCGAAGGCGGGCGCGGTGTCACCTGTCTGCATGGTCGTCCTCCACTGGTCCGATCAGCCGGATAAAGGCCTCGCGCACTTGCTCGGCGACGGCGTCGAGCGCGGTGGAGAGGGCGGCCTCTCCCGTCGGCTCCTTTTGCCCCAGCCCGGCGACGCCGGCGAGAGCGCCGATTACCGGCGCCGGCAGGCCGGCGGGAGGCGTGCGCCCGACCGTGATCGCGAGCAGGCCGATGATGCCGCGCCAAAGCCGGTCGGCGTGGATCAGCAGCGCGGCGTCGCCGGCGCCGAGCAGGCCGGCGGCGGCAAGGCGCGCCAGGGCGATCGCGGTCGTCGGATGGAGCACGCGCGGCCGGCCGGCATGGACGAGCTGCAGCGCCTGGGCGACGAACTCCACCTCGATCAGGCCGCCGGAGCGGTTCTTCACGTCCCACGGGCCGCGCTGCGGCAGGTCGCGCGCGAGGCGGGCGCGCATGGCCGCTGCGTCGGCCAGGATGGTTTCGGGCGGACGCGGCGCCAGCACGGCGTCCCGGATCGCCTGCCGCACCCTGGCGGCGAGCCTGGGCGGTCCGGCGACGATCCGCGCCCGGGTGAGCGCCATGCGTTCCCAGGTCCAGGCGGTCTCATGATAGCGGACGAAGCTGCTGAGCGAGACGGCGACCGGGCCTTGGCCGCCGGACGGCCGCAGCCGCATGTCGACGTCGTAGAGCCGGCCCTGCGCGGTCGGTGCGGTCAGCGCCGCGATCAATGCCTGGGCGAGGCGGGCGTAGTACTGGCTGGCTGGCAGCCGGCGGGCCGCGGCGCCGGCGGTGCTCTGTCCGGCCGCGTCGTCGTGGTCGTAAACCAGCATGAGGTCGAGGTCGGAACCGGCGAGCATTTCGCGCGAGCCGGCCTTGCCGAGGACAACCACGACCATGCCGCCGCCGCGCAGGCGGCCGAAGCGGCGGCGATGCTCGAGCAGCACTGCCGGCAGCAGCAGCCGGATCACCGTCTCGGCGAGCGCCGTACGCGCGCGGCCCGCGGCATCGATGCCGGTCCGGCCCTCGAGCTCGGCCAAAGCGAGGCGGAACTCCTCGCCGCGCAGCAGCGGCGGCAGGGCGACCAGCAGCGCCTCCAGCGTACGATCATCGGCGAGTGCGGCGTTGAGCATGGCCGCGGGATCGGGGTCGAGGCCGGACGGCGCGAGGAGGCCTTCGAGCGCTGCCGGCACCGCGGCGAGGTGGTCGGCGAGCAGCGGCGCGGCGCCGAGCACGGCAGCGAGGCGGGCGAGCAGCGCCGGGTTGTGCTCCAGCAAGGAGAGCAGCTGCACGCCGGCGGGCAGGCGGGCGAGCAGGCTGTCGAGGCGGGCGAGGGCGAGCGCCGGGCGCGGCTGCTCGGCGAGCGCGGCCAGCAGGCTCGGCAGCAGCTTCTCCAGAAGCTCACGCGCGCGACTGGCGCGCAGCCCGCGCGGCCGGCCGGCGCGCCAGGCCGAGAGCGTGGCGGCGAACTGGGCCGGGTCGCCGAACGCCTCGGCGTCGATGGGCGAGGCGGTCGGCGGCTCGCTATCGAGCATCTCGGCGAACGCCTCGTGCACCGCCTCCATGTGGCCGAGCAGGGTCGCCGCCGCCGCAGCCGGGTCGGTCGCGCCCAGGAAGGTGGCAAAGCTGGCGAAGCCGGCGGCGGTTTGCGGCAGGCTGTGGGTCTGTCGGTCGTGGACCATCTGCAGCCGGTGCTCGGCCCGACGCAGCGCCCGATAGGCCGCCTCCAGCCGTGCTGCGCGCTCGCCGGGCAGTCGCTGCTCGGCCACGAGCGCGTGCAGGGCGGCCAGCGTGCCGGGCGCGCGCAGCGCCGGCTGACGACCGCCCCAGACCAGCTGCAGCGCCTGGGCGGAGAACTCGATTTCGCGTATGCCGCCGCGTCCGAGCTTGAGGTTGCGGCCGAGCAGGCGGTCGAGGCTGCTGCCCTGGGTTGGCGGCGGCCGTCGCGCATCGATGCGACGCTTCATCGTCCGGATGTCGGCGAGTGCGGCGAAGTCCAGGTGGCGGCGCCAGACGAAGGGACGGATCGCGGTCAGGAAGGCCGCGCCGAGTTCAAGGTCGCCGGCGACCGGGCGGGCCTTGATCATCGCCGCCCGCTCCCATGTCTGCGCCAGGCTTTCGTAGTAGGATAGCGCGGCCGGCAGCGAGGTCGCGATCGGCGTCGAGCCCGGGTCCGGCCGCAGCCGCAGGTCGGTGCGGAACACGTAGCCGTCGGCGTCGCGGGTCTGCATCAGGCCGACAAGGTCGCGCGCCAGTTGGACAAAGACGGCGCTCGCCGCGTTAGTCGATGCGGGCGGCGCGGGGTCGTAGAGGAGGATGAGATCCACGTCGCTCGAGTAGTTCAGTTCGCGCGCGCCGAGCTTGCCCATGGCCAGCACCGTGAAGCCGCAGCCGCGCGACGGCTCGGCGAGGTTGGCGAGGACGAGCTCGCCGCGGCGGGCGGCGGCGGCGAGCAGGTGGTTGACGGCGGCGGCGAGGGCCGCGTCGGCGAGGTCGGACAGCGCGCCAGTGACCCGTTCGAGCGGCCAGGCGTCGGCGAGGTCGGCGATGGCGGTGATGAGGGCAAGCTGGCGCTTGGCTTGGCGCAGGCTCGCGGCCAGGGCGCGGCGATCAATTTGCGGCGACAGCGCCTGCACTGCCGCAATCGTCGTCCGACTGGTCTGCTCCAGTCCGTCCCGTTCGATCGCGGCGATCGTGGCGGGCTCGCGGAGCGAGAGGTCGGCGAGGTAGGGGGCGTTGCCGCCGAGGCAGGCGAGCAGCCGGGCAAGGCCGGGCGCCGGGGCGTCGGCGCGCTCGGACCAACGGCGCAACAGGCGCTCGGCCGCGGCCAGGTCGGCGGGCGGCGGGAAGTCTCGGTCGAGGCAGCCGGTCATCGGCGAGGCTCGGCATGCGCGCGACCGGCGGTCAAGCAGCCGGCGTCTGCGGCGCCATGAGGCGCGCCGGGCGTTGGCTGCTGCGGGGCGGGCCGCGCCTGGGTGTGCATCTGATCGCCGACTTGCTGCTCGGGGCTGCGCTGCTGGTGCTGCTTGGAGCCGGGGTGCTCGCCTGGCGGCTTGGGCAGGGCCCGCTGGACGTGACCTGGGCGAGCCGGCGACTGGAGCGCGTGGTCAGCCAGCCGGATGCGCAGGTGCGGGTGCGGCGGGCGACGCTGGCCTGGAGCGGGTTTGAGGACGGCGTCGGCGGACCATTGCGGATCGAGCTCGAGGCGGTCAGCGAGGTGGCGCCGGACGGGGTGGTGCTGGCCGAGGCGCCGCATGCCGCGGTGTCGCTGCCGCTATGGCCGCTGGTGCTTGGCCGCGTCGAGCCGGCGGCGATCCGGGTCGATGCGCCTTCGGTGACGTTGACCCGCCTTGCCGACGGCAGCTTTCAGCTCGCGCCGCGGGCGGCCACGCCATCGCGCCCGCCGCCACCTGGGCGGCTGCTCGAGGAGCTGCGGCAGGCGACGCGCAGTCACAGCCGGGGCGCGCTGAGCCGCCTCAGGCGGGTCGAGGTGCACGACCTCAGCCTGCTGGTGCACGACGCGGCGCTCGGGCTCGACTGGCGGGCAACCGGCGGCATCGATCTGCGGCGTCTCTCCAGCGGCGGGGTGCTCGGTCGTGCCGACCTACGCGCCACATTGGGCGCGACCAGCGTGGCCCTCATGGCGCGCGCGGACGTGCTGGCGGACGATTCCGGCACTGCGCTGTCGCTGAGCGCCTCGCCCTTCAGCCCGGCGACCCTGGTGGGCGACGCCGCCTTGCGCGACGGCCCCGCCGCGATGCTGGCTGGCCTCGCCGCGCCGGTGTCGGTAGCGATGACCGCGCGGCTCGGGCCGCGATTGGCGCTGATCGAGGCTCAGGCGACGCTCGATGTCGGCGCCGGCAGCGCCAGGCTCGGCGACGGCGCGGTGCCGCTGTCCGGCGGCGAGCTGGTGGCCGTGGTCACGCCGACTGAGCTGAGCCTGCAGCGGCTCGATCTGACATTCACGCCGCTGCAGCCTGGTGAGGCCGGCACGCGGCTGACGGCGAGCGGCAAGCTGCGGCAGGTGGCCTCGGGCGGAGGCGTCGGGCAAGTCACGCTCGACCTGGACAGGGCGGCTTTCGCTGAGCTTGGCCGCTACTGGCCGAACGCGCTTGGCCGCGGCGCGCGGGCCTGGATCACGACCAACATCATCGCCGGCCAGGCGCATGATCTGCACGTCGAGCTCGGGCTCGCCGACGTCGGGACCAACCTCCAAGAGGTTACCCTCACCTCGCTCACCGGCGGTTTCAACGCCGATGGCGTGACCGGCTATTGGCTGCGGCCGCTGCCGCCGATCACCGACGCGCGGCTGCGGGTGGACCTCGACGGGGCGGATGCCGTGGCGGTGCGGCTCATCGAGGGGCGGCAGGACGCGCTATCGGTTGCCGGCAGCGTGATCCGGATCAGCGGACTGAGCCGGGCCGATCAGGCCGCCGACATCACGGCGCCGATCCGCGGCCCGCTCGGGAGCGTGCTGGCGCTGCTCGCCAACCGCCGGCTGAACCTGCTGCAGCGCGCCAAGCTGGACCTGAGCCGAGCCTCCGGCCGGTTCGACGGCACGCTGCACGTGCAGCTGCCGCTGGACGCGCGGGTCACGTTCGACAGCATCCGCATCGCCGCCGACGCGCAGGTGGCGCAGGCGCGTTTTCCCGGGATCGTCGCGGGGCGGGACCTGGATGGTGCGACGCTGGCGGCTACGATCAGCAATGACGGTCTTGGCATCACCGGCAGCGGGCGGCTCGCCGGCCTGCCCTCAACGCTGAGCGTGGCGATGGATTTCCGCGCCGGGCCGCGCACCGACGTCGCGACAACGGTGCAGCTGCAGGCAACCGCGACGCCGGCCCAGCTGGCGGCGCTTGGGCTCGACACTGGCGGCCACGTGGTCGGGCAGGCCGGGCTGCAGGCGCATTATGATGAGCGACGCGACGGACGGGCCGACCTCGTGCTCGACGCCGACCTTGCCAGGGCGGCGGTGTCGCTGCCGCTCGCTGTTCAGAAGCCGGCCGGCGGCGCCGCCAGCCTGCACGCCCATGTGGTGCTCGATCAGGGCCGGCTGGTTGGGCTCGACGAACTGCGTGCGGACGGGCCGGGGGTGGTGCTGCGAAGCAGCGCCGAGATCGTCGACGGGGCGCCGCGGGTGGTGGATCTGCAGCAGATCGTCATCGGGCGGACGGTCGGACACGGGCTGCTGACCATTCCCGCGAGCCCGCCGAGTGCTGCGATCCGGCTGTCGCTCGCCGGGCCGACGCTTGACCTGTCGGCGCTGTTCGCGAAGAGCAAGCCGGTCTCGGCAGGCAGGCCGGGATCGCGTCCGCCGACACAGCCGCGCAGCCTCGACAAGTCGGCCAGCCGGGCGCCGGCGCGCGGTCGGGCCTGGCAGGTCGATGCGCGGTTCGACCAGGTGCTGCTCGCTGCCCAGTGGCCGGTCGCGCCGTTCGTCGTCCACGCCGCCAATGACGGGTTGCGCCTCACCGCGCTGACGGTGGATGCCGGCAGCCGGGCTTCGATCAGCGCGCGGCTCGGCGAGGACGGGCGCGCCGGCAGTCCAGGGCGCACGCTGGCGCTGGTGGCTGCGGATGCCGGCGTGCTGCTCCGCTCCGTCGACGTGGCCGACAACATCCAGGGCGGTCGATTGTCGCTGCGTGGGCGCTTCGACGACCGCCGGGCGGATGCGCCGCTGCAAGCGACGGCGCAGGTCAGCGGCTTCCGGGTCACCGACGCGCCGACGGTGGCGCGGGTGCTCAAGGCGGCGACGCTGTTCGGCATCGCCGACGTGCTGCGCGGGCCGGGTGTCAGCTTCAGTCGGCTGGTGCTGCCGTTCCGCTACGTCGGTGGCGCGTTCGACATCGGCTCGGCGCGCGCCGTCAGCCCCACCCTCGGCATCACCGCGACCGGCCGGATCGACCTGGCTGCCGACACGGCCGACCTGCGCGGGACGGTGGTGCCCGCCTACCTGCTGAACACCGCGCTCGGGCGGCTGCCGCTCGTCGGCAAGCTGTTCAGCCCGGAGAAGGGGGGTGGGGTATTCGCCGCCGACTTCTCCATTCGCGGACCCTTCGCCGACCCGACAGTGTCAGTCAACCCGCTCTCGGTGCTGGCGCCGGGGATGCTGCGGCGACTGTTCTGGGGGCCGGAGACGGCTGCCGCCACGGCGCCGCGCTGAGCGCTCACTCGACGGCGTAGGCGCCTTCGATCTCGACCAGCAGCTCGTCGCGACAGACCTCTGCGTGGAGAAACAGCGCGTCCGGCTCGGCGAACATGGCCTGCGCCAGCGCGAGGTCGGCAGGGCGACGCAGATAGACGCGGAACGACAGGGCAGGCTCGACCGGGATCGCTCCAGCGGCGCGGCTGGCTTCGAGCAAGGCATGGAGGTTGGCGCGCGCTTCGGCGCATTGCGCGCCGACGTCGCCACGGTGGCGGCTCTCATGGCCGACGATGCTGGCGGTGCCAGAGATTAGCAGCAGGCGGCGGCCATGCCCCGGCGGCGTCAGCATGGCGCGCGAGAAGCTCGGGCTTTGCGGCCCGTAGCGGTTCGGGTAGCGGTAGGCGCTGAGCTGACGCGGATTTTCCAACGGCTGGCCGGGACGTTGGGCGGCAAGGCAGGCGAGGGTGATGGCCGCGGTTCCCGGCGTGCCCAGGGCGCAGGCGGCCGGTGGCGGCAAGGGCACGCCGGCTTCGGCGAAGGCGCGGGCACGGCCGAGGCTGAGGGCATGGTAGCGCTGACGAGGCAGGTCGACGGTGCTGTCGAGGCCGGTGATCGCCGGCATGTAGTTGGCGATCTTGAGCAGATGCGGGCAGCCGACTGCCGCCATGGCGGCGAGCAGCTCGGCATAGGCGTCATGGACCTGGCGCTCGAAGTCGGCGCCATCCTCGACGAGCCGCAGCGTGGCTGCAGCGAAGCCGCCGCCATGCGACATCGAGAGCCGGCCGAGCGTCTCCTTTCGCACAGGGCCGTCGGCGCGCCAGACCTCGCTGGTGCGACGGCCGGCCAGCACGGGCAGGCCGATTTCGGCAAAGCGGATCACGCCGAGCGTGTCAGTTCCGACCTCAAGGCCGATTTCGGCTAGCCCGATGTGCAAGGGATGCTCCTGGCGGAGCCGCGTTCTAGCAAATGCGGGGCCGGACGAAAGGCCCGGGGCTTTGGGTCCAGGGCGAAGCCCCGGGCCCGCCTTGTTTAGACCCGCCCGTAATGATCCTCGAAGCGCACGATGTCGTCGTCGCCGAGGTAGGATCCCGACTGCACTTCAATCAGCGTCAACGGAATGCGGCCTGGGTTTTCAAGGCGATGCACGCAGCCGAGCGGCATGTAGAGGCTCTCGTTCTCGCGCAGCATGATCTGCTCGGCGTCGCGGGTGACGAGCGCGGTGCCGGCGACGATGACCCAATGCTCGGCGCGGTGATAATGCTTCTGCAGCGACAGCTTCTGGCCGGGCTGCACGACGATGCGCTTCACCTGGAACCGCTCCTCGCGGAACAGTTTTTCGTAAAAGCCCCAAGGACGGTAGCAGCGATTATGGGCGCGGCCCTCGTGGCGGCCGGCGGCGTGCAGCCGGGCGACGATTTTTTTGACGTCTTGAGCGCGATCACGGTGCATGGCAAGCACCGCGTCCTCGGTGGTGACGACGATGACGTCCTGCAATCCGACCACGGCGGTGAGCATGCCATCGCTGCGGGCGTAGCAATTTGCCGCCCCCTCAAGCAGCACGTCGCCGACCGCGACGTTGCCGCCGTCGTCCTTCACGCCGAGCTCCCACAGGGCGTTCCAGCTGCCGACATCCGACCAGCCAAGGTCGGCCGGCACGCAGGCGGCGCGGGTGGTGCGCTCGGCCACCGCGTAATCGATGGAGATGTCGGGGCAGGCGCGGAACGACGCTTCATCCAGCCGAATGAAGTCGAGGTCGTCGGACGCGAGATCAACGGCACGGCGCACGCAGGTGATCACGTCGGGCGCATAGGTCCGCATCTCGTTGAGCAGCGTCTCGACGGTGAAGACGAACATGCCCGAGTTCCACAAGTGACGGCCGGAGGCGGTGAGCACCGCGGCGGTCGACATGTCGGGCTTCTCGACGAAGCGGGTGACTTCATGCACGCCGGGCGCGCCGTGCAGCACCTCGCCAATCTCGATATAGCCGTAGCCGGTTTCCGGCCGGTTCGGCCGCACGCCGAAGGTGACGACGTGACCCTGCAGCGCCGCCTCGACGGCGGAGCCAAGCGCTGCGTCAAGCGCCGGCTTGTCGGTGATCGCGGCGTCGGCGGCCATCAGCCACAGCACCGCATCGGGGTTGTCACGGGCGACCAGCATGGCGGCGGCGGCGATCGCCGGCGCGCTGTTGCGGCCCACCGGCTCGAGCAGGATGCGGGCGTGCGACATCCCCGCCTCGCGCATCTGCTCGGCGATCAGGAAGCGATGCTCGTGGTTGCACACCACGATCGGCGAGGCGAACTGCTTCCCGGCGGCGCGAAGCGCCGTCTCCTGGATCATCGACCGCTCGGAGATCAGCGGCCACAACTGCTTGGGGAAGCTCTCGCGCGAGACCGGCCAGAGCCGAGTGCCGGAACCACCGGACAGGATGATCGGCACCACCACCGCGCCGCCGCGGGTTTGCCGGGTTTCCGGATCTGGCAGCGTCGGAGTCGGGATCATCGTCTCACCTGCGATTGGTTGCCTGGGCGTCGGCGTGTTCCGTGATCCCATCTTATGCTGCACCGCACCCGAACTGCCATCACTATGTCCCAAACTGGCTAAGAAATTGTGAAGACGTGCTGATGACATCGAGATATCGCTGATGACGCTCTTCGCCGGACGAGTGCTGCCGACGATTGACGGACACCGACGGCGGCGGTAGGACACCGCGACTGACTGGAACGAGGCGGTTTGCCTCCGAGCCGCCATGCGCTGGTTCGTGAACGACCCCTGGAGCTTGCCGTGAAGCGTACCTATCAACCGTCGAAGCTTGTCCGCAAGCATCGACATGGCTTTCGCGCCCGCATGGCGACGGTCGGCGGCCGCAAGGTCATTGCCAATCGGCGGGCCAAGGGCCGTAAGCGCCTGTCCGCCTGAGCACACGGTCATGGCGCCGCCGCTCCTCGGAAAGGGGCGCCTGACGCAGCGCAAGCAGTTTCTCGAGGTAGCTGGCAGGGGCCGCAAGGCGGCGATATCCGGAGTGGTGGTGCAGGCGCTACGGCGGGACGATGCGGCGGGCGCTCGTCTGGGTTTTACGGTCACCAAGAAGGTGGGCAACGCAGTCGTGCGTAATCGCACCAAGCGCCGGCTGCGGGCGGCAGCCCGTCTGCTTCTCGCTACACGGGCGTGCGCCGGATACGACCTGGTGCTGATCGGGCGCGACAGCACCCGCCGCCGGCGTTTCGACCTGCTGCTCGGCGACTTGGCGCGCGCGCTCGACAAGGCAGGCGTGACGTGAGAGCGGCGACCCCTTTGGTCGGGCTGGTGCGGCTCTATCAATGGCTCGTTCGGCCGCTGCTCGGGGCGAATTGCCGCTTTGAGCCGGTGTGCAGCGACTATGCCTGCGAGGCGCTGCATCGGCATGGCCTGGTTGGCGGCTGCGGGCTGACGCTGTGGCGGCTGCTGCGCTGCAATCCCTGGAATCGCGGTGGCGCCGACCCGGTGCCGCCGGCTGCAAAAGCGGGCTGACGAACGACCCAATGGACAACAACCGCCTGCTGCTCGCGATCGTTATCTCGATTGCGATCCTCATCGGGTTCGAGGCCCTGCTGCCGCACCACAATCAGGCGCAGCTGGCCCGGCAGGCGAGCGAGACCACGCGCATGACGCCGTCCGGCGCCACGCCGGAGCCGACCGACAACATCGCGACGCCCGGCAGCCAGCCGGTGGCCGTCACCCCGCCACGCGAGGTGCCGCGGCTACCGATCGATGCGCCGAAGCTGTCCGGCAGCCTGAGCCTGATCGGCGCGCGGCTCGACGACGTGGTGCTGCGCGACTACCACGAGACGGTCGACAAGTCCTCGCCTCTGGTGCGCTGGCTCGAGCCGCCGAGCGACCCGCAGCCGACCTACATACAGTATGGCTGGGTCGCCGCCGCCGGCACCACGGCCGTTCTGCCAGACAGCAACACGCTGTGGACGGCGCGCCAGGACGGGCCGCTGCGGCCGGGCCACCCGGTGACGCTGAGCTGGGATAACGGCGCCGGGCTCACGTTCTCGCTCGTCGTCAGCGTCGACGACGAGTACATGTTCGGTGTCACCCAGGCGGTGCACAATGCATCGCCGCGACCGGTGAGGCTGCATCCCTATGCGCGGGTCAAGCGCGACTACACGCCGCAGGTGGCCGGCTACTACATCCTGCACGAGGGGCTGCTCGGCGTGATCGGCGGCACGCTGAAGGAGCAGACCTACAAGGCGGCAAAGGCGGCGGCCGCCAAGGACGACGGCGTCTCGCTGACCGGGGCGAGCAGCGGCGGCTGGGCCGGGATCACCGACAAATACTGGCTTGCCGCGCTGGTGCCGAACCAAAACGTGCTCAGCAACATAACGTTCCGCCACACGCTCGATAACGGCGCCGACCGCTATCAGGTCGATGCCGTGCCGAGCGACGCGGAGACCGTGCCGGCCGGCGGCGACGCCGCCTACGTCACGCATGCGTTTGCGGGTGCGAAGGTGGTGACGCTGCTCGACCACTACGAGGCGAGCCTGCATATTCCAAACTTCGACCACGCGGTTGACTTCGGCTGGTTCTACCTGCTGACCAAGCCGATCTTCTACGCGCTCGACTGGCTGAACGGCGTGTTCGGCAATTTCGGCGTGGCGATCATCGTGTTCACGATCGGCGTCAAGGCGCTGTTCTTTCCGCTCGCCGCACGCTCCTACAAGAGCATGAGCAAGATGAAGCTGCTTGGGCCGAAGATCAAGGCGATGCGCGAGCAGTACAAGGATGACCCGGCCAAGCAGCAATCCGAGATGATGGCCATCTATCGCAACGAGAAGGTGAACCCGGCCGCCGGCTGCCTGCCGATGCTAATCCAGATTCCGGTGTTCTTCTCGCTCTACAAGGTGATCTTCGTCACCATCGAGATGCGGCACGCGCCGTTCTTCGGCTGGATCCATGACCTCTCGGTGGTCGATCCGACCAACGTGTTCAACCTGTTCGGATTGCTGCCGTTCGACCCCTCCGCGCTGTCGCCGTTCCTGCATCTGGGCGCCTGGCCGATCATCATGGGCTGTACGATGTTCGCCCAGCAGAAGATGAACCCGCCGCCGCCGGACCCCGCCCAGGCGCGGCTGTTCCAGTTCATGCCGATCATCTTCACCTTCATGCTGGCGCGTTTTCCGGCCGGGCTTGTGATCTACTGGTCGACCAACAATACGCTGACAGTGCTGCAGCAATGGCTGATCCAGCGCGGCACCAAGCTCGAGGGCAAGACTCGGACGAGAGCCGTTCGCACGTGAGCGACATGCCGGCGGCGTTGGCGCCGGCGGAGCGCAGCGCCGAGGAGCAGGCGGCGTTCCTGGAGACGGGCCGGCTCCTCTTTTCCGCCGAGGCCAAGCTCTTCTACGCGGCCCAGCGGCTCGACCAGTTGCCGCCGCCGCAGGGCCCGGAGGTCGCGTTCGCCGGACGCTCCAATGTCGGGAAGTCGTCGCTGATCAATGCGCTGACGGGGCATCGCGCGCTCGCCCGCGCCTCCAACACGCCGGGGCGAACGCGCCAGCTGAACTTCTTCGAGCTTGGCGGCGGGCGCCTGACGCTGGTCGACATGCCCGGCTACGGCTATGCCCAGGCCGGCCCCGACATCAAGCGAGACTGGCAGGGTCTGATGTTCGAGTTCCTGCGCGGCCGGCCGACGCTGCGGCGCGTGGTGCTGCTGCTCGACGCGCGGATCGAGCTGAAGGAGAGCGACCACGCGGTCATGGACCTGCTCGACCGCGCCGCGGTGACGTACCAGCTCGTGCTGACCAAGGCGGACGGGGTGAAGCCGGGGCGGTTGGCGGAGAAGGTCGGCGAGGCGGCAGCATTGGCGCGGACGCACCCGGCAGCGTTCGCCCAGGTGCTTGCGACCAGCAGCGCAACGGGCGGCGGCATCACTGAGCTTAGGGCCGAGCTGGCGGCGCTGGAGTAAGGAAGCGGTTCTTTTTTGCAAAAAAGAACCAAAAAACCTTCATCCGATTGGAGAGTAGCCGGCCCGGCACGCGACAGCGCGGTTAAAAGTTTTTTGCTTCTTTTTTTTCAAAAAAGAAGCTCTTGCTCTCCTTTGCCATGGCTTGCGGGCTGCTTACGGTGCTTCGATGATTGATCCCGAACACCTGGCGCGCGCCGCCGAGCAGGCGAACATCCTGGCCCAGGCGCTGCCGTTCCTGCGGCGCTACTCCGGCGCGACGATCGTCATCAAGTACGGCGGCCATGCGATGGGGGACGATGGGTTGGCGGCCGAGTTCGGCCGCGACGTGGCGCTGCTGAAGCAGGTCGGCGTCAACCCGGTGATCGTGCATGGCGGCGGGCCGCAGATCAACGCCATGCTGGAGCGGCTCAAGATCCAATCCACCTTTGTCGACGGGCTGCGGGTGACCGACGCGGCGATGGTCGAGGTCGTCGAGATGGTGCTTGCCGGCAGCGTCAACAAACATGTCGCCGACCTGATCAACCGCGCCGGGGCGCTGGCCGTGGGCATCTGCGGCAAGGATGGCGGGCTGATCCGGGCGCGCAAGCTGCAACGCACTGTACGCGACGAGGACAGCCAGATCGAGCGGGCGCTGGACCTCGGCTTCGTCGGCGAGCCGGAGATCGTCGACGTGAGGGTGATCCATGCACTCACCGGGGCGGGGCTGATCCCGGTAATCGCGCCGGTCGGCGTCGGGCGCGACGGACAGACTTACAATATCAATGCGGACACGGTGGCCGGCGCGGTGGCCGGCGCGCTCGGGGCCAACCGGCTGCTGATGCTGACCGACGTGTCGGGCGTGCTCGACGAGCAGCGCGCGCTGGTGCCTGAGCTGTCGATCGCGGCGGCGCAGGCGGGGATCAGGGCGGGCTGGATCTCCGGCGGCATGATCCCGAAAGTCGAGAATTGCATCTCCGCCGTGCAGCAGGGCGCCAAGGCGGCAGTGATCCTGGACGGTCGCATTCCGCATGCGTGCTTGCTGGAGCTGTTCACCGAAGCGGGGCCTGGGACGCTGGTGAAGCGGTAAGGCAAGGAGCTTTGCGCCCCATGACCCCGTCAAAGGCGGAGCTTCTGAACTCCATCCTTGACGATAGATGTCGAGGCCCGTTCATGCTGGTCGCTTTTCCGAAGGTTCTCACCCCGACGTCTTTATTGAGCGTTGCTATCGTGTTTGTGGGTGCTCTGGGTGTGACCGGTCACGCTGCGCATCCTTCGTATCCTGATCCGACAATATCACCTCAGAATAGACCAAGAGATGGGATCAAGTCCTTGCCAGCCTTTCTCCCTTTCAGCAGCGATTTGACTGCATTTAGTTTTTACGTAGGTTCGTTTCCGCAGTTTCCGCGCGTCTATGGTGTCGTCTCTCACGCCCAGCTACATTTATAATCCACGATCTATAGCGACAGCAGACACAAAGTTCAGGCGAGCTCGATGTGATGACGGCCTGGAGCATCAGGCTAGCGGGCCGAGGGCAGAGCCCCGGCCTCTCTTAAGGACGTCCAATGAAGATATCAGACAGGATTGATGGCCTGTGGGAGCGACGTGATGCGCTGGCGAGCGCTACGGCGACTGAGCGGGCCGATGTCGAGGAGGCGTTGGAGGGGCTGGATCAGGGGCTGTTTCGGGTGGCCGAGCCGCAGGGCGGCGGCTGGCTGGTGCATCAGTGGCTGAAGAAGGCGGTGCTGTTGTCGTTCGGCCTGGCCGATAGCAGGCCGATGGGCTCGATGCCGCATTTCGATAAGGTGCCGATGAAGTTCGGCGGCTGGCCTGCGAACCGCTTTGCGCAGGCTGGGTTCCGTGCCGTGCCAGGCGCGATCGTTCGACGTTCGGCCTACGTCGCGCCGGGCGTCGTGCTGATGCCATGCTTCGTCAACGTCGGCGCTCATGTCGGGCGCGGCACGATGATCGACACCTGGGCGACGGTGGGCTCGTGCGCGCAGGTGGGCGCCAACGTGCACATCAGCGGCGGGGTGGGGATCGGTGGCGTGCTGGAGCCGCTGCAGGCGGAGCCGGTGATCATTGAGGACGACTGCTTTATCGGCGCGCGTTCGGAGGTGGCCGAGGGGGTTCGAGTGGAGCGTGGGGCAGTGCTGTCGATGGGCGTATATCTCGGCGCCTCGACCAAGATCGTCGACCGGGCGACGGGCGAGGTATTCGTTGGTCGGGTGCCGGCGTACTCGGTGGTGGTGCCCGGAGCGCTACCGGGGCGGGCGCTGCAGGACGGTTCGCCTGGGCCGTCGCTGAGCTGCGCCGTGATCGTCAAGCGGGTGGACGAGCGGACGCGAGCAAAGACTTCGATCAACGAGTTGTTAAGAGATTGAAGAAAGGACGGGTTCTTTTTTGAAAAAAAGAACCAAAAAACTTTTGTCTGATGAGTAACGACATCGACGGTGGCCGACAAAACAGTTGGGATAAAAGTTTTTTGCTTCTTTTTTTCAAAAAAGAAGCGCTTCCTTTCCGTCTCCGCCAACTGGCCCTATACCCGGTCGCGATGCTTGCAACCGACCCTTTGCCGCTGGCTCAGGCGCTGATCCGCTGTGCGTCCGTCACCCCTGCGGATGACGGCGCGCAGGCTATCCTCGTCGACACGCTGGAGCAGCTCGGCTTTGAGGTGCATCGGCTGCCGTTCGGGCCGATTATGAACTTCTTCGCGCGGATCGGCACCGAGCGGCCGCATCTTTGCTTTGCCGGCCATACCGACGTGGTGCCGGCGGGTGAGGGTTGGGGCGTCGGGCCGTTCGACGGCGAGGTTCGGGACGGCTTGCTGTTCGGGCGTGGCGCGGTCGACATGAAGGGTGCGGTTGCCGCCTTCGTCGCCGCGGCGGCGGACCGGCTGACGCTGGGGCCGGCGCCCGGCTCGATCAGCCTGCTGATCACCGGTGACGAGGAGGGAGCGGCGAGCGACGGGACCGTGCGCGTCGTCGACTGGATGCGCCGGCACGACCAGGTGCCGGATTTCTGCCTGGTCGGCGAGCCCACCAACCCCGAACGGCTCGGCGAGGTGATCAAGGTCGGTCGACGCGGCAGCCTCAATGCAAAGGTGAGCGTCTTCGGGCGGCAGGGGCACGTGGCTTACCCACAGCTTGCCGACAATCCGGTGCATCGGCTGTTGCGTGCGCTGAGCGCGCTCACCGCGGCGCCGCTGGACGCCGGCACGGCGTGGTTCGAGCCCTCCAGCCTGCAGGTGACGAGCATCGACGTCGACAACCCGGCGTGCAACGTCATCCCGGGGGTGGCCACGGCGGCGCTCAACATCCGCTTCAACGACCGCCATGACGGGGCAGCGCTGGAGCGCTGGCTCGGGGCTTGCGTGGCGCAGCACGCGGAGCGCTTCGACGTGGCGGTCAGCGTCAGCGGCGAGGCCTTCTTCACCGAGCCTGGCGACGGGGTGGCGCTGCTCGCCGAGGCGGTGGCGCGGGCGACCGGGATGCGGCCGCGGCTTGAGACCGGCGGCGGGACGTCGGATGCGCGCTTCATCGCCGGGCTTTGCCCGGTGGCTGAGTTCGGCCTGGTGGGGACGACGATGCACGCGGTCGACGAGCGGGTTCCGGTCGAGGAGCTGCGTCAGCTGGCGGTGATCTACCGCGACGTGATCGGGGCGTTCCTGGCGTGACCGGCCGCCGGCGGCGCCCGGTGCCGGCGGGCGCCAGCGGTGTCGCCGCCGGATTGTGGCGGCTGGCGCTGTTGCGGCAGGACGGGGTCGCCTGCTTCAGCGCGACCAGGGAGGCGCTGCTGGCGAGCTTTGCGCCGTGGTTTGCGGTCGGCATCGTGTTCGCCATTCTGGCGCTCTGCGTCGGTCGGCCGCTGGAGGGACTGTCGACGCTGCTGCAGCTCGTCTGCCTGGTGCTCGCCGTGCCGGTCATGTCGCACCTGCTGCTGCGAGTGTGGCGCTTGGAGGCAGGTTGGTTGCGGTTTGCTACCGTCTGTATTTGGAGCCAGTGGCTGCCGAACCTGCTGGCGCTGCTGCTTGGGCTGGTGGCGGATGTTGCGTTATCGATCGGGGTGCGCCCGCATCTGGCGATCCTGCTGCCGTTCCTGGTTTTGATCGCCTATGCGTTGCGGCTGTACTGGCTGGTGGCGCGCACCGCACTCGGCCTGGATCGGGGGCGCACGCTGCTGCTGCTGCTATGGATGGGCGCCTGGGTGGGTGCGATTTCGCTGGCGCCGCTTTTGCTGGGCGAGCGGCCGCAGGCACCGCTGGCGGCGCCTGGGGTGTCGGCGCCGGGACCCGCGGCGCAGGGTTCAGGGTCGGCGGCCTGATGCTGGCGGAGGCGTTGCGTGGCGTCGCGTTGCTGGCGCGTGGGCGGGGCGAGGGGATCGCCCGGTTCGAGGGCGGGCTGCGCGGCGCTCAGCTGAGCCTGATCGCCGCACCGATCTGCCTCGCGCTCTACGCCGCGACGCGAGCGATCGAGTGGCGGCTGCTTGGCGTGCCTGCGCGACCGTGGCGAGCAGCGGTGTTGGAGATGCTGGCCTTCGTCATCGGATGGGCAGGCTTCGCGGTGGCGTCCGAGGTGGTGCTGCGGCGAGCCGGGGCGGCGGCGCGCTGGCCGCTCTACATCGCCGCCTGGGGCTGGTGCAACATCGTCGGCTACGGGCTGGTGCTGCTCGGCGACGTGCCGGACCTGCTCGGCGCGCCGGCCATCGTCAGCGAGGCGGTCGGGCTGATCGTGTTCGGCTGGGCGCTGTGGGTGGAGTGGTTCGCGGCCATGCTGACGCTGGAGCGCGACGTCGTGCTGGCGAGCGCGCTGGTACTGATGGACATGGGCTTTGGCGTCGGGCTTGTCGTGGTGGTGGGATTGTTGAGTTGAGAAGCGCTTCTTTTTGAAAAGAAGTAAAACTTCTATTTGGTCGCCGTCAGGACAGCACGACTTTCGCTCGCAGCTCAGCAGCGTAACCGGAGTAAAAGTTTTTCGGTTCTTTTTTTCAAAAAAGAACTCCTTTCCTAACGCTCCCTGAATACATCGTCGCCGTAAACGACCCTCATGAGACACAGCCCGTGCGCCGGCGCGGTCGGGCCTGCAGCACTGCGGCGGCGGGCGGCGAGCGCGGCGGTGACGTCTTCCGCTGTCCATCGGCTCTCGCCGACCAGGCGGAGCGTGCCGACGATGGTGCGGACCTGGTGGTGCAGGAAGCTGCGCGCCTCGGCGCTGATCGTGATCGTCTCGCCCTCGCGGGCGACGTCCAGCCGGTCGAGCGTGCGCACGGGCGAGCGGGCCTGGCAGGCGGTGGCGCGGAAGCTGGTAAAGTCGTGCCGGCCGAGCAGGCGGCGGGCGGCTTGGCCCATGGCGTCGGCGTCGAGCGGGTGGGACTGGTGCCAAGCCTGTCCGGCGGCCAGGGCGGCGCGGGCGGGGCGATTGAGGATGCGATAGCGGTACGCTCGTCCGCTGGCGGAGAAGCGGGCGCTCCAGTCGGGCGCTACTTCGGCGACGGCCAGCACGACAACCGGATGCGGCTTGAGGTGGAAGTTCAACGCGTCGCGCAGCTGGGCGGGGCTGATCGGGCGGGGCAGGTCGAGATGGGCGACCTGGCCGGCGGCATGAACGCCGGCATCGGTGCGGCCGGCGGCGACGCTGGTGACCGGGTGACCGCCGTTCAGGTTGGCGGCGGCGGCTTCGACGACAGTCTGGATCGACAGGCCGCGCATGGGCTCACAGCCCTGACGCTGCCAGCCGACGAACGGCGCGCCATCATATTCGAGCTTGAGGGCGAAGCGCGTCAGCCGCCGAGCACCGTGCCGGCCGGGATGGCCGTGCCGCGCAGGAAGGCGGCAGCATCCATCGCCGCACGACCGGGGCGCTGCAGGCGCCGCAGGCGGAGCACGCCCTGCCCGCAGGCCACCGCGAGACGGTCGTCGAGCAGTGTACCAGGCAATCCGCTGCCTGGCTCGGGCACGGCCGCCACGATTTTCAATACCTCGCCGCGCAGCGTCGTGCGGGTGCCGGGCCAGGGGTTCAGGGCGCGCACCCGACGATCGAGCGTCTCCGCGGTCTCGGACCAGTCGAGCGGCGCATCGTCGCGGCCGAGCTTGGGCGCGTAGGTGGCGCCGTCCGCCGGCTGGGGGGTCGGGAGCGGCTGCTCGTCCAGGGCATGCAGGATCAGCCGAGCGCCGAGTGCGGCGAGGGCGTCGTGCAGTTCGGTCGTGGTGGTCGTCACGGTGAGCGGCACCGCTTCGGCGAGCAGCATCGGGCCGGTGTCGAGCCCGGCCTCCATCTGCATCACCGTGACGCCGCTCTGCCGGTCGCCGGCGAGGATCGCGGCCTGGATCGGCGCGGCGCCGCGCCAGCGCGGCAGCAGGCTGGCGTGGATGTTGAGGCAGCCGAGGCGAGGGGCTGTCAGCATCGCCGGCGGCAACAGCAGGCCATAGGCGGCGACCACCGCGACGTCGAGATCAAGGGCTGCGAAGACGGCGTGCTCCGCCTCGTCGCGACGCAGATGCGATGGTGTGCGAACCGCGATGCCGAGGCGCTTCGCCGCCTCGTGGACCGCCGACGGCTGCACAGCCTGGCCGCGGCCGACCGGCCGCGGCGGCTGGGAGTAGACAGCGACCACGTCGTGGCGCAACGCCAGCGCCTCAAGCGCGGGGACCGCGAAGCCAGGCGTGCCGAGGAAGGCGAGTCTCACGCCGAACGCCTCATGCTGCGCCTCACGCCGACGCCTTGATCTTCTGCTCCTTCGCCAACCGACGCAGCAGCATGTTGCGCTTCAGGGGCGAGAGGTGGTCGACGAACAGCACGCCGTCCAGATGATCGATCTCGTGCTGCAGGCAGGCGGCGAGCAGCCCGTCGGCCTCACGTCGCTGCGGCCGGCCGTCGAGGTCGTGATAGCTGACGGTGACGTGGCCGGGCCGCGTCACGTCGGCATACATCGCAGGCAGGGACAGGCAACCTTCCTCTCGGGTGACCCACTCCGAGCCGACCGCGAGGATCGCCGGGTTCACAAGCACCATCGGCTCGGGTCGATTGTCGGGCATCAGATCAATGACGATGAGGCGCAGCATCTCGCCGACCTGCGGCGCCGCGAGGCCGATGCCGGGGGCCTCATACATCGTGCGGAAGAGGCGCGGCACCAACGCGCGGACAGTTGGGTCATCTGCCGCCGTCACCAAGCGGGCGCGCGACTTGAGCCGACGATCGGGCACGATCAGGATCGGCAGGGCGGCATCGGGTCGATCTTGCATCACGCGCATGTAGCTGTCCGGCCGGGTCGTATCAATCAAGCCGCCCGAGCTGACGCGCCATGCAGGGCTCGCTTGACATCGCGGAGCCTAGTCCCGATCTGCAGGACTGTCGGATTGCCGTGTCGGGATCCGGTCGCCGTCTCGCTCCCAGGAGGAGGCTCGCTTGTCGACCACGCGCATGTTCACCTCGCCGCTGTTCCTCGGCTTCGACCATCTCGAGCAGATGCTGGAGAGGGCGTCCAAGACAGCGACGGACGGCTACCCTCCCTACAATATCGAGCAACTGAGCACGACCGGCTTGCGGATCACGCTGGCCGTTGCGGGCTTCACCATGGACGACCTGCAGATCACGCAGGAAGACAACCAGCTTGTGATCCGCGGACGCCAGACCGACGACACGCAGGGGCGCATCTTCCTGCATCGCGGCATCGCCGCGCGGCAGTTTCAACGCGCATTCGTGTTGGCCGAGGGCATCGACGTGCAAGGCGCGTGGCTGGACAATGGCTTGCTGCATGTCGACCTCGCGCGGCCGCAGCCTGAACCCAAAGTCAAGCAGATCCGGATCGGCCGAGCCGCCGGCCAGACAGTCGACAGCGCCGTCGAAACCGACGCGGGCTGAACCGAGGAGGCCGTAGCGTCGCCATCCGGGACGTCGCGAGCCTGCCAAGATAAGGACTAACAAGATGACCAAGATCGATGTACGCCACATGACGCCCGAGCAGCTTTCCGGTCTAGGCGTCGCGCAACTGGCGTTTATCAAGCCGGTGACGCTGAAGGATGGCGAGAAGGCGTTCGGGATCTTTGCCGCCGATGGTACGCCGATGGCGGTTGCCGAAGGCGAGGATCTGGCGATTGCCGCGATCCAGCAGCATGAACTGGCCGCGCTTCGGGTGCATTAGGGCTGGAAGGAAGCGCTTCTTTTTTGAAAAAAAGAAGCAAAAAACTTTTATTGAACGGCTAAGCACGTGGCGGGATGATCTATCATCAAACCGCCGGCGCCGCTGCTACTTGGCCGTTGCCACCGTTGCTTTCTGGCGAAAGTTTTTGGTTCTTTTTTCAAAAAGAACCGCTTTCTTTACCTACGCGGCGGCTGGGTCGATCCACCCGATATTGCCGTCCGTTCGCCGATAGATGACGTTCAGCTCGCCATTGGCGCTGTTGCGGAACATCAGCACCTTCTGATCCGCCAGATCCATGCGCATCACCGCCTCGGCGACGCTCAGGCGGTTGATCTCGGCGACGGTCTCGGCGACCACGGTCGCGTAGGTGCCGGCCTGCTCGGGGCTGGCGGCAGCGTCGTCCTCCTGCCGCAGCACGTAGGAGCGCGCGGCTTCGGGCTTGGCGCGGTTGCCGAGGTCTCGGGCGTGCTCGTTGACGCGCTTGCGGTAGCGGCGCAGGCGTTTGGCGATGTGCTCGGCCGCGTCGTCGAAGGCCGTGTTGGCGTCGGCCGCCTCGCCTTCGCCTCGCAGGGTCAACCCTCGACCCGCGTGGACATTGATGTCGCAGGTGAAGAACGAGCGGGCCCGGCTGAACGTGACGTTGGCTTCCTGGGCGTGGTCGAAATACTTGGCCGTGATCAGCCCGAGCGAACTGGAGACACGTGTCCTGAGCGCGTCGGACAGGTCGATCTGCTTGCCGGAAACCGTGATCTGCATGCGTGATGTCCTCCACACCGAAGGCGTCTCATCGCAACGGCGCGGCGGGATCAGGCCTTGTCCCGCTTTCTCTGCACCGAGCTCGGTATGCGCAACGCCTCGCGGTATTTAGCGACCGTTCGACGCGCGATGTCCACGCCCTCGCGGCGCAGCGCTGCAACGATTGCGTCATCTGAGAGGATGTCCGAGGCGATTTCGGCGGTGACCATGTGGCGGATGCGGTGGCGGACGCTCTCGGCGCTGTGGTTGTCGCCGGAGACGGCGTTGATCGCGGCGGTGAAGAAGTACTTCAGCTCGAACGTGCCGCGCGGCGTGGCCATGTATTTGTTCGCGGTGACGCGGCTGACGGTGCTTTCGTGCAGCTCGACCGCTTCGGCGATGTCGCGCAGGATCAGCGGCCGCAGATGACCGACGCCGTGCAGGAAGAAGCCTTCCTGTTGGCGGACGATCTCTCCGGCGACCTTGAGGATGGTCTGCGCGCGCTGTTGCAGCGACTTGACCAGCCAATTCGCCGTTGAGAGCTTCTCGGCCAGGAAGGCGCGCTCGTCACGCCTCGCCTCGGCGCGCACGTCGCGTGGCCCCTTCGCACCCAGCCGGGTGGTGATCCGGGCATGGTAGGCGTCGTTGACGAGCACGCGCGGCATCGTCTCCGGATTGAGCTCGAGCAGCCAGTCGCCGGCATGGCCGCGGCGCATCAGCACGTCCGGGATCACGGGCTGCAGCGGCGCGTCTTCGTAGGCGGCGGCGGGCTTGGGATCGAGGGCGCGGATCTCGGCGATCATCTCGGCGAGGTCGTCGGCGTCGACGGCGCAGAGCGCCATCAGGCGCTTGAGGTCGCGGCGGGCGAGCAGGTCGAGATGGGCGAGCAGGGTGCGCATCGCCGGGTCGAGCCGGTTGCGCTCGGCGAGCTGGGCGGCCAGGCACTCGGCGAGGTCGCGGGCGAACAGGCCGGGCGGGTCGAAGCGCATCATCTTGGCGCGCACCGCCTCGACGACGTCGACCGGGATGTGCAGCGCCTCGGCGAGATGGACCGGCTCGGTGGTGATACGGCCGGCGGGATCGAGCAGGGCGATCAGGTGGGCGGCGATCAGGCGCTCGGCCGGATCCACGAAGGTGAGGCGAAGTTGCTCGCCGAGATGAGCGCGCAGGTTGCGCGGCGCCTCGGCCAGATCGTCTATGCCGCGATCATCGGTCTCGAATCCCTGGCGGGCGCCGCTGCCGCTTCCTTGGCCGATGTAGTCGCCCGGACCGCCGGATTCGGCCTCGAAGCGGGTTGCGACCTCGGTATCGAGCGGGGCGGCGCTGTCGGCGGGCATGGCGGCGGAGGCGACCAGCTCGGCGACGTCCGCCCCGTTGACCGCCAGCGGCAGCTGGTCGGGAGCAGGCCGCTCGGCGAGGTGCTCGACAGGCTCGTCGCGCTCGAGCAACGGGTTGCGCTCGAGCTCCTCCTCGACGAAGGCGCTGGCCTCCAGGTTGCTGAACTGCAGCAGCTTGATCGCCTGTTGCAGTTGCGGCGTCATGACCAGAGATTGTGACTGGCGAAGAACCAGCCTGGGGCCGATCGGCATTTCGGCAGGCTAGCGCAGTTTGGCGCGATCGGGAATTGCGCTGACATGCAAAATATACGCCAGTGTCTCAGAAAACACTCAGGCCTTGCCAGGGTGGAGAGGAAGGCCAGAGGCTCTGCCTTTGGACATCGCCGGGGCGTCGGGCCCCAGACCTCATCCGTTTAGAGGCTGAAGCGTTCGCCGAGATAGACGCGACGGACGTCTTCGTGGGCGACGACTTCGGCCGGGCGGCCCTCCATCAGCACCTTGCCGTCGTGCATGATGTAGGCTCGGTCGA
>CAXUCZ010000003.1:0-41407 GCA_964249675.1 uncultured Acetobacteraceae bacterium | reverse complement strand
TGCTGGTGCCGCCGGTGCTGGTGCCGCCGGTGCTGGTGCCGCCCGTGCTGGTGCCTCCCGTGCTGGTTCCGCCGGTGCTCGTGCCACCTGTGCTGGTACCGCCTGTGCTGGTGCCGCCCGTACTGGTGCCGCCGGTGCTTGTGCCGCCGGTGCTGGTGCCGCCCGTGCTGGTGCCGCCCGTGCTGGTGCCGCCCGTGCTGGTGCCGCCGGTGCTGGTGCCGCCGGTGCTGGTGCCGCCGGTGCTGGTGCCGCCCGTGCTGGTGCCGCCCGTGCTGGTGCCGCCGGTGCTCGTGCCGCCCGTGCTCGTGCCGCCCGTGCTAGTGCCGCCGGTGCTGGTGCCGCCGGTGCTGGTGCCGGTGGCGGAGCCGTCGGTGGCGAGCACGATGTCGGCCACGCCGCTCGCCGACTCCACGGAGAAGTAGTCGCCGCTGTAATTGCCGGCGAGCACCAGCTGACCGACCCGATTGCCGCCGGCGCTCAAGGTCAGCGTGCCGAGCGTCGCGTTGACGCTGCTGTAGCTCGCGGTGTCGATCGAGCCGCTGTCGATGATCAGGCTGTCGCCGGCGGCAAACCCGCTTAGCGTGCCGGACGGCGCATCGGCGGCGGCGGCGAGTTGCAGCGTGCCGTCGGGCGCCGTGAAGGTGATCGCATTGCTCGAGACCGAGGTCGCGGCGAGATACAGCGTCGCTCCGGCATCGATCTGCAGCGCCCCCAGGCCGCTGACCACGCCGCCGACCATGAGGGTGCCGCCGCTGGCGCGCAGCACGCCGTTGTCGATCACGCGGGCGGCCTGGATGCTGCCGGAGGCCGAGACGGTGACGCCGCTGTCGATCGTCAGCGCGTTGAGCGCGGCGCCGCCGGCGGTGCCGACTTCCAGCGAGGACTGCGCATCGGTAAGCAGCACGGCGTCGCCGACCATGGCGAGGCCGCCGGCCTGCAGCGTGGCGCCGTAGGTCGCCTGCAGCGTCGGGGTCGGCTCGCCGGCGCCGACGGTCGCCGTGCCGAGCGTGAGCTCGCCGGCGACGCTCAGGCCGCTGCCGCTGCCGTAGAGGTTGATCGCGCCGTCGCCGACGGTGAGATTGGTCACGCTGGCCCGCTCGCCGCTGACCAGAGCGAGCGAGCTGGCCAGGGTGCCGAGGCCGAGCGACAGGCCGCCGGCGGTAAGGGCGCCGACGAAGTTCACGTTGCCGGTCAGGCTCAGCGTCGCCGCCGATCCCGGCCCGGCAAGCTGCATCACCGAGCTGCCGGTGAGCCCGGCGACCGCGACGGAGGCCAGGCTGCCCGGCGCGCTGGTGGCGGTGGCGCCCAGCGTCTCGTCGTACCAGTTGGCGGCGCTCGACCAGCTGCCGCTGCCCGAGCCCTGCCAGACATAGCTGTCGGCACCGGTGTCGCTGCCGCCGCCGCCGCCGCCGCCGCCGCCGGCCGCCGTGGAGAGCAGGATGTCGGTGCCGCCGTCGCTATCCGAAGCGGTCGAGAACACGTCGCCCGCGTAGTTGCCGGCCAGCGCCAGGGTCGCTGCGGTCTGGCCGTCATAGGTCAGGGTCAGCAACCCGGCCGACGCGCCGGCGCCGGCCTGCCAGGTGGCGGCGGTGATCGGGCTGCCGAGGATGTCGATCGCGTCGCCCGGAGCGTCGCCGGACAGCGTCGCGGTGATGCTGGTGGGCGTCGCCAGCTCGAGCGTCGCGCCGGCGCCGACGAAGCTGACGGCGCTCGCGTCGCCGACGTCGAGCCGCAGGGTGGCATTGGCGGCGATCGCGAGCATGCCGGCGCCGCTCACCGCACCGAGCTCCAGGGTGCCGCCGCTGGCGGTGATCGTGCCGAGGTCGACCACCGCCGCGGCGACGTTCAGGCTGCCGTTGCCGAGCACGTCGACGCCCGCGGCGACGGTGACCGCGCCCGCCGCGCCGGCGCCGGCGCCGACCACGATCCGGCCGGTGCTGTCGGTCGCGACGATGTTGGACTGGCCGCCACCGAGGCTCAGCGTGCCGAGCCGCAGCGTCGCGCCGTCGCTGACGCTGAGCGTCGTGGTCGGAAAACCGACGCCGCTCTGGCCGCCGCCGATCGCAAGCGCCGAGAGGCTGGCGGCGGTGCTGTTGCCGTCCAGCGACAGCTCGCCATTGGCAAGGCTCGCCGTGCCGGCGCTGAGCGTGCCGCCATCGAGCAGGTCGAGATTGCCGGCCGTCGAGGCGTTGCCGAGCGCCAGCAAGCCGGTGGCGACCTGGCCGACCATGGCGGTGTTGGCGAACAGAGCGAGGCTGGCGACGACCGCGTTGCCGCCGATGACCTGGAAGGTATTGCCGCTGCCGCCGTCGATGGTGACGGCGTTGTTGCTGCCCGGGCCGAGCTGGGCGCTCGCGCCGGTGGTGCTGTCCGTCCAGTCGCTCGCGGTGGTCCAGGCGCCACTCTGGCCGGGCGTCGTCCAGGCGTAGTCGTCCGGCGAGGCGGTGCCGCCGCTCACCGCCGTGCCGCCGCCGCTGCCGGTCGCCGCGACGGTCACGTCGGTGCCGCCGGCGCCGTCGCTGCTGGTGAGGAAGACGTCCGAGGCGTAGCTGCCGAGCAGGTGGACCTGTGCGGCGACGGTGCCGCCATAGCTCAGGGTCAGCACGCCGCCGCCGCTGGCAGTCTGGCTCCAGCTCGCCGCAGAGATGTTCGAGGCGGCGAAGTCGAGCGCGTCGCCGATGGCAAAGCCGCTCAGGGTGCCGGGCAGGTAGGCCTCGGCGCCAAGCTGCAGCGTGGCGCTGGTGCCGGCGAAGCTGACGGCGAGGGCGGCCGCCGGGTGGCCCTGCAGCGACAGCGTCGCGTTATCGTCGATCGCCAGGGTGCCGGTGCCGCCGACCGCGCCGATCGACAGCGTGCCGCCGGCGGCGACGATGCTGCCGTTGTCGACCACGCTGCCGCCGAGGTTGACCGCAAGGTTGCCCGACAGCTGCGCCCCGGAATCCACCGTGATCACGCCGGCCGCGGCATGGCCGAGCGTGCCGACCTCGATCACGCCGTTGCTGGAGGTGGCGAGCACCGTCAGCGCGCCGCCGGTGCCGACCAGGGCGCCGAGCTGGATCGTGCCGCCATTCGCGGCGTCGACCGCGACCGCAGGGCCGGCGACGCCCTGACCGCCGGTGCCGATCGATAGCACGCCGGAAATCGCGATCATCCCGCCCTCGGCGCTGGCCGACAGGTCGCCGGCGACCACCGTGCCGGAGCTCGCCGTCAGCGTCGCGCCGCCGATCGCGGACAGCGCGCCCAGCACGCTGCCGCTGCCGACCGTCAGGGTGCCGATCGCCAGCGTGCCGGAGATGTTGGTGTTGCCGACGAAGCTCGCGTCGGCGGCGGCGCCGTTGCCGGCCAAGGTTTGCACGTGCGCGCCGGTGGCGCCCTGGATGGTGGCGCTGTCGGCGGCCCCCGGCGGCCGGCTGGCGGTCGTGCCGGTGCTCTCGTCGACCCAGCTTGCCGCGGTGGTCCAGGAGCCGCCGCTTGAGGCGACCCACTGAAAGGCATCCGATGGCACGGCCAAGCCTCCCCTGCCGAGCCACAATCGTAGGCTCTGAGCGGCGGTTAGTCGCACCCCGCATGGTCGCAATCAAGAAGAATCGTGCTCGTAAGGAGTGTGCATTGGTAGGTATGCACACTCAGCCCGGTGAGGACAGCCGCCCGTTCTCAGCCGCCGTCGGCGCGACGGCCGCCGATCAGCGAAGCCAGAGCGGCGACGACGAACATGACGCCATAGATGATCAGCATGTGCTTGGCGGTGTCGGTGGCGTAGGGCAGGATCGGCAGGAAGGCGAAGGCGGCGGCGATCAGCCAGATCACGCCGACAAAGAAGGCCCAGGGCACAGGATGACCTCGCGAGTCTTGGCAGCTTCGCAACCACATGGCATGGCCCGCTTTATCCGCCAACGTCGAGGAGCGTCCGATGTTTGAAGCGAACGACCGGGCGCAACCTGGGGCGAACGGGCTGGCGGCCTTCCGCGCCGTGCGGCGCCACAGCGACCTGCTCTGCGCCGCCCTCAGCCCGGAAGATCAGGTCGTCCAGTCGATGGAGGACGCGAGCCCGGCGAAGTGGCATCGGGCGCACACCACCTGGTTCTTCGAGCAGTTCGTGCTCAAGCCGCACCTGCCCGACTATGCGGTGCACGACGAGGCGTTCGGCTTCCTCTACAACTCCTATTATGAGGCGGTCGGCGCCCGCCATCCTCGGCCGCAGCGCGGGCTGGTGACGCGGCCGTCAGCCGACGCGGTGGGCCGATACAGAACGCATGTGGACGCCGGGATGGAGCGGCTGCTCGCGGGGCCCCCGGTGAGCGGCCCGGTGCCGGAGCTGGTGGCGCTCGGCCTCAACCACGAGCAACAGCATCAGGAGCTCCTGCTCACCGACATGATGCACGCCTTCGCTCAGAGCCCGCTCTGTCCGGCGGTGCTGCCGGGTTGGCGCGAGCCGCGCGGCGGCGGCGCATCGCGCTGGCTCGAGGGACGCGCCGGCATCACCGGCATCGGCCACGGCGGCCACGGCTTCGCCTTCGACAACGAGGCGCCGCGCCATCAGGAACTGCTGCAGCCGCATCGCATTGCCTCACGCCTCGTGACCAATGCCGAGTGGCTCGGCTTCATTGAGGATGGCGGCTACCGCCAGGTCGGGCTGTGGATGTCGGAGGGCTGGGACGCGGTTGGGCGTGGCGGCTGGGAGGCGCCGCTCTACTGGCGAGGCGGACCGGACGGCTGGTCGCAGGTGGGCCTCGGCGGGCTGGCGGCGCTCGACCTGCCGGCGCCGGTGCGGCACGTCAGCTGGTACGAGGCGGACGCCTTTGCGCGCTGGTCAGGGGCCAGGCTGCCGACCGAGGCGGAGCTCGAGGCTGCGGCCGGCAGCATCGCGGAGTTCACCGGCCATGTCTGGCAGTGGACAGGCTCGGCCTACCGGCCATATCCCGGCTTTCGCGCGGCGCCAGGCGCTGTCGGCGAGTACAACGGCAAGTTCATGATCAATACGATGGTCCTGCGCGGCGGCTCGTTCGCGACGCCGCCGGGGCACACCCGGCCGAGCTACCGCAACTTTTTCCATCCCGACAAGCGGTGGCAGATCACTGGCCTTCGCCTCGCGCAGGACCTCTGAGGGTGCTGCCGAGCGAGTTGCGCACGGCTGACGGCACGGCTGACACCGTCACCAACGAGGACACGGCGCGTCTCGCGCTGGCTGGCCTGTCGCGCGAGCAGAAGTCGCTGCCGGCCAAGCTGTTCTACGACGACGAGGGCTGCCGGCTGTTCGGCGAGATCACCCGTCTGCCGGAGTATTACGTCACGCGGACCGAGCGCGGCCTGCTCGCTGGCGTCGCCCGCGAGATTGCCGAAACCGCCGCGCCCGGCGCCGCCCTGGTGGAGTATGGCGCCAGCGACGAGGCCAAGGCGCTCACCCTGATCGACGCCGTGCCCGGCCGCTTCGGCGCTTACGTGCCTATCGACATCGCCGCCGGCGCGCTCGCCACGCTGGCGAGGCGCCTGGCCGTCAGCCATCCGCTGCTGGAGGTGCACCCGCTGGCGGCGGACTTCCTCGCCCCATTCGCGCTGCCGGTGGGGATCGGCGACCGGCCTCGGCTCGGCTTCTTTCCCGGCTCCACGATCGGCAACCTCGACCCGGCGGCGGCCCAGCGCTTCCTGGCTGCGGCGCGCCTGACGCTCGGCGCAGGCGCTCGCTTCCTGGTCGGCGCCGATTTGCGGAAGGACCCGGCGCTACTGCTGCCAGCCTATGACGACGCCGCCGGGGTGCCCGCCGCGTTCAACCTCAACATGCTGGTCCGGCTGAACCGCGAGGCGGCGGCAGGCTTTCAGGTCGACGGCTTCAACCACGAGGCCCGCTGGAACGACGGCGAGAGCCGCATCGAGATGCACCTAGTCAGTCGATCGGCACAGATCGTTCCGGTTGCCGGCCAGCAGGTGCGGTTTCGCGCCGGCGAGACGATCCACACCGAGAACAGTTATAAATACACGCTTGAGGCATTGGAGACCATGGCTGGCGACGCCGGCTGGCGACGCCTGCGGCTCTGGACCGATCCGGCCCGACTATTTTCCATCCAACTCCTGGAGGCGCAGCGGCAATGAGCGGAGACAACTGGTGAGGTCGATACGCGGCGCCCGAGCGCTGACGCGGCGCCGGAACCCGGCTCAGCCCTGGTGGCTCTGGCTGGTCGTCGGTTTCGGCACGATGCTGGCCTGCGCCGCGGTGCATGCGCAGTCCGCGCCGGGCGTGATGCCGAGCCTGCCACCCGCCCCCGCGCCGAACCGGGGTTTGGCACCGTTGCCGAACGGCAGCACCGCCGGCGCCGGCATCGGCGCGGGCCTCGCGCCGCCCACCGCTGGCGCCGGCGTCCTGGCGCCGCCGCTCGTCGATCCCGGCATGACAGTCCATCGGCCCGTTCCGGATGGGCCGATGCCGGTTATCCGACCGCAGGCGGTGCAGCCCAACGGCACCGTGATCGTGCCGAAATAGGACTCACGCCTTTTTGGCGACGGCCTTGCGCCTCGACTTCGAGGCCGCCTCTTTGGCTGCCGGCGTCTCGGTTTCGGTTGTCTCCTCCGGCCTCTCAGGGGTCAGCGTGGCGCTGGTGCTGCCGATCGGGCTCTCCATGCTTGCGGCGCGCCGGAGTTCGGCCGACGGCGTCTGGGCATGCTCGCCCTGATCGGACGAGCGGTCGGGAAACTCGCCGAGGTTGTCCTGGATGGAGGCCTCCTCCACCGGGTCGGTGAACGGCGTGGTCGCCTCCGTGCCGGGGTTGGGCAATTGGCCCGAGTTGCCGCTTTCCTCCATGCCGACGAGCCTGACCGCCCGTTCCCAGTACTCCTGATCGCGACCATGCGGTTGGCCGTCCGCCTCCCACAGGTGATAGGCGCGTTCACGCACGCGACGCTGATAGCCCTCGTCCTGATCGTCCAGCGGGTTGTGCATTACCGTTGTTCTCCATCGTAGCCGCGCGACAACGATTGCCGCATGCATCCGGCGGCGTGAAGAGCCGCCGGCTCGCAAACTCGCGATGTTGTGCACGCGGCTGCAGTTCTGGCGGCAGCCGGTGCAAGATGGGGGCTTCCAGGCCAAGCGCCAGCGTGTATGCTATGCCATCGCGAGTGGGCGCGATGCAGCCTGCTCCTGATGCCCGCGGCCCCGACGATGCGGGCGTGGGCGACATGACCTTTACCATTCGAGATGCGGACCCGAGTTATGGCCAAGACTGACAACTGGCAGCGCCGCAAGCGCCCTGAGCGCGGCTTCGACGACTCCCCCAGCTTCCCTGACCCCTTCCCTCCTGTAGCCGCCCCATCGTTCGCGCGGCGTCCGTCGTCGCCGGCGCCGATGTCGACCGGGCCGGACACGAGCGCCGTCGTCAAATGGTTCAACTCCGAAAAGGGATTCGGCTTCGTCGAGCTCGAAGGAGGGGCCGGCGACGTGTTTCTGCATGCCAGCGTGCTGACGCGGATCGGCGCCAGCGCCGTCAATCCGGGCGCGACGCTGCGCGTGCGCGTCGGACAAGGTCAGAAGGGTCCGCAGGTTACCGAAGTGCTCGAAATCGATGACAGCACGGCCGGTGCCGCGCCGGCGCCAAGAGCGCCGCGGCCGGGCGGGGCGCCCGGTGGCTTCGGCGGCCCGCGCGCTGGCGGCGGTTTTGCGCCATCCGGCACGCCGGGACCCGAGACCCAGGGCACGGTGAAATGGTACAACTCCGCTAAGGGGTTCGGATTCGTTGCACCCGATGACGGCGGCAAGGACGTGTTCGTCCATGCCTCGGCGCTGCGCCGAGCCGGGCTTGTGGAACTGGCCGAGGGGCAGAAGGTGACGCTGCAGATTGTTCAGGGCCAGAAAGGTCCGGAGGCGGCGTCCATCTCGGTCGGCTAGAACGCCACTGACGAGGTGTACTTGAAAGGGCGGGGCCGCAGGGTCCCGCCCTTTTGTCGTCTGCACTCGGTCACGCCGAGAGCAGTGCCGCGAGCGCCTTATGCGATGGCAGGAGTGCTCCTGCCATCCGCCTGCCCTAGTCCGGCGTGGTCTCAGCCGCCGGCGGCGCGCCTCCGGCGGCAGCCTCGCTATCCTCGGCCGCCTTGCGCGCCTGCTTCTCCTTCAGCTTGGCCTCCTTCTTGGCCGCCTTGGCGCGGTCGCGCTCGGCCTTCTGGAAGTTGTAGTTTGGCTGAGCCATCGTGGCCTCCGTCCTGATGCAATGCGGCGCCACCCGAACGCCTTGCCAACGCCCCCGTTCGCCAGGCTTGCGGCCGGCGATGCGGTTTGTCCGGCTTGCCGATCGGGCGGCGCGCACTAGTCTCGCGCTTTGTCCGCCGCGCGGGAAGGACCTCGATCGTGCCGTTGAACCTCAAAGGCCGCTCCTGCCTGACGCTGGAGGAGTTCTCCGAGGCGGAGATCCATCAGCTCATCGATCAGGCGATCGAGCTCAAGCGGCTGAAGGCGGTCCGGGTGTTTCCGCGCACTCTGGAGAACCGCAACCTGTGCCTGATCTTCCTCAAGCCCAGCACCCGCACCCGCACCTCGTTCGTCGTCGCCGCGCGCGACGAGGGCGCGCATACCGAGCTGCTGACCGCCGAGGAGATCCGCTTCGGGGTGAAGGAGAGCATACGCGACATCGCCCGGGTGCTCGGCCGGATGTTCGACGGCATCGCGTTTCGCGGCTTTGACCATCAGGTCGCCGTCAACCTGTCGCGCCATGCCGGCGTGCCGGTCTGGAACGGGCTCACCGACGAGCATCATCCCACGCAGGTGCTGGCCGACCTGATGACGATCAAGGAGGAGTTCGGACGGGTGACCGGAACCCGGATCGCCTATGTCGGCGACGGAAGGAACAACATGGTGACCTCGCTGATGGTGGCGGCGGCGCGGACGGGCATGGACCTGCGCATCGTCGCGCCGCCCAGCCTGCAGCCGGCCGAGCCGCTGGTCGCCGCGGCCCGGCGCACGGCGCCCCATCCGGCAGCGCGGATCACGGTCACCTCCGACATCGGCGCCGGAGTGCGCGACTGCGCGGTGATCTATAACGACGTCTGGCTGTCGATGGGCGAGGACGCGAAGCTGGTCGAGCGCACCCGGGCGCTGGCCGGCTACCGGGTGAGCGAGGCGGTGATCGCGGCGACCGGGCGGCCGGACACGATCTACATGAACTGCCTGCCGTCGCTGCACGACGACGAGACGAGCTTCGGACAGGCGCACCCGGAGGCGCGGGACACAGAAAACGCGGTGTTCGAGGCGGAATACTCGCGGGTGTTCGACCAGGCGGAGAACCGGATGCACACGATCAAGGCGTTGCTGGTGTCGACGGTTTAGGCAGGAAGGCCAGAGGCTCTGCCTCTGGACACCGTCACGCGCCAGCGTGCATTCGCACGACGGGCCTGAGGCCCCAGACCCCCGATCCGTGTAACAAATGGATTTTAAAGGCTTCGCCTTTAATGGGGTCCAGGGGCAAAGCCCCTGGCCTTACTTGAGGCCCCTCCCCCTGACGATGATCGCGTCGCCGAACCGGGCGCGTAGCCCATCGATCGCGGTCTGCGTCCAGGCCAGGCGCGGTGCGTTCGGGTCGGCGAGATCGGGCAGGTCGGCCATGACGGCGGGTGCGAGCGGCGCGGCGCCGAGGCCGATCAGGCGGAAGGCGGTGCCGTCGGCTTCCCGGGCGAGCAGGGTGCGGGCGGCGGCGAACAGAAGGTCGGGCAGCTGGGTCGGCGCGTGCAGGCGGACGCCGCGGGTCCGGCTGGCGAAGCGTGTCGTCTTGAGCTTGAGCACGATGCCGGCGGCGGCGAGGTCCTGCTCGCGCAGCCGGCGTCCGAGCTTCTCGGCGCAGCGCCACAGCATGCGCTCCAGCGAGACGGTGTCGGCGAGGTCGGCCTCGAAGGTGGTTTCCGCGCTTACCGACTTGCTGTCACGGCGGGGATCGACGCGGCGGGCATCCTGTCCGCGAGCGCGACGGACGAGGAACGGGCCGTCGGCGCCGAGACGGGTGAGCGCGTCGCGGTCGTCGAGCGCCTGCAGCTGGCCGAGCGTCGCAATGCCGCGCGCGGCGAGCTTGCGGGCCATGGCGGGGCCGATGCCGGGCAGCAGCCGCACCGGCTCGGGCGCGAGGAGCTCGGCCGCCTCGCTGCCGATCACCGCGAAGCCGCGCGGCTTGTCGCGTCCGGCGGCGATCTTGGCGAGCAGGCGGTTGGCGGCCAGGCCGATCGAGACGGTGATGCCGACCTCGGCCTCTATCGCGTGGACGAGGCGGGCGAGGCTGACCGCGGGGGGCGCCGCGTGCACCCGCTCGGTGCCGGCCAAATCGAGCACCGCCTCGTCGATCGAGAGCGGCTGCATCAGCGGGGTCAGCCGGCTCATCAGCGCACGGACCTGCCGGCTGGCGGCGACGTATTTGGCGAAGTCGGGCCGGATCACCACCGCGTCGGGGCAGGCTTTCAGGGCCGTCCACATCGGCATGGCGCTGCGCACGCCGGCAATCCTGGCGACATAGCAGGCGGCGGTCACGACGCCGCGCTGGCCGCCGCCGACGATGACCGGACGGCCGGCCAGCTCCGGCCGGTCGCGCTTCTCGACGCTGGCGTAGAAGGCGTCGCAATCGACGTGGGCGATGGTCAGCTCGAACAGCTCGGGATGGCGCACGATGCGGCCGCCGCCGCAGGTCGGGCAGACGGCATCGTCGACGCGGGCAAGGCAGTCGCGGCAGAGGGCGGCCATGGCGACAGCTTACAGCAACATCTGACGCGCGCTTCGGCTCGCCTGCTCGGCCTTGCATCTCGGAGCGCGAGACGGCAGATCCGGGCGGATGATCCCAGCCTCCATTCCACGGGCGGCGCTCGTCACCGGCGGCGCGGCGCGGCTCGGTCGCGCGGTCGCGCTCGCGTTGGCCGAGGCGGGTTTTGCGGTCGCGGTGCATTACCGCTCGGCGTCGGAGGCGGCGGAGGCAACGGCGGCCGAGCTGCGGCAGCTCGGCGTCACCGCAGCCACGCTGCAGGCGGAGCTCGGCGACGAGGCGCAGACAGCAAGCCTGCTGGCGCGCGCGACCGAGGCGCTCGGGCCGATCGGGGTGCTGGTCAACAATGCCAGCCTGTTCGACCGCGACAGCTGGAACGACGTGACGCGGGCGAGCTGGGACAGCCACCTCGAACCGAATCTGCGGGCGCCGTTCGTGCTCAGCCAGAGCTTCGCCCGCGCCCTGCCGGCTGAGGCCGAGGGCGTCGTGATCAACATGCTGGATGCGCGGGTGTGGGCGCTGACGCCGAACTTCGTCTCCTACACGCTCAGCAAGGCCGGATTATGGGCGCTGACGCAGGCGCTGGCGCTGGCGCTGGCGCCGCGCATCCGGGTCAACGGCATCGGGCCGGGACCGACGCTGCAGAGCACCGCCGAGAGCGATGCGGAGTTCGCCCGGCTGCAGCAGCGGCTGCCGCTTGGCCACGGCGCAACGGCGGCCGAGGTGGGCCGGGCGGCGATCGCCATCCTGTCGCTGCCGTCCCTGACCGGGCAGATGCTCGCCCTGGATGGCGGCCAGCATCTGCAGTAATCGGCAGCTCGCCGCTTGGGCGCGCGAACCAGCCGTGTCGCCCGGCATTAGATGACAAGCATGACGGCACGACACGATCCGGCGAGTGGGACGCGGCCAGCCTGGCAGCCTGGCGGCATACTGGTGCTGACGACAGCCGATGGCGACCTCGCGGCGGTGCGCCTTGCCGGCGTGGCGGCGGACCGATGCGAGAACCTGTCGGCCCTGGTCGAGCGCCTGGACGACGCGACCGACCTGCTGATCTTGGGCGAGGCAGCGCTGCACGCCGGCGACACTACGCCGCTGCAGGCCTGGCTCGCCGCCCAGCCGGCCTGGTCGGACCTGCCGCTGATCGTGCTTGGGCCGGCTGGCGGTGCGCCGCTCGGACCCGAGTTCGGCAACGTGACCCAGCTCGAAACGCCGGTCAGCCCAGGTCGCCTGCACAGCCTCGTGCGGGCGGCGCTGCGGGCTCGCGAGCGGCAGCGAACGCGCGGGTTGCGAGCATGGTCCCACCCGACGCTTGGCGACGAACGGATGCGAGCGATTCTGGACAACGATGCGGTCGGCATCGTGCAGGTCGATAGCCAGGGCCGCTTCGAGCTCGCCAACGCCTGCTTTCAGCGCCTAGTGCGGCGCGACGCGGCGACGCTCGCCTCCCAGACGCTGTTCGACATCATCGCCGCCGAAGGCCGCGATGGCAGCCGCCACCGGCTAGAGGCGATGTTTACCGCCGGCCGCAGTTATGGTGGACAGACGCTCTATTTGCGGCCGGACGGCAGCACGGTGTGGGCGGACATCCAGGTGTCGCCGGTGCATGACGACGGCGGCGTGACGCGCAGCGCGTTGGCGATCGTGCAGGACGTGACGGCGCGCCATCGGGCTGAGGCCGGGCTGCGGCTGCTGAACGAGACGCTGGAGGCACGGGTCGCCGCCGACACCGGCAAGCTGCGTGGGGCGGAGACCGCACTGGCGCACTCGTTGAAGATGGAGGCCGTCGGCCGGCTCACCGGCGGCATCGCGCATGACTTCAACAATCTGCTGACGGCGATCGTCGGCAGCCTCGAGCTGCTGCAGAAGCGGGTGGCGGACCAGCCG
Organism: uncultured Acetobacteraceae bacterium; assembly: GCA_964249675.1. Taxonomy (GTDB): domain Bacteria; phylum Pseudomonadota; class Alphaproteobacteria; order Acetobacterales; family Acetobacteraceae; genus CAXMMR01. The sequence continues at coordinate 28,808 of CAXUCZ010000003.1, read as the reverse complement.
CGCTCGCTGCGGCTGGTGGCGGCGGCGTTCCAGGCCTCGCTTCGCGGGGCCAAGCTCACCGCGCAGCTGCTCGCCTTTTCACGGGTGCAGAAGCTCGACCTGCAGCCGGTCGACGTAAACGCAATGGTGCTGGGGGCCAAGGCGCTGCTGCAGCGCACGCTCGGATCATCGATCACGCTCAACCTGGCGCTCACGCCCGAGCTGGAGCTGGCGAACGCGGATGCGAACCAGCTGGAGTTGGCGTTGCTCAACCTGGCGCTGAACGCGCGCGACGCGATGCCGCAAGGCGGCACCTTCGCTGTCGCCACCGGACGGCGGACTGTGGCGCAGGCGGATAGCAGGTTGGAGCGCGGCCGCTATGTGACGCTGGAGTTGCGGGATGACGGCAGCGGCATGCCGCCTGACGTGCTGGCGCGGGCGCTGGAGCCGTTCTTCACCACCAAGAAGCTCGGCCAGGGCACCGGGCTTGGACTGTCACAGGTCTACGGCATCGCGCGCCAGTCAGGCGGCGACATCGAGATCACCAGCGCGCCGCACACCGGCACGATCGTTCAGGTGCTGCTGCCGGTGGCGCAGCGCGCCGCGCCGGCGGAGGAGAAGGATGCGGTAGGCATGACCGGACGGGTGCTGGTCGTCGACGATGACGACGACGTTCGCGGAGCGTTCAGCGAGGGGCTGGAATACCACGGCTTCACCGTGACGCAGGCGGTCGACGGGCCGAGCGCGTTGCTGGCCTTGGAAAGTGGGCTGTCCGTCGACGTTGCGCTTATCGACTTTGCCATGCCGGTGATGAACGGCGCCGCAGTGGCCAAGGCGCTGCTGACGCTGCGACCCGAGCTGCCGATCGTATTCGCCAGCGGCTATGCCGAGACTGCCGCTTTGGACGCATTTCCCAACGTCTCGGTGCTCCGCAAGCCTGTGCGGCTGTCAGAGCTTGCGCAGGCGCTGAGCGAGGCGATGCGTCAGAAATCGATACAGCGCCCCTTGTGCTCCCAGTCGCCATAGCGCGTGGGCTCTGGGCCCTTGGGTCCGCCGACCTCGTCGGGAGGGGCGGGTTGCTTCAGGATTTCGGCCTCGGGCTTCTTGTCGTCTTCCATTCGGTGGAAGTAAGGCGTCCTTTTTTGAAAAAAAGGACCAAAAACTTTTGCCTGATCAGGTCCATGGCAAACGGCAAAAAGTTTTTGCTTCTTTTTTTCAAAAAAAGCCCTTCCTTACTGCTGCTTCTCGCTCTCTGCGAGCCGCCGCTCCGCCATCGGCCGCCATGAGGCATCCGCCGGCGCCGTCGCCAGTGCTTGGCGAAACAGCCCTGCCGCCTGCGCGCTGATGCGTCCCATTGCCTCGGTCTCGGCCTCGGCGGTCTCGACCGCGAGCTGCGGGTCGAACTGGATCGTGAGCGCGCGGCGCCAGGCGTCGGCGGCCCCGCCCATGTCGCCACGGCTGGCCTCCGCCGAGCCCAGGATCACCAATCCCTGCCTTGCCTGGGTGGAGTGCGGGTCCAGGCTGGCGATGCTGGTCTTCAGCGCCTCGATCAGCTCGGCGTCGCGCGCCGACTGGTTGCTGCCGGCGGCAAGCCGGGCGGCGAGAGGCTGGGCCGGCAGCTCGGGGTGGCCGCCGACCAGATAGAGCGCCAGCGCGCCGGAGGGCACGAGGACGAGGGTCACGCCGACCGCAGCCCAGCCGCCATGACGGGTCGGCGCCTCGTCGCGCTCCGCTTCGGCGAGCAGACGGCGCTGCACCTCCAGCACCGCGACCTGATGGTCGCTGAGCGACAGGCGTTCGGCGCCGAGCTCACGGTCGAGCTCCTGCAGTTGGGCGCGGTGCAAGCCCAGCGCGGCCTCGCGGCGGCCGCGGACGCGGTCGGCGCGCCAGGCCGTCCAGCCCAGCGGCGCCATCGTCACCATGGCCAGCAACGGGATGGCGAGCCAGATCATGTCCGGCCGGACGGCACGCCGCTCAGCGCCTCGAGTTGTCGGCGCTCCGCATCCGAGAGCGGTGGCGGCGCTGCGCTGGTTCGGCGGCGGCCGAGCAGGACGGCTGCAAGGCCGGCGAGCAGGGCTAGGATGGGCGAGAACCAGAGCAGCAACGTGGACAGCGCCAACGGCGGGCTGAGACGGACGAAGTTGCCATAGCGGGCCACCATCCAGGCGATCACCTGCCGGTCGCTGTCGCCGGCGACGACGCGTCGTCGGACGATCGCGCGCAGATCCTGGGCGAGCGGCGCGCCGCTGTCCTCGATGCTCTCGTTCTGGCAGACCAGACAGCGGAGCTGGCTGCCGATCTGCTCGGCGCGGGCCTCGGCTGCCGGATCGCCCAGCATCTCGGCCGGGTCGCTGATGGCGTAGGCTCTGCTCCAGGAGGCTGGCGCGGCGAGCGCCAGCAGGATCGCGAGCCGGATCATGCCAGGCTTCGTCATGCCAGGCGTCGCAGCACCGGGTCGAGTTGCAGGCTGACGATCTCAGGGTCGAACGGGCCGACCCAGCGCCATTGTACGATGCCATCGCGGCCGATGACGTAGCTTTCGGGCACTGCGGTCACGCCCCAGTCGATCGCGACCTGGCCGGGCAAGTCAAGGCCGATGCGGCTGTAGGGGCTGCCGCCGCGGGCGACGAAGCCGGCGGCAAGCTCGGGCCTGTCCTTGTAGGCGACGCCCCAGATCGGCAGTCCGCGCGCGTGCAGGCCGGCAAGCACCTCCGCCTCCTCGACGCAGGGCACGCACCAGGAGGCGAAGAAGTTGACCAGCACCGGGCGGCTCGCCGCCGCCTCGCGCAGCTCCGCGCCCGAGAAGCCCTCGGCGGGGGCGAGGCCGGGCAGCGCAAAATCCGGCACCGCATGGCCGACTAGCGGGTTCGGCACGCCGTGCGGGTCGAAGGTGCCCTGCTCCATGCGGTCGAGCATGGACCAAAAGGCAACACCGGCCGCCGCCGCGACGCCGAGCGGAGCCAGCATCAGCAGCCGGCGGCGCGACGGTCCGGCAGGGGGATCGGCCGGCATGTCAGGCGGGCTGCGCCGGCACGCCGGCGAGGCGGCGCGAGGGCGCGCCGACGCGCAGCCGGCGATCAGCGAGCGACAGCCCGCCGCCCGCCGCCATCACCAGCGCGCCGAGCCAGATCCAGGGCGCGAGCGGGTTGTAGTGCAGGCGCAGCACCGCACGGCCGTCGCGCTCCTCGCCGAGCACGGCATAGAGGTCGGCGACGAGGTTGGTGTGGATGGCAACGTCGTCGGTGGTCTGCTGGGCGAGCGGGAAGGTGCGGCGCGACGGCCGGAGCGTGACCACCGGGTGGCCATGGCGGCTGATGGCGATGGTGGCGACGCGCGATTCGTAGTTCGGACCGGGCTCGGTGACGAGGCTGGCCAGCGTCCAGTCATAGCCGGCGGAGTGGATGGTCTCGCCGGGGGCTGCGAGCACGATACGGCTGGTGGAGAGCGACATCCCGGCGATGCCGGCGACGGTGACGCCCATGCCGGCATGCGCGATAGCGGCGCCGTAGACGCCGAGCGGCAGGCCGCGGGCACGCTGCAGGCTGGCGGCGAACGGCAGCCGGCCGAGCTTGATGCGCTCCACCATCTCGGCGAACGAGCCCAGGATCAGCCAGGCGCTGGCGGCGAAGGCCAGTGCGGGCAGCACGCGCATGCCGACCAGGCACCAGGCGGCGACGATGGCGGCGGCCAGCGCCGCCCACCACACCCGCACCAGGGTCGGCATCAACTGGGCGCGCTTCCAGGGCAGCATCGGGCCGACAGCCATCGCGAACGCGGTCGGGATCGCCAGCGGCAGGACGGTCGCATTGAAGAACGGCGCGCCGACGGAGATCTTCTGGCCGAGCAGCAGGTCGGCGAACGGCGGATACATCGTGCCGGTGATCACCACCGCGCAGATCGAGCACAGCAGCACGTTGTTCAGCACCAGCGCGCCCTCGCGCGAGACCGGCGCGAACAGGCCGCCCTGAGCGAGCGTCGGCGCGCGCAACGCAAACAGCAGCAGCGAGCCGCCGATGACCAGGCCAAGCAGCGCAAGGATGAAGATGCCCCGCGCCGGATCGTTGGCGAAGGCGTGCACCGAGTTGAGGATGCCGGAGCGGACCAGGAACGTGCCGGAGAGCGAGAGCGAGAAGGTGGCGATGGCGAGCAGCACCGTCCAGACCTTGAGCGCCTCGCGCTTCTCAACCACCACCGCGGAGTGGACCAGGGCGGTGCCGGTGAGCCAGGGCATCAGCGAGGCGTTCTCGACCGGATCCCAGAACCAGTAGCCGCCCCAGCCGAGCTCGTAATACGCCCACCAGGAGCCGAGGGCGATGCCGCAGGTGAGCAGGCACCAGCTGACCAATGCCCAGGGACGCACCCACCGCCCCCAGGCGGCGTCGATCCGGCCCTCGAGCAGGGCGGCGACGGCGAAGGCGAACGGCACCGCGAAGCCGACATAGCCGGTGTAGAGGATCGGCGGATGGAAGGCGAGGCCGGGGTCCTGCAGCAGCGGGTTCATCCCCTGCCCGTCCATCGGCGGCGGCCAGGTGCGGGCGAACGGGTTCGAGGTCGTCAGCGCGAACAGCAGGAAGCCGGCCGAGGTGCCGCCGAGCACGCCGATCACGCGCGCCCGCAGCGCCGACGGCAAACCGCGGCCGAATACCGCGACGGCGGCGCCGCACAGGCCGAGGATCAGGCCCCAGAGCAGGATGGAGCCCTCGTGGTTCCCCCAGGTGCCGGTAATCTTGTAGAGCAGCGGCTTCAGGACCGCGCTGTTCTCGACGATGTTGGTGACCGAGAAGTCGTCGCTGACCGCACTCCAGACCAGGGCGGCGGAGGCGGCGACCAGGGCGAGCAGCTGACCGAGCGCCAGGCCCGGCGCCGCGGCCATCAGCCGGACGTCGCGACGGTGGGCGCCGACCAGCGGGATCACCGCCTGGGCCAGCGCGATGCAGCAGGCGAGCGCGAGGGCGAAGTGGCCGAGCTCGGGGATCATGGGAGCGGGTTTCTCATGGCAGGCCACATGGGTGCGGTGGGAAAGGAAGGCCAGAGGCTCTGCCTCTGGGCTCCGCTGGGGCCCGAGGCCCCAGACCCCATTCGCTAAGGCTGAGTCCCCTCTTCCTTGCTTGGCGTAGCCATTCAGTCATGCCTGCCTCAGGACCGACCTCGACCGTCAAAAATGAATAGCGAACGGATTTCAAAGGCTCCGCCTTTGATGGGGTCAAGGGGCAAAGCCCCTTGCCTTCAGCTTCCTTTGGCCGAGGACGCGACCATCGTGTTCCACGTGCTGGCCGCCGGCGGTGGCCCGTCGGCGGGGTTCCAGCGGCCGGACTTGCGCAGCGCCTCCTCGACGTCGCGCGGCATGTAGGTCTCATCGTGCTTGGCGAGCACCTCCTGGGCGACGAAGCGGCCTGGCCCGACGACGTTGCCCAGCGCGACGACGCTTTGCCCTTCGCGGAACAGGTCGGGCAGGATGCCGACATAGCGCACGGTGATGGCGCTGCGGCCGTCGCTGACGACGAAGCGGACGGCGGGCGAGCCGTCGACGACCTCGTGGGCGAGGCTGCCACGGGTCACCATGCCGCCGAGGCGGATGGTGCGGTCCGGCGGCGGTGGGGCGGCGGCGATGGCGGAGGGCACCATGAAGAACACCAGGTTGCTGCTCATCGCTGAGAGCGACAGCGCCGCGGCCGAGCCGAGGCCGAGGCCGCAGACCAGGATGATGGACAGGCGGCGCGACTTGCGTGTCATCGGCGTGCGGCGGCCCGCCGGTCGAGTGCGGCAAGCCGAATGGTGGCGCGGCGCAGCCGTTGGCGGGCGCCGAGGCCGAACGCCGCGATGGCGAGCAGGGTGGCGGCGTAGGAGCCGGCGATGAAGGGCAGGTGCGTCACGGGCATGGCGTCATAGCTTGGGCGCGCTCCGCGGCGGCGAGCATCAGGCCGCGCAGGCGGCGCTCCATCACCGCGCTGCGGGTGCGGGCGAGCACGATGGCGCCGAAGCCGAGGGTCAAGCCGAGGGCGGCGACGAATAGCGGCCAGAGCATGCTCATCGACATGGTCGGCGCGCCGGTCAGCGTGATGGAGGCGGGCTGGTGCAGGGTGTTCCACCAGGTGACGCTGTACTTGATGATCGGCAGGTCGATGGCGCCGACGAGGGCCAGGATCGCGGCCGAGCGGGCGCCGCGCACCGGGTCGTCGAACGCGCGCACCAGGGCGATGTGGCCAAGATAGAGGAAGAACAGCAGGAGCATGGAGGTGAGGCGCGCGTCCCACACCCAGTAGGCGCCCCACATCGGCCGGCCCCACAGGCTGCCGGTGATCAGGCAGACGGCCGTGATCCCTGCGCCTACCGGGCTGATCTCGGCGGCGGCGAGGTCGGCCAGCGGATGGCGCCACACCAGCGCGGCGAAGGAGGCGGCGGCGAGGCTGACATAGCCGGCCGAGGCGAGCCAGGCCGCGGGCACATGCACATACATGATGCGGACGGCGTCGCCCTGCTGCCAGTCGGCCGGCGCATAGAACAGGCCCCAGGCCAGGCCGATGGCAGTGAGCAACAGGCCGGGCCAAGTCAGCCACGGCTGCACCCGGGCGGCAAGGCGGAGGAACTGACCCGGATTGGCGAACCGATGCAGGCTGCGCCTCGGCGGGCTTGCGGCAGCGGCGATGCTGAGGGCCACGGTCTGTCGTCCTAAGCAGAGGGCGTAGAGTAATGCATGAAGGCTGCGGGATGAGGTGCCATCCTGACCGGTTCTCCGCAAGTGTCATGCTAGATTGACACTGTAGCCGCAATACGACGGCGCATCCACACGAAACTGGCGCGGCCTGTCCCGCATGCCTAAGGTCGCGCGGCCGCCATCCTGCGCAAGGTGTGAGATCCATGCTGTTCGCGATCATCTGCACGGACAAGCCGGCCAGCCTCGACCTGCGGATCGCGACGCGGGATCGCCATCTCGCCTATTTGGAGACTTATGCCGGTCAGATCCGCCAAGCCGGGCCGCTGCTGAATGAAGACGGCCGGCCTTGCGGCTCGCTGCTGCTGGTCGAGGTCGTCGACCGGGCGGCGGCGGATGGCTTTGCCGAGGCTGACCCGTATGCCCGCGTCGGCCTGTTCGAGAGCACGGTGATCCGCTCCTATCGCGAGGTCTATCGGGATGGTGGTCTGATCTAAGGCTCCGATCAGGTGAACTACTGGCTGGTGAAGACCGAGCCGGAGAGCTTCTCCTGGGCGATGCAGGTCAGCAACGGGGTCGAGCCCTGGACCGGCGTGCGCAGCCACCGGGCGCGTCGCAACCTGGCGGCGATGGCGGTCGGCGACCAGGTCTTCTTCTATCATTCCAATACCGGCCGCGAGATCGTCGGCGTGGTGGAGGTGGTGCGGGCCGCCTATCCAGACCCGACGGTGGACGAGGCGACCCCACGCGGCGGCTGGGTGGCGGTCGACATGCGGGCGGTCGGCCCGATGGAGCGGCCGGTCAGCCTGGCAGCGATGAAGGCGGACCCGGCGCTGGCGGATTTCGAGCTGCTGCGGCTGTCGCGCCTGTCGGTGGCGGTCGTATCCGCCGCGCACTGGCAACACATCTGCACCCTGGGCGGCTTCCGTTCGCAGGCCGGCTGAAAGCTGGCTGAAGCGCTTCTTTTTTGAAAAAAAGAAGCAAAAAACTTTTATCCGGCTGTCGCAGGACCAATGAGACGATGCGCCGGCTGTGCTAGCACTCGTTGCGGTTTCGGTCCAGAAAGCTAGACTAGAAATCTTGCCATTGGCAAGACTTCTATAAGCCATTGATAGAACATGATTATTTGGCGGCACTTTTCTCGAATCAGACAAAAGTTTTTTGCTTCTTTTTTCCAAAAAAGAAGCGCTTGCCTTCTATGACCAGGCTGATCTCATCGCTGGTTTTCGTTGCACACCTGATCACCCGTCAGGTGCAGGTATTCCAGGCGCCATAGGAAGTTGGATTGGATGGCGGTTTGCCAGCCGGTCACGCCGTTTGCCGTCAGGATGGCGTAGGAGCCCTGGGGTAGGAACAGTTGGGGCACCTGCTCGGCGATCCGGTCTTGGGCGGCGAACAGGGCCTGGCGGCCCGGCTCGGTGGTGATGCGGGCCAGCAGGGCGTCGGCGACCGGGTCGGCGAAGCGGCCGAAGTTCTGCGGCGCGGTGCTGCCGAACTCGGCGCCGAGGTCGGGATAGGCCGGGTAGCTGACGCCGATCGAACTCGTCTCCCAGCCTTGCGGCGAGCGGTAGGCCAGCGCGAGGAGCTGGTTGAAGTCCATCTGGCGCAGCTGCATCTGGATGCCGATGCGGGCGAGGCCGGCCTGGACGAACTCGGCGACCAGCAGCGCGTCGGGCAGGTTGGCGCCGACCAGCTGGGTCATCGCAAGGCGAACGCCGTCCTTCTGCATGACGCCGTCCGGGCCTGGCGCGTAGCCGGCCTGGCGCAGCAGCGCGCGGGCCTGGGCCGGATCGTAGCCGACGGGAAAGCGGCCGGCGGCGGCGGCGGGCGAGAGGTAGCTCGTATCGGCGGGCGGCACCGGGCCGTAGGTCCTGGCCGCCTGGCCGCGGAAGACGACGTCGATGATCGCCTGCTGGTCGACGGCGTCCGCCATCGCCTGGCGCACCCGCAGGTCGCGCAGGAAGCCGACGGCCGGGTTGGCGAGGTTGATCGACATGCCGTTCATGATCGGGCCGGCGGGGAGTTGGACGATGCTGAAGCCGGGCAGTGCGGCGACGTGGCGGCGCAGGCCGAACGGGATGGTGGCGGCGTCGATCTGGCCGGCTTGCAGCGCCTCGAGCGGGTCGATGCCGGCCAGGAAGTCGATCACGAGGCGCGACATCTCGGGGCGGTGGCCGAGCCAGCGCGGGTTGGGGCGCAGGGCGATGAAGCGGCCGACGCTGTAGCGGTCGAGCACGAACGGCCCGTCGCTGACGGCGAAGAAGCGGGGGTCGCCCATCAGGCCGCGCTGGGCTTCGGCGTCGTAGCGGCCCCAGAGGTGACGCGGTAGGGCGTAGAACACGCCGGCGATCGCCAGGGTCTCGAACCAGTCCGGATTGACCGGGTGGGGGGTGCGGATCTCGAGCACGTCGGGGGCGACGGCGCGCACGGAGCGGAATAGGTCGGGCATGCCGTCCGAGTTCCAGCCGAAGAAGGCCGGGCCAAGCTGGCGGATCAGCTCGAAGCAGAACTGCAGGTCGTCGGCGGTGACCGGAACGCCGTCGGACCACAGCCAGGGCTTGAGGTGGATGCGGAACAGGGTGTCGTTGTCGCGCACCTCGATGCTGCTGGCTTCGGAGTCGGCGGCGCTGATCGTGAGGTCCGGCGCGATCCAGAGCAGCGGCCGGTAGAGCTGGGGGAACACCTCGATGTCGAACAGCGAGTTGTCGCCGAGCAGCGGGTGCAACGAGTAGACGGGCTCGGCGGTGGTCTCGGCGCCGAGGCCGGTGGGCAGCACCACCGTGCCGCAGGGCGCCGCGGCGGCGAGGATCAGGCAGAGCAGGGCCGCGACGCCGCCTGCCCTGCGCGAGCGCGGCGTCGCAGGTCGTAGGCGGCTGGACAGTCGGCCGGGCGGACGGCACCAATGGGGCATGGATGCGACTTTTGGTGCAGGGAGGGTGCAGGGCGGGACGCCGGGTGGACGAATGCGCGAGCTGACCATCCGCGGAATCGCGCTCGGCATCGTGCTGACCATCGTCTTCACCGCGGCCAACGTCTATCTCGGATTGAAGATCGGGCTCACCTTCGCCTCCTCGATCCCGGCGGCGGTGATCTCGATGGCGGCGCTCCGCGCGCTCGGCGGCGGGGCGATCCTGGAGAACAACATCGTGCAGACGGTGGCCTCGGCTGCCGGCACGCTGGCCTCGGTCATCTTTGTCGTGCCGGGCCTGGTGATGGTCGGGCATTGGCGCGGCATCCCGTATTTCGAGACCGCCGGCATCTGCCTTGCCGGCAGCGTGCTGGGGGTGCTGTTCACCGTTCCACTGCGGCGGGTGCTGGTGGTGGAGAGCGGGTTGCCGTTTCCCGAGGGCGTGGCGGCGGCGACGGTGCTGCGGCTGGGCCAGGAGAGTGCGGGCGGCGGAGCACGGGCCCTCGGCGCGGCGGGGTTGGTTTCGGCCATGGTCAGCCTGGCGACCGGCGGCTTCGGCGTGCTGGCGGACGGCGCGAGCCGGACGCTGGTCGCGGGCGGCGCGGTGTTCCGGCTGGCGACCGGGTTCTCGCTGGCGTTGCTCGCGGCGGGCTACCTGATGGGGATCGCGGCCGGCGTGGCGGTGCTGGTCGGGTTGGTCGTCGCCTGGGGCGTGGCGGTGCCGGTGCTGACCGCGCTGGCGCCGGCTCACGGGTTGTCGCCGGACGCGCTGGCGCTCTCGGTGTGGACGCATCAGGTGAAGTTCATCGGCGCCGGGACGATCGGCATCGCCGCGGTGGCGACGCTGGCGAGGCTGGCGCCGGCGATCGGCCGCGGCGTCGCGGCCTCGTTCCAGGCGGCGCGGCGGCGGGCCGGGCCGACGCTGCTGACGACGGAGCGCGACCTCGGCGGGGCGGCGATCGGCGCCTTCGGGCTTGGCGCACTGGTGCTGCTAGCGGCCTGCTTCCTTGCCTTCTTGCCGGCGCATCCGGTGCTGGCGCTGTTCGGCGCCGGGTTCGCCGCCGCGTTCGGCTTCCTGGTCGCGGCGGCCTGCGGCTACATGAGCGGCATCGTCGGCGCCTCGGCGAGCCCGATCTCGGGCATCGCCGTGGTCGCCGTGGTGAGCGTCTCGCTGGTGCTGCTGGCGATCCCGGCGGCGGGCGGCGGGGTGGCGGTGCCGCTGGCGCTGTTCGCGACCGCGGCGGTGATCGCGATCGCGACGATTTCGAACGACAACCTGCAGGACCTGAAGACCGGCCAGCTGGTCGGCGCGACGCCCGGCGCGCAGCAGCTGGCGCTGATCATCGGCGGCCTCGCCGGAGCGGCGGTGATCCCGCCGATCCTCGAGCTGCTCTACCAGGCGTACGGCTTCTCCGGCGCGATGCCGCGGCCGGGGATGGACCCGGCGCATGCGCTGGCGGCGCCGCAGGCGGCGCTGATGGCCGCGATCGCCCAGGGCATCGCCGGCCACAGCCTCGATTGGACGATGATCGGCATCGGGGTGGCGCTGGGCGCAGTGCTGGTCGGGATCGACATCGTGCTGCGGGCGCGGACGAGCACGCTCAGCCTGCCGGCGCTCGGCACCGGCATCGGGATCTATTTGCCGCCCTCCATCAGCGTGACGCTAGTGGTGGGCGCCACGGTGGCGCTGGCGGCTAAGCGCTCGTGGCGGCGGGCCGGCAAGGCGGAGCGGGAGGCGGCGGCGAGCCACGCGACGCTGGTGGCCTCCGGGCTGATCGTCGGCGAGAGCCTGGTGGGGGTGGTGATCGCCGCGGTGATCGGCGGCACCGGGCGGCAGGACGCACTGGCGCTGGTGGGGCCGGACTTCGCCACGGCGGCGACGGTTCTGGGGCTGGTCGTGTTCGTGGCGCTGGCGCTGGCGTTCTGGCGCATTGCGGCTGGACGCCAGACTCAAGCAAGGTGAGGGCTCCGCCCTCAACCCGCTGGGGCCCGAGGCCCCAGACCCCATCCGCTTAGCATTGGTCTCGCCTTTTCTCGCTTGGCGAAGCCATTCAATCGAGCCGGCGACAGCACCGATCTCGCGTGTACAAGATGGATGATAAGCGGATTTCAAAGGCTCCGCCTTTGATGGGGTCAAGGGGCAAAGCCCCTTGCCTTGCCTCAAGACGGCGCCAGCCTATCGAGGATGAGCCAGGCCGCCGTGCTCAAGATCAGGGCGCATATCGGCAGCGCGGCGAAGGGTGGCTGGCCGGTTGCGTGCGTGGTCAGGGTGGCGAGCATCGCGCCGGCGAGCAGGCCGAGCCAGGGGATCGCCTGGAGCAGCCATGACCAGTCGGTCGCCTGGCGGCAGACGAGCTCGCCAAGGCCGCGGCTGAAGCGCACGAGGGTGCCGGTGACGTAGGTGACGTTGACGCTGACGTCGCCGGCCTTTTGCAGCGCTCCCGGCATGGCGCCCATGGCCAAGGTAAGCGCCGCGATCGTCAGCGGCGGGTAGGCGAGCGGCACGGCCAGGAGGGTGGCGACGAGAAGCAGGACCATCGGCGCGCGATGGCGGCCGGCGGCGATGGCGACGACGGTGCCGAGCACGCCGCCGGCGACGAAGCTGCCGAGCAGGAGGACGCCGAGAAGGGTGCTGCGGCTCCAGTCGGCGGCGACGAGGGCGCGACCGAACTCGACGGTGTTGCCGCTCATGAAGGAGACGTAGAACTCCTTGAGTTTCGATAGAGCACAGACGTCCACCGCGCCTGCGAGGGCCGAGAGGCAGGTGGCGGCCAGCAGGCCGAGTGGGCGCGAGCCGGGGGTATGTCTAGCCGGCGCGGTCGCTTCGGATGGCTGTCCGGAGCCGGCATGGCGAGGGCGACGAACGGCCAGAGCGCTCAGCCCACCATCGTGCCGCCGTTCGGGTGCAGCACTTGGCCGGTCATGTAGGAGGCGTCGGAGGAGGCCAGGAAGATGTAGCTGGGGGCGATCTCGTCCGGCTGGCCGAGGCGATGCATCGGCGAGCCCTCGCCATGCTCGGGTGCGGCGTCCGCGGGATCGCTGGGGTGGCTCTGCGGCGTCACCACCGGTCCGGCGGCGACGGCGTTGACGCGGATGTCGCGGCTGAGCAGCTGGGCCGCCAGCGAGCGGGTGAAGCTGACGATGGCGCCCTTGGTCGCGGCGTAGTCGACCTGCGTGGGCGAGCCCGTGTAGGCCAGGACGGAGGCGCTGTTGATGATCGAGCCGCCGGGCTCGATGTGCGGCAGGGCGGCGCGGGTGAGAAAGAACTGGCTGAAGACGTTGGCGCGGAAGCTGCGCTCGAGCTGATCGTCCCCGAGGTCTTCTAGCCTGGCGACGGCGTGGTGCTCGGCGGCATGGTTGACCAGGATGTCGATGCGCGAAAATTCGGCGACAACCTGGCGCACCAGGTCGCGGCAGAACTCGGCATCGGCGATGTCGCCGGGAATGGACAGAACGCGGACGCCTTCGGCCTCGATCAGGCGGTAGGTGTCCATCGCGTCCTCGGCCTCGTTCAGCCAGGTGATGGCGACGTCGGCGCCCTCCCTGGCGAAGCCGACCGCGACCGCGCGGCCGATCACGGTGTCGCCGCCGGTAACCAGGGCGGTGCGGCCGGCGAGCTTCTGGAGGCCACCGTAGCTGGGGAGTTCGGCTTGCGGCTGGGTGCCGATGTCAACCGTGGGGTCGAGCTCGTCGGGTCGGGAGTGCTCAGGCACGGCGTCGTCGTCGAGGGTGTCGCTCACCTGTGGCCGCTCCCGTCCTGACGGGGCGTGAACGGCGGCGCGCCGGGCGGCGTTCCCTGTTGCGACATCGTCAGCGCAGTTGCGAGGCGGCCCTGACGCCGGCGGCGCCATGGGCGCGCTCGAGGCGGCGGATGACGAAATGGGCGCGGGCCAGGTTGCGGTAGTGGTCGAGGAAGGCGGTGTTGATGGCGGCGCCGGCGACGGCGCCGGCGAAGGGCACAGCCTGGGCGGCGAACTTGCGCGACAGATTGAGGCCGTAGCGGGAGCCGACTTCGGACAGCAGCATCATCACCGGGCGCCCATGCATCAGCATGCGCGCCGAGAAGTAGCCGAGCTCGCTCTCGGGATCGGCGCCGGCGCCGGATTGCAGGGCGAAGACCTCGAGGCAGGCGCGGCGGGCGTCGTCGGTGGCGAGCTCCTCGCCCTCCTCGCTGGCGATGCGGGCGATCTCGCGCATGATGGTGAGGGTGGTGAAGGTGGCGTCCGGGATGAAGCCGGCCATGCCGGCGAAGCCGCAGGTGGCGCCGGACATCAGCACCGCGGTGCGGGCGAGCGCGGGCGAGCGGACCCCGGCGGGCGGGTTCGGCGGCAGGCCGAGGATGGCGATGTCGTAGGCGCGGGCGAGCGCCGCCTCGGCAATGCCGCCGAGCTTGCCCTGAGCGGCGCGCGAGAGGCCGAGGCGGGCGGCGCCGAGGCGGGTGAAGCGGCTGAACAGGCCGCCCATCAGGTCTGCCGAGCGGACGATGACGCCGCGCCCGGCGCGCAGGCGCGCCAGTGCCGCATCGAGCTCGGTTCTGGCGGCGTCGTTCAGCGGACCGGCGACGAGGGCGGTCGAGGATCCGGCTGTCATTGATGAGCTCATGATCGGCTGGCCTTCCGGTGGTCCGAGCCAAGGCAACGCGCCAGAGGCGTAGCGGTGCCAGAGATGGAGGCGCCGCCGGCGCTAAACCTGGTCGCGCGCGAGCTTGCGGGCGGTGCGCAGCAGGAAGGCGCGATCTTCCGGGTCGCACTCGCGGTAGAGCCGCAGCAGGGCGAGCTCGTCGCCACTGTCGGCGCGCGCCGCCGCATGGGTCGCCGGGCCATGCAGCAGCACTTCCACCGTGATGCCCAGCGCGGCGGCGATGCGGGAGATGTTGTCACGCAGCTGCCCGGCGCGGTCGGTCTCCCACTGCGCCACTGCGCTTCGGCTGACGCCGGTGGCGGCCGCGAGCTGATCCTGCGTCCAGCCCTGCTGGCGGCGATAGTCGCGGATGCGGGCGCCGACGCTTGGCGTGGCGACGGCACTGGGCGCGGCGGGATCGGGCGGGCTGATCATACAGGCAGTATGCGCAAGATTCTCTAACACAACACGTTAGTATTGTTGACACGCTTTAGTTAGCTTTGATAACAGCAGTGTCAGCAACTCAGACGGGTGGTCGTGATGCCGGTGAAGATGGAGTGGAGCGCTGCGCAGGACGCCGAGCTGCGGCGGCTCAGGGCCGCACGCGTGACCTGGGCCGAGGTGGCGGTGCAGACGGGCATCGGGCGCAACACCGGGCTCGAGCGGGCGCGCCGGATCGGCATCCAGAAGCGCGGCGCGGTGCAGCCGCTGCCGGTGGTGGCGGTGGAGGCGATCGACAGGCGGCCACGGCCGGCCGGACACCCGGACAGCTGGGGCGCGATCACGCGCGGCACGGTGCTCGAGGGCGAGGCCTATCCCTACCCGGTTTTCGACCTTTGAACGCCGGGCTGACGGCAAGTGGGGGGTTCGGCCTGCTGATTGCGCAGGGGCTTGCGGCCGCGCCGGAGTGCCTCGACGCCCTGGCGACGGCCGATCCGGCGGACGATGGGGCGAGGCGGGCGGCGGCGGCGCTGGCGCTGGCCGGGCTTGCCGACTCGCTTGCGTTGCGCCGCGACGAGGCGATGCGGCGGGCGCGACGGCAGGTGTGGGACCTGGCGCAGGCCGGCGCGTCGCGGATGACGCTGCTGGAGGCGGCGCGCGACCCGGAGGGGCTGCTCCGGCCGGCCGAGAGCGAGGCGATCGCGCGCGACGTGGTCGGCCGGCTGCTGCGTCGCGGGAGTGTGCGCCATGGTCGATGAGCTTTGGGCGGCGTGGTCGGCCCGGACGGCAGCGGCGGGACCGGGGCTGGTGGCCAGCGCGGCGCGGCTGCCGGACCCGACGCGCATCCCGCCGCGAGAGTGGCTTTACGGGACCCGGCTGATCCGACGTTTTGTCAGCGTACTGGTGGCACCGGGGGGCGCGGGCAAGTCGGCGCTGGCGCTAGCGCAAGCGGTGGCGCTGGCGAGCGGGCGATCGTTCCTGGGCGAGCGGGTGCATCACTCGGTGCCGGCCTGGGTGATCAACCTCGAGGATCCGCTCGAGGAGCTGGAGCGGCGGCTTGCGGCGGTGCTGATCCAGCACGGCATTCCGAATGCTGCGGTGCAGGACAGGCTATTTCTAAATTCCGGACGACAGCGGCGGCTGTGCATGGCGCGCCAGTTCGGCGAGGGCGATGCCGGGGCGACGATCACGCATCCCGACAAGGACGCGGTGATCGAGCAGGCGAGGCAGCGCGGGATCGGGCTCATCGTCGTCGACCCGTTCGTCAAGTCGCATGGGCTCGATGAGAACTCCAACGGGCACATGGATGCCGCGGCCACGGCCTGGTCGGAGATCGCCGAGGCGACCGGGGCGGCGATCCTGCTGGTGCATCACGTGCGCAAGGGCGGCAGCGCGGACATCGAGAGCGCGCGCGGCGGCAAGGCGCTGACGGACGCGGCGCGGTCGGCGGCCATCCTGAGCCCGATGAGCGAGGCGGACGCCGAGCTGCTGGGCGTCGCCAAGGGCGAGCGCTGGCGGCATGTGCGGCTGGACGACGCCAAGGCGAACATGGCGCCGCGGGCGGAGGGCGCGCGCTGGTTCCGGCTCGAGACGGTGAGCCTGGGCAACGCGTCGGACGCCTATCCGAACGGCGACAACATGGCGGCGATCGTGCGCTGGCGGCCGCGCACGGTGTGGTCGCAGATGCCGGCCGCCGAGTGCAACCGGCTGCTCGACCTGATCGATACGGGACCGGATGGACCTGGTGGGGCGCTGTATGCGCCGAGCCGGCGCGGGCGCAGCTCGGAGCGCTGGGCCGGGCAGGTGGCGATGGACGCGCTGGGGCTGAGCGAGGCGCAGGCCGCCACCGTGATCGGCACCTGGCTGCGGCAGGGCGTGCTGGAGCAGGTCAACTATCGCGACGAGGCGCAGCGCAAGCAGCGGCTCGGCGTGCGTGTGGTCGATGCGTTACGGCCGACGACGACGGTTTCGTTCTCTGAAAGGAACATCTGATGGGCGACGTGATCAGGCTTGGCGACCGGCGCGCCGGTGGCGCGGCGGCGGATCGCCGTGGCGCGGCAATTGGCGCGGCACCCCACCGGCCGGCGGCGACGCCAGTGCTGGCTGCGCCATACTTCCCTGGCGGAGCCAGGGAAGATGGCGCAGCGCGGGCGGGTGCGAAGGCGGGGGCGAAGGCGGGGGCGAGCGGCGCGAGGCGCGCAGCGGCCGCGCTGTGGCACCCGGTTCATGGCGCGGAATCGGCGCACAGCGGCGGCGGCAATGGCGCGCCGTTCGA
This sequence comes from uncultured Acetobacteraceae bacterium, assembly GCA_964249675.1. Taxonomy (GTDB): domain Bacteria; phylum Pseudomonadota; class Alphaproteobacteria; order Acetobacterales; family Acetobacteraceae; genus CAXMMR01. The sequence continues at coordinate 11,933 of CAXUCZ010000003.1, read as the reverse complement.
TGCCGAGCTGGTGGTCGCGCGGCTTGAGGCGGCAGGCCGCACGCTGCTGGCGTTGCCCGGCACCGGCTACTCGACGGGTCTGCGGGTGAGCCGGCTCGAGATCGTGCGGTCGGCGCTGGAGGCGTTCGGCGCGGAGTGCGGGCCGGTGCGCGCGGCGGTGCCGTCGGCGGCGCAGATCTCGCAGATGGACGAGGCGCTGGGCTGGATCTCGCTGATCCCGGTCGAGACGGTGGCGCGCGGGCGGCCGGGCGGCGGCCATGTGCTGCGACGCATCGTCGGCGCGCGGGCACTGGTCGGACCGGTGACGGAACGGCATGTCTATAGCTGGCGGCGGCTCGGCGGCGTGCTGGGCGCCGACCACAAGGCAGTGCAGCGCTGGCACGCACAGGCGATCGGCCTGATTGTCGCGGCACTCAATCGGCTGGGCGGTTCGTCGCGGCTGGGATAGGCAAGGCCAGGGCTCTGCCCTGGACCCGCTGGGGCCCGAGGCCCCAAACCCCCTCTGTTGGAGTCTGCACGCGCTCTTTCTTGCGTGGCGAAGCCGATCGATCCTTAAGCGCGTGACACACCTGCAAATGGATTTTAAAGGCTTCGCCTCTAATGGGGTCTAGGGGCAAAGCTCCTGGCCTTCCTTTTAGCTGTGCTTCAGGCTGATCGTGGACTTGCATCGCGGCGTGACGTAGGTGCCGGTTATGTCGTCGCCGGCGAGGCGCGCGTTCAATCGATACGACGTTGGCTTGCGGTTCGCGTCCGGTATCGTCAGCGAGGCATTGATCTCGCCGTTCGCGGCGATGCTGCCGGACAGCACCAGGACGCCCTGCGTCGGCGCGAAGCGAACGTGGTCTTGCCGAATGGTCAGCGCGGCTGCATGCGCCGCATCGCACACGCCGGCCTGCGGGGTGACGGCGCCGAAATAGCTCTCGGTGCGCGTGCCGGCGCAGGCGGCGGGCAGAACGGCAAGCCAAAGCGCCACGCGGCGGGTCTTCGAGTGCATGGGTGCGCTTCCTTGTTGACCTGCACTGGTGGACCACGAACCGATGCTGATGCAAATATCTGCTTGGCCATATACCCCACGCATTTGTATAACTTCTTTCACGATGACGGCTTGCGTCCGCGTCGCTCCCTATCCTGTTCATCCTCCTGGTCCGGCACGGCGTTGAGCGTGCGAGCGAGATGTCATGTCCGATGCGATCACGCCGCCGATCAACGAGCCGATCCTTGTCGTCGTCTCCGATTTTCTGCAGCATCGTCGTGGCGACGTGGTGAGCGATGCGGCGGATCTCGCCGACCTGCTGCTTGGCGACTACGGTCGCTTCGTCGTGCCGGCGCGGATACACCAGGGCGACCCGCTGCTAATCGCCGGCACGAGCGCGCTGACCGACGAGGTTGGACGCGAGATCACGGACTGACGCGCGTCTCGGTCGTTTGCACTCTCGGCGAGCTCTGCTGTTGCTTGTGATCGCCGGGGCAGGCGGCTTTCGCGCCGCACAGATTTCGGCGAGGGTTTGCGCTTGGCCATAAACCCCATCGGGCAGTATAGATTGCCTTACGCTGGCGACGCGCCCGCCGACGGCACGTTGAGCAAGACGCCAAGCCCGCTCGACGTCTTGCTGCACACCATGCATCGCAAATGGCAAGTCGGCGACTTCGACGGCGCCGCGGCGCTGGCGCGGGTCGCCGCACCTTATCTGCACGCAAGGCTGTCAATGGCACGCCCCTCCGCCGGTCTGCGGACGATGACGGACGCGGAAATCGATGGGCTGTGCGACACCGACGACGCTGGCAGCTCGACAGCAGGGGGCGGCTCGGCGGGAGCGAGCGCTGCGGCTGGCGATCCGGAGGCGACTGACTGATTGGGCCTGCTTCGCGCTGGCGCCGATGGGGTTCGAGCCGGCGGCGCATCATCGGCTGCTGATCGACGAGCTCGAGCAGGTCGCCTCGGGCGACAGCGACCGGCTGATGCTGCTGCTGCCGCCGGGCTCGGCGAAGTCGACCTACGCCTCGCTGCTGTTTCCGGCCTGGTGGTTCGCGAGGCACCCGGCGAGCTCGATCATCGCGACGTCGCACACGGCGGCGCTGGCGCAGCATTTCGGCCGCGGCGTGCGGACGCTGATCGGCGAGCACGGCGCGCGTCTGGGCTACGGCGTTGTGGACGCGAACCGGGCGGCGCATCGCTTCGCGACCACGCGCGGCGGCCAATACCTGGCCGCCGGGACGCGCCAGGCCGTGACCGGCCGGCGCGCCGACCTGCTGCTGATCGACGATCCGGTGCGCAGCCAGGCGGACGCTGACAACCCGGCGGCGCGCGAGCGGCTATGGGACTGGTACCGTTCCGATCTCGTGACGAGGTTGCGCCCCGGCGGGCGGATCGTACTGGTGATGACGCGTTGGCATCCGGACGACCTTGGCGGGCGGCTGCTGCGCTCGGGCGACGCCTGGCGGGTGGTGCGGCTGCCGGCCCTGGCGGAGGCCAACGATCCGCTTGGACGGCCGCCCGGCGCGGCGCTTTGGCCGGCCTGGGAGAATGAAGCGGCGCTGCTGCGCAAGCGCGCCATCGTGGGCGAGCGGGCGTTTGCCGCGCTGTTCCAACAGAGCCCACGGCGGCTCGAGGGACGGCTGTTCAACCCGGCGAGGATCGCCATCCTGGACGAGGCGCCGCCCGGACTTGCGGTGCGGGCCTGGGACCTGGCGGCGACGGCGCAGCATGGCGGCAGCGACCCCGACTGGACGGTCGGCTTGAAGCTGACGCGCACGGAGGCCGGACGCTTCGTCGTGCTTGATGTGGCGCGGTTCCGCGGCGCGCCGGCGGAGGTGGAGGACGGCATACGGCGCACGGCGGCGCTTGACGGGCTTGACGTGAGCATCGGCTTGCCGCGCGACCCCGGCCAAGCCGGCGTGCATCAGATCTCCTACCTGACGGCGCGGCTTGCCGGCCATCGCGTCCGTTCCAGCCCGGAGACCGGAGCGAAGGAGACGCGCGCGATGCCGATCGCAAGCCAGGCCGAGGCGGGCAACCTGGCGCTGCTGCGGGGCAACTGGAACGCGACGTTTCTTGATGAGCTCTCAGAGTTTCCGAACGGCAGCAAGGACGACCAGGTCGATGCGCTGTCGCGGGCGTTCGCGATGCTCACCGATGGCGGCGCGCCGGCGCGGTTTGTGCGCGGCCCCGTGCTGACACGATAGAAGGGCCACCATGTTCCAAACGCTCTGCGACCTGATCCCGCGCGACGGGGACTATCCGGAGCGGACGCGGATGCTGGACATCATGCGCCGGGTGCTCGACGGAACGCTGTACGACGTGCTGCCTTACGAGTTTCATGACGAGCGCGGCGCCGGCGGCGAGTATATTCCGCTGCGCGCGCGGCGGCCTTCGGTGCGCTATGCTTTGCCGCGCGTCGTCGTCGAGGACAGCGTGGCGCTGCTGTTCAGCGAAGGACATTTTCCGGCGATCGACAGCCCCTCGCAGGAGGTGCGCGACACGCTCGGCAAGATCGTGCGCGAGGCGCGGTTGAACCTGGTGATGACCGAGGCGGCGCTGCGCGGCGCCGTCGGCTCGGTGGCGCTGCTGCTGCGGGTGCTGCGCGGGCGGGTTTTCGTCAGCGTGCTCGACACGTTGTATCTCAAGCCGGTCTGGCAGCGCGAGGCGCCGGACATGCTCGAATGCGTCACCGAGCGCTACAAGGTTGTGGGCTTGGCGCTCGTCGAGCAGGGCTACGAGGTCGATGATCCGGGCGCGCTCTACTGGTTCATGCGCCGCTGGGACAGCGAGGACGAGACCTGGTTCACGCCGGTGCGGGTGGGCAGCGGCGGCGTCGCCAGTGTCGACGAGGCGCGCTCGGTCCGGCACGGCTTGGGCTTCGTGCCGCTGGTGTGGGTGCGCAACCTTCCGGGCGGACGCGGCATCGACGGCGCGTGCACCTTTGCGGCGGCCATCGAGACGTCGATCGAGATCGACTACCAGCTTAGTCAGTCCGGCCGCGGGCTGAAATACAGCTCCGACCCGACCCTGCTGATCAAGGAGCCGGCCGGGTTCGACGGCGACATGGTGCGCGGCGCAGGCGGTGATCGGCTACGTGCGGACGCTGCGCGAGCTCGCGCTGGAGAGCGTGCACGGCAACCGGGCGGACAGCTCGCGGCTGACGGCGCCGGCTTCGGGCAAGTCGCTCGAATTGATGAACCAGGGGCTGATCTGGCTCGCCGACAATTTGCGGGTGAGCTACGGCGAGGGCGCGCTGCTCGAGCTGATGCGGATGATCCTGGCGGCGAGCCGACGCTACCGGTTGCGGGTTGGCGGCGAGGAGGTTGCAGGGCTGGATGCGCACGCGGCGGTCAGTCTGGTTTGGCCGGGCTGGTATCCGGAGACGGCGGCAGACCGGCAGCTCGATGCCCAAAGCGTGATCGCGCTGGTCGGCGCGGGGCAGCTTTCGCGCGAGACGGCGCTGAAGTCGATCGCCGACAGCTACGACATCGTCGACATACCGGCCGAACTCGAACGGATCGATACAGACATGGAATCCGACGCAGGGGGAGCGGCATGAGCGGGACCGAGACGGGCGAGCCGACGCATGAGGTGGTGAGCGACCCGGCCGAGGAGATGGTGGCGCTGCGGGCGCGCGCCAGCGAGCTTGAGCGGCAGCTGCAGGAGCGCGCTTCCGAGGCGGAGGCGAGGATCGTGCGGTCCGAGCTGAAGAGCGAGGCGGTGCGGGCGGGCATGATCGATCTCGATGGGCTGAAGCTCATCGTCGTCGCTCACGTCAAGCTCGACGAGCACGGCAACGTCGCAGGCGGGGCCTCGCTGATGGCGAAGCTGCGGCGGGACAAGCCATGGCTGTTCGCGGGCACGAGCTCAAGCTCGGTCGCCTCGGCGCCGCCGAGCCAGCCGGCGCGGCCGCGGCTGGCGACCGAGATGTCGCTCGAGGAGTGGCGTGCGGCACGTAGCGAGCTGCTGCGGCGGCGATAGCGGGAAAGGAAGGCCAGAGGCTCTGCCTCTGGACTCCGCTGGGGGCGGCGCCCACAGACCCGCATTCGCCAAGGAATGGATTTTAAAGGCTTTGCCTTTAATCGGGTCCAGGGGCGACGCCCCTGGTCTTGGCTGACTTTGCTTTGTGCAACCTTTAGCCCGGCGGGGACTGGCTCCATCCGGGCGCCCAGCCATAGGGATCACCATGGGTATCTCCAACTTCCCCGCCGCGCTGCAGCCGATCATCCAGACCGGCTTCCTGGACCGCGAGTTCCAGCAGGCGATGAACTCCAGGCTGGGCTACCGCGCCTGCGCCGACCGGGAGGAGTTCGCCGTCGGCATCGGCGAAACGCTCACCAAGACGCGCGCCGGCCTGAAGCCTTCGGTAACGACGCCGATCCAGGCCTCGCTGAACACCAACCTCGATAACGGGCTGACCCCAGTGGGCTGGGGCGTCGAGCAGTTCACCGTCACCATCAATCATTACGCGGCGACGACCGACCTCAACATCATCACCAGCCGCATCGGCATCGCCTCGCAGTTTCTCCAGAACGCCTATGTGAACGGCGAGCAGGCGGCGCGGTCGCTCGATGAGCTGGCGCGCAACGCGCTGTTCGCGCCGTATTTCGGCGGCAACACGCGGGTGCGCACCACGCTGACCTCGGCCGGCCCGCAGGTTGCGGTGGACGACGTGCGCGGTCTGCAGAACGTGTTCGTCAACGGCGTGCAGACGCCCGTCAGCTCGAGCAACGGCCTGGGTGTGACGATCGGCAGCAACACCTATACGGTGGTCGGCGTGGCGGTGGACGCGGCGAACGCCTCGATCACGCCGTCCGGGATCTCGGGCGTGCTGACGCTGTCGGGCAACGTCACGGTGGCGGACGGAACTGCCGGCAACACCGTACAGGCGGCGACGGCGTCGGTGATCGTGCGGCCGAACGGGCGCACCAACACCTCGCAGCTGGTGGTCGGCGACACGCTGACGATGGCGAACGTGCTTGATGCGGTGGCGGCCCTGCGGCTCAACGCGGTGCCGGACATCGACGGCTCGTACAACTGCTACCTGGACCCGGTGAGCGCGCGGCAGCTGTTCGCCGACCAGGATTTCCAGCGCCTGTTCATCGGCCTCACCTCGGCCAACCAGATCTTCAAGCCGGGCGCCGGCGTGGTGAACGAGTTCCTCGGCGTGCGCTTCGTGCTGACCAACGAGGCCTATGTGCAGGCGGCGCCGACGGTTTCCGGCGCCTTTATCCGGCGGCCGATCGTGGTCGGCAAGGGGGCGCTGATCGAGGCGGACTTCGTCGGCATGGCGGCCGCCGAGGTGGCGCCGCATGACGCGATCGTTTCGCTTGTGGACGGTGTCGCCATGGTGACGCGCGAGCCGCTCGATCGGCTGCAGCAGATCATCTCGCAGAGCTGGTACTGGATCGGCGGCTTCTGCGCGCCGTCCGACACGACGACAACCCCGCTGACCGTGCCGACCGCGACCAACGCGGCGTTCAAGCGCGCGGTCATGCTCGAGCATCTCGGCTGAGTTCGCCGCGGTGAGCGGGGCGACGACGAGCGGGACGGGCGAGGCGCCAGCGGGGGCGGGCGCGACCATGTTCACGGATGCCCAGAAGACCGACATCAGGCGGTTCTGCGGGTATCCGGCGTATGGCGCCGACAATGCCGGCAACATGAGCTTCCGGTTCTACACGGCCTACGGGACGCTGGAGTACCGGATGAACAACTTCTCGCCCGCCGAGGTGGCGGTCGTGCTCAACCAGCTGACCATCCTCTACACGCTCGAGGCGGCGGTGCCGGCGGCGGGGGACGATCTCGACACCTCGGCCGCCGGCGCGTGGACCCGCAACGCCGGCGAGGTGGGTGAGCGGCTGGCGTTGCTGGACACCTGGCGACGTCGGCTGTGCGGCTTTATCGGCGTGCCGCCCGGCGAGGCGCTGGGTTCGGTCGGCGTGCGCTGGATCGTCTGACTGCCGAGGGGTCGGCTCTGCCCCTGGCGGGATCGAGGACCTGCCTTGCTGAGGGGAACATCGTCATGGACGGCACCAGGCTGCAGGCGCTGCTGGAGCGTGGCGCCGGCATGACCGCCCTGCATGTCGGCACGCCGTATCTGGGCTACCGTCCGATGGCGGCCGAGGCGCCGCTGTCGGCGGCGGCTCAGTATGGGCCGATCATGGCGGCGTTTGACGCCAGGAGCGGGCGGTTTCAGCGGCCGTCCATGGTGAGCGAGACCGTATGGGTCGGCGTGTTCGACGCCAGCGTGACGGCGGCGGGAGATTACCTTGTCGGCGCGGCGGGGACATTCTTCATTGCGACCCAGCCGGCCCTGCTGCCGCCGGTGTGCATCCTGACCAACCGGACGCTGTCGCTGTCGCGGCCGGGCGCGCCGGGACAGGTGGGCGCCAATGGTTACGGCGGAGTTTCGAAAACGCTGCTGACGACGCTGCTTGCGGGCTGGCCGGGCGCCGTCACCGACGCCTCCGGCGCAGCGCCGGGGCTGCCGGGCGAGCAGCGGTTTGCGGCGTGGAGCGTGCGGCTGCCGGCGCTGCCGGTGGACCCGCAGGCCGGCGACATGCTGGGCGATGATCTCGGGCACAGCTACGTCGTGGTGGCGGCCGGTCAGACGGACGGGTTCTGGCAGCTGGCTGCTCGGCAGATGACGTGATGGCGGGAGGGCTGGATGGCTGACCTTGCCGACATCGAGTCTGCGTTGGTCGGGCTGATCGCGGATGCGCTGTACCCCAACGGCGCGGAGGCGGCGAGCGCGATCGGCATGCCGGCGCGGATTTATCGCGGCTGGCCGGTGCTGGGCGGGCTTGACGCGGACCTTGCAGCCGGGGTCGTCAACATCTCGGTGCTGGCGGTGCCCGGACAGGTGCGCAACACGACGCGTTGGAACGACCCGGCGGCCGACACCTATGCGAGCCCGACGATCACGCTGAGCGTGCACGGTCAGACGGCGACGGTCGGCGGCATCGCGGGCGCGGGGCAGCTGGCGGGATTGCTGATCGACGGACTTGCCCATGTCTACCGCGCGGCCGCGGGCGACACGCCGGGCCGCGTCGCGGCGGCGCTGGCCGGCCTGATCGGGCCGGCGGCCAGCGTGGCGGGCGCGTCGGTAAGCATCGTCGGGGCGAGACGCCTGAGCGGGCGGGTGGCGGCCTGCGGCGGCAGCAGCAATCGTTCCGGGTGACGCTGTGGTGCGGCGACCCGGCCAGCCGGGACGTCGCGAGCGCGGCGGTCGACCTGGCGCTCGGACAGCTGAACTTCATTACTCTGCCGGACGGCAGTGCGGCGCGGCTCCGCTTTGAGTCGACCGCGAGCTCTGATCGGCAAGAGGAGGCCGACCTTTACCGGCGCGACCTGGTCTACTCGGTCGAGTATGCGACGGTGCTACTCAGCCAGCTGCCGACAATGCTGTTCGGCGACCTGGCTTATGACGGCGTAACGACGCTCGTCTGAGCAAGACCAATTCAGGGGAGTCCAGGGGCCACCGCCTCTGGTGGGGTCAAGGGGCAGAGCCCCTTGCCTTGCTTACCCCGCAAAGCTTTTCAGGAGAGCAATCATGGAGACGGTTCTCGTCGTCGTCCGACCCTTTGCGGGACGGGCGGTGGGTGACGTGATCGACGATCCGAAGCAGATGCAGGCGCTGCTCGGGGGCGAGTACGCGATGGCGCTGGTGCGTGTCGCCAGGCCGTCCGAAGACGCCCGCGCGACGAGCGCGCCGGCCGGGGCCGCGGGCACGCCTGAGAACGCCGAGCCGGCGGCAACCGAGCGGACGGAGGGCTGAGCGATGCCGATTGTGCAGCAGGGCAGCATCAACACGACCGCGCTGGTGGTCCCGGATCTCTATGTTCAGATCGTGCCGCCACAGAACCTGGTTCTGAACGGCGTGCCGACCAACGTCGTCGGCGTGGTCGGCTCGGCCTCGTGGGGGCCTGTCGATCAGCCGGTGCTGGTCGCGACGATGTCGGACTATGCAATCAATTTCGGAGCTGTGGTGGCGCGCAAGTTCGACATGGGCACCCATGTCGCAACCGCGGTGCAGCAGGGTGCGTCAAACTTTCGTTGCGTTCGGGTTACGGACGGCACCGACACCGCGGCCAACTATGCGCTGTTCTACGCGAGCGGCGCCTACCCGGTGCTGCTGACCGCGCGCTACAGCGGCTCGACGGGCAATGCGGTGACGATCAAGCTGGCGACCGGCACGCAGACGGGAAGCTGGCGGCTGACGCTCGCACTCGCCGGGCAGACTCCGGAGGTGTTCGACAACATTGCAGCGCCGTCGCCGGCGGCGCTTTGGGCGAACCTGGTGAACGCCGTCAACCTTGGCGGCAACCCGCTGCGCGGACCCTCGCAGATCGTCGTCGCCTCGCTGGGCACGGCGACCACCACCGCGCCGGTGGCGCTGAGCGGGCAGACGCTGGCGGGCGGCACGGACGGCGCGAGCGCCGTAAGCGCGACCTTGCTGATCGGGCAGGACGTGCTGCCGCGGCAGGGCGTGTACGCGCTGCGCGGCCAGGGCTGCTCGGTGGCGCTGCTGGCTGACAGCGACGACAGCACGACGTGGTCGACGCAGGCGGGCTTCGGGTTGTCCGAGGGCGTCTACATGATCCTGACCGGGCCGTCCGGCGACACCATCCAGAACGCGGTCACGACCAAGGCGACGGCCGGGCTCGACAGCTATGCCGCCAAGCTGATGTTCGGCGACTGGATCTACTGGAGAGACACCACCAACGGGATTACCCGGCTGGTGTCGCCGCAGGGTTTCGTCGCCGGGCGGCTGGGCAACCTCTCGCCCGAGCAGAGCTCGCTCAACAAGCCGCTCTACAGCGTGATCGGCTCGCAGCGCTCCGGCGCGCCGGGCAGCGCGCAGGTGACGACGTACTCCGATGCCGAGCTGCAGCTTCTGTTCGGCGCGGGGATCGACGTGATCAGCAATCCGCAGCCGGGCGGGGCGTATTGGGGCGTACGGTGCGGCCACAACTCGTCGTCAAACGCGGCGACGAACGGCGACAACTACACGCGCCTGACCAACTTCATTGCCTCGACGCTGGCCGCCGGCATGGGCCAGTTCGTCGGCCAGGTGATCAATGCGAGCCTGTTCCAGAACATCCGCTCCACCCAGCTCAGCTACCTGCAGGGGCTGTTTGGCCAGGGGATCCTGGGCAGCAGCGACGGCTCGACGCCGTTCAGCGTGATCTGCGACGCTTCCAACAACCCGGCGAGCCGCACCAGCCTGGGCTACGTGCAGTCCGACGCGCAGGTCGTCTACCAGGGCATTAACGAGAAGTTCATCGTGAACATGGAGGGCGGCCAGACCGTCCAGGTCAGCGTGCAGACCCTGCCGTCGGGCCAGACGAGCTGAAGGAGAGCTGACAGATGGCAATGAACGCGTTTTCGCTAGGCCGCGACTGCCAACTCGTCGTTATCGGCGCGTCCGGCCAGGTCAACCTCACCCACGTGACGAGCTTCGAGAGCCATCAGCTGACGACGCCGATCCGGGTCGATCGGCTGGACGGCGTGCTGCTCGCGGCCGAGCTGCCGAAGGGCTGGGAGGGCAGCTTCGAGGTGGAGCGCGGCACCAGCGCCGTCGACGACTTCATCGCCGCGACCGAGCAGAGCTTTTACACCTCCGGCTCGGTGGCGCCCGGAACGCTTTACCAGTACGTGACCGAAACGGACGGCTCGACCTCAACGTATCAATACAGCAGCGTCGTCTTCAAGCTGGCGAGTGCCGGCACCTGGAAGGGCGATGCGAGCGTCAAGCAGAAGCTCGAGTTCTTCGCCGCGCGCCGGCAGCGCGTCTGATGAGCGACGCATCGTCGCCACCCGCGAGCCCTTCGGCGCGCATCATCGCGCAGGCGGCGAGCACACTCACCGTCGTCGACGCCGATGGACGCTCGCTGGTCATGCGCCGGCTCGGTGCGCTGGACAGGCTGCGGCTCTACAAGGTGATCGGGGCGAACCTCGGCACCAACGCGCCCTATCTCGGCATTGCGATGCTTGCGGTCTCGGTGTGCTCGGTCGACGGCGTGCCGATGCCGCCGCCGGTGAGCGAAGGCCAGCTCGAGGCGCTGGTGGCGCGTCTGGGCGATGCGGGCATTGCCGCCGCGGCCGCCGCGATGCGGCAGCTGGAGCCGGAGCTGCAGGCGGGAAACTAGTCGGGCACCCCGATCTGGTCGACACCTTGTATCTGGTGCGGAACGGGGTGCCCTTCGACGTGGCGTTCTCGCTTGAACCCGAGGAGCGCCTGGACTGGGTGGTCGCGCTCGGCACGCTCGACGGCCGCGAGTACGACTGGACAATTCGCAGGTGGAAGCAGCCGGAATGAAGATCGGCGGGACGGCGCGCGACTTGGCGGCAACGCTGGCGGGACTGCCGATCGAGCAGACGGCGCAGCAGGCGCTCTCGGCCGCGGCTGAGCGGCTTGCCGAGACGATTCGAGCGGCGCTGTCGACGCCGGCGCCGGCGGAGCCAGGGCTCGCCTCGATCGGCCATGACGCGCCGTGGCTGCGGACCGGGGCGCTGCGGGGCAGCGTCTCGGTGCAGGCGGATGGCGGCAGGGTGAGGGTCGTGAGCGCCGACAAGGCGGCGCGGGCACAGGAGTTTGGCACCGCGCGGATGCCGCCGCGGCCGGTGCTGGGGCCGGCGGCGGCGGCGGACGGGCGGGCGATCGCCGACGCCGTCGGGCTTGCCGTGACGGAGCTGCTGCGATGAGCGACGACTACGAGGTCGGCATCACGCTGGCGCTGGACGACGGCGTCTCGGTCGGCGTCGCGGCGATACAGCGCGATCTGCTGCGGCTTGACCAGGCGATCGCGCAGAGCGCCGCCGGGCTCGCGCAGCTGCGTGCGATTGCGTCGATCGGGCTTGCGGATGCGGATGCGGATGTGCGCCGCGCGGCGGGGTTGACGGCGGCGCCGGCGCCTCGGGCTGCGGTCCGGGCGAAGCCGCAGGCCGAGGC
>CAXUCZ010000002.1:0-43944 GCA_964249675.1 uncultured Acetobacteraceae bacterium | reverse complement strand
CGTAGAACGGGGATTGCAGGGTGGCCTGGCTGAAGCCGATCAGCAGGCCCTTTGCATCGGCCGGCTGGATCGCCAGGGCCGCAAGAGCCAGGCCGGTGCCGGCGCACGTCAGCAAACGGGCGCGCAGCGTGGCGGGGGAGGGATGCATGTTCAGGTTTCCTCACGTATGAGCATTTGTTGCTCTTAAGTGCATAAGACGCAGCATCCGCGTCGGCTTGTCAACCTGGGATCGAGCGTGCGCGCCGTCGCCTTGCGCGTCATGCTGCCGTCGCTGCAGCACGCATCTGGTCCGGACCCGACAACGAGATCCGCTGCAACCACGCCGAGCCGAAGCCGGGGCAATCCGGGATGCCGTCGCAGCCCGCGGAAATAGCCACCGAGTTCAACTGCGGTTGCGAAGCCGCGCCCCGCTTCATCCTTCGGCCAGGCGTGCAGTATCTGCAGAAATCGTCCGGCGAGAACGAGATCCCGATCACCTTGGTCATCAGCCTGTAGACCGGTGTCATGTTCTGAGACGCCCCGATCGCACATATACATTCGTTATTAAATCGTGGATAATCCCGATCCACGCCGGGAGCGATCATCGTGCGTCGTCAAGCTTCTTCGGCCGGGCTTTTCTGGCGACACGCCACGACCGGGACGTCTTGACCGCCCGCGGACCGCAGCCACCGAGTGCTCCGCCGGTCGTCCTGTCCGTTGACCCGGCAAGGCCGGTGCTCGACCTCACCACGTGCGACACCGAGCCGGTACATATCCCGGGCTCGATCCAGCCGCAGGGCGCGCTCCTCGCCATCCGGCCGGACGACCTGCGGGTGGTGCAGGCCAGCGCGAACCTGGACGCCTTCCTTGGCCTGGCGGCCGGGGCGGCACTCGGCCGGACGCTTGCCGAGGTGCTGGGCGAGGCGCCTGGGGGTATTCTCGGCTCGGCCATCGAGCGGCACGCCTACGCACCGAGCGATGTCCTTGAGCTGGATGGCAACGCTGGCCGCAGGCTGCATGCCCGTACGCAACGGGCGGGCCGCATGATCTGCGTCGAACTGGAGCCGGCGACGTCGGGTCAGGCCTTCGGCTCGCCGGTCACGATGGCGCAATCCGTGCTGGCGGGCCTCAACCGCGCCCGCAGCCTGATGGAACTCTGCCAGCTCGCGGCACGCGATATCAGGGGGCTGACCGGTTACGACCGCGTCATGGTCTATCGCTTCGACCATGACGAGCATGGCGAGGTGGTCGCCGAGGCGCGGGCGTCCCATCTCAGGCCATTCCTCGGCATGCATTACCCCGCAACCGATATTCCGCAGCAGGCAAGGCGGATGTTCCTGCAGCAGCGGGTGCGGCTGATCGCCGACGTCCATGCCGAGCCGGTGCCGATGATCGTGGGCGCAGCCCAGGATGCTGCCGACGGTGCCCCGCTGGACATGACCTACTGCACCTGGCGGAGCGTCTCGCCGATCCACCTCGAATACCTGCGCAACATGGGCGTCGCCGCGTCCTGCAGCATCGCGCTGACGTTGTACGGCGCCGGCCGCCAGCCCCGGCTCTGGGGGCTGATCGCCTGCCACCACGACACGCCGTACTGGATGGATGCCGACCTGCGGGCGTCGGTGGACATGATCAGCCAGGTCATGTCGGTGCTGCTGCACAGCCTCGGGGATGCCCAGGTCGAGCAGCATCGCCGCGAACAGTCCGGCGTCATCGCCTCGCTGGCCGGCCGTCTCAACCAGCCCGGCTCGATGATCGATGCGGTGGCCTCCCTCGGTCCGGACCTGCTGGGCCTGGCTTCGGCGGACGGCGCGTTGCTGCGCATCGGCGGCGAGGTGCGGTGCCTGGGACAGACGCCGCCGCCCGACGACGCGCTGCACGCCCTGTCGGTCCTGTTCGGCGTCGCCAAGGGGAGCCTGCTGGCGCTGGACGACCTGGCGCTGCGCTTCCCGGGCCTCGCATCCTGCGCACGCGACGGCTCCGGCGTGCTGCTGCAGCCGCTCTCTCCGGGAACCGATGACGCGATCCTGTGGTTCCGTCAGGAGGAGCAGCACACGGTGGTCTGGGCCGGCAATCCCGACAAGCTGGCAGCGTCGGGCCCGGAACCCGGGCGCCTGACGCCGCGCAAATCCTTCGAGGCCTGGAAGCAGGTCACCCACGGTCGGGCACGACGCTGGACGCCGCCGGACCTCGCTTCGGCCGGCGACGTGCAGCGCGCCATCGAGGCGGAGGCCCTCCGGCGCGTCCGCACAACCCTGCAGGGGGTCGAGGAGCGTCTCGGTTTCGCGCTCACGGCGGGGTCGCTCGGCACCTGGGAGATCGACCCCGGGGTGCCCATCCTGCAGGCGTCCGCGCTCATGAAGGCGCAGTTCGGCGTGCCGGCGGACGCAACGCTGGACTACGAGCAGATGCTGGCCGCGATCCTGGTGGAGGATCGTGCGGGCTACCGGCTCAAGCTGACGCGCGAGCTTGCCCACGATAGCAGCTTCAATGCGCAGTTCCGGATCCGCCGCCCGGACGGCAGCGAGCGCTGGATCGAGCAGCGTGGACGACGTGTGCAGCGGCCTGGACACCGGCCGACGCTGACCGGGGTCTCGGTCGACATCACCGCACGCAAGCAGATCGAGGCCGAGCTTGCGCAGTACCGGGACAAGCTGGAGGTGCTGGTCGGCGAGCGCACGGCGGAGCTGGAGGCAGCGCTCGCCACCCTGCGCGGCGAGGTGCTGGAGCGCGAGAGCACCGAGCAGACGCTGCGGCAGTCGCAGAAGATGGAGGCGGTGGGGCAGCTGACCGGCGGCATCGCGCACGACTTCAACAACCTGCTCACCATCATCAGCGTCAGCCTGGAGATGATGCAGGCGGGTCTCGCCGGCGGCGATCCGCCCCGGGCCGGGCTCGACGAGGCGGCGCTGCGCAACCTCAACCGGCACGCCGAGGTCGCGCGGCGTTCCGTGGGCCGTGCCACCGCCCTGACCCAGCGGCTGCTGACCTTCGCCCGAATGCAGGTGCTCACCCCTCAGGCGGTGGACATCAACGCAATGGTCACCGGCATGCAGGACCTGATCGTGCGCACCATGGGTTCGACCATCGAGGTCAGGCTGGTGCTGGACGGCGAGATCGACAGCACCTTCTGCGACGTAGACTGGCAATTAAATGATATCAGTAGTTTGTCAGCCGGTTTCCGAACGGTTTTTCGTTCCGGTTTGCAGGCGAAAAACTGCCGCCTTGGCCAACTTCTCCTGGCTGACGCTGGCCGTGTAGAGCGCAACCATAGAGAGCGTCTTGTGGCCGGTGATCGCGGCGATCTCGTGCGTCGAGCAGCCAGCTTCGGCCAGCATGGTCGCCGCCAGTTTGCGCAGCCCATGAATGTTCAGGCCGCTCGGCAGGCCCGCAGCTTCCACCGCATGCCCCATCCGATGCGAAAGGCTGTCAGATCTCCACGGCCGCCCGGTCAGCGAGGTCAAAATGGCCGTCGAGGTGGCCGTCGAGCGCCAGGCGTCCATCTCAGCCTTAAGACGCGGATGCACCGGCACAACCAGGGAAATTTTGGTCTTGCCTTGTGTCAGACGAAGCACGTGGCCGTCATAGGCTGACCAAGTCAGCCGGCACATATCCGCACGGCGCTGCCCTGTGTACATGCCGAACAATACGACCCGGCGCAGCGGCTCCTCCAGGTGAGCGATCGCATGCTCGGCTTGTTCAACCGTCCATGCGACCAAGTGGCCTGTTTCCAAAGCCTTAATTCGGCTGGCAGGGTTGAAGTCGATCCAATTGCGGTCGACTGCCCACGCGAAGACAGCCGAAATGACCCGCACAAAGACCGACGCCGCGCCGTTGCCGCTTCGCAGAGCCAAAGCATCTTGAATCGCGAGCACCTGCCGCCGATGAATATCGCGCACCGGCAGGTGGCTAATGCTTTCGATTGGCCGCAGGTAGATCGTGTACTGCTTGCGGCTTGCCTCGGCGAGTGCCGTCCAGTTCGGGCTGCGGCGATAGGCCACCAGCATGGCCCCGAGGCTGTTCGGCAGGTGCTGACCGGGTGGCCTCGCGCGGCTCCGCGGGTAGCGGTATTCTTTGATAGACCCGTCAGCAAGCCGCTTTCTGACGACGCGGTCTTCTGATGAGGTCATTGCACAGGGCCTCGATAGCTAGGTCGGCGTTGGTCGAGCCGATGGACGCTAGGCTGCCAGTCATCGCGGCGTCCAGAGCGAACCGGTCCCAGCGGGGCCGCCGCGGTCCGAGGTGGTAGGACGGCTCCGGGATACGGCCGGTCTTGACCATGCGACGCAGCTCGTCTGGCCGGACGCACAAGTGGTCAGCGGCGTGGTCACGGTCGAGCCAACGTGCGGTTACGCTCACGGCTGCCTCTCCGCCAACGCATGCCCCACAGCCAGCGGTGCCGCCCCCGCCGCCCGCCGCTCAGGAGCGATGCCGTCGGCCGCCTCCCGCCGCGCCAGGTCGCGCTTGCGCAGCTCGCCGATCGACCAGCGCGAGATGCCAAGGCCCTCGGCAATTCGGTCCAGCGACAGGCCGCTCAGATGCAGCGCATTGATGCGCTCGATCAGGGTGGTGTCGATCATGGTTCCGGATCCACCCAGTGCCGATGCTCGTACTCGGGCGGCAGCGAAATCCCGGCGTCCCGACGGTAAAGAAACCGGCGCCGACGCTCGGCTCGCTTGTGCATCCGGATCAGCAAGGCCAGCGGCACGGCAACGATGAGAGCCACGCCAAACAGGAGCACGACCACAGCGATGGCGGTCACTTCATACCAGCCCATCAGCGCCGACCTCCTGCTTCATACAGCTCGAGCGTCAGCCGGAATGCGAACGGCAGCAGTGCGCCGATGATGGCGAGCAACACGAGGGTGGTGAGAAGGTTCATGGCTGCTCTCCAGTCTCGGTATGTTGGCCGCGCGCAGCCGTTACTGCCGAAAATAAGCATCGACGATGTGGTCGCTCAGGTGCGGGCCGATCAGCAGGGCCAGGGCGACGGCGGCGAAGGTGAGGCAGATGCGGCTGGCGGTGTGGCTCACGGTGCCATTACCACAGCCAACACGACCAGCGACATGACTGCAGCGAAGTACAGCAGGCGCGTGCCGATCTCCTCGTCGGTCATGTCGGGTCCATCGTCGTCATCGTCCGTCGGGATCACGCCGGCATCTCCTCATCGGCCGGCTGCGCGCCATACTCCGGCAACTGCTGCTCGAAGCGCCCGAGCGCGTCCGCCAGCAGGTCGGTGACGGAGAGGTGCACCTCCTCGGCGATCGAGCGGCCGGCGGCCTTGGCACCTGCTACAGCACGGGTCCAGCGCTCGCCCTCGCGGATCACGCACGCAGCGTCGGTGCAGCGCGACAGGCGGTCTTGCATGACCTGGACGTGGTCGACCGGCTGCGGAGCGGCAGGCGCGGCTGCAGGCTCGTGGTCGATGGTCACCCCCTCGAAAGACTTGCCCTCCATTTCGTCAGCCGTGTTGGTGCCCCCGGTCTGCTCCGGGAACGCCATGCGCAGCACCTGGCTCTCTGCGCACTTCGCCAGCTGCGCGTACGGTCGCTTCTTCCACATCGTGTTGGGCGCCTCGCTCTCCTTGCCGGCGGTGGCATAATTTTCGAGCCAGAACTCCTTCGCGGTGTAGTCGCACACACGGCCCTGGACGAGACGCTGCACGGTCATGCGACACCAGCTCGGGAACGTGACCTCGACGCCGCTAAGCTTGCGCGTGATGTCGGGACCGAATTCCGGTTCGCTCTTGCCGATATACTCGCCGGTGCGCGCCGCCTCGATGCGGTAGAGCCCGATGCCCGGCATGACCACGTCCTTCATGGACTTGGACTGGCGGTTCCACATCGGCACGATGTGCACTGGCTTCTTCATCGGGTCGAGGTTGGCGGCCCGGCAGTAGCCGAGGACCAGCCGCACGGACTCTGGTGACGCTTCCGGATAGAAGCTGCTGCGAAGGACGTCGACCAGCGCGTCGTCGCTCTGCGTCTTTGCGATGGCGTTCATGGTCATGCAGCTTTCGACTTTATGGTGTTGATCCGGATGCCCGGCTTCGGCAGTTCGTTCGCAAGCACAGCGCCCGTCAGCGGCTCTCCCGCCCGCAGCCGCGACGCAATCGCGCGCTTGTCCGGTGCCGGCTTCGGGTTCGTGAGCAAATCCGGATGCGCCGCCGCCAGGGCCGCCTCGTCGGTAATCAGCACCGCGCGCTGGCCTTCAACCGGCGTGACGTGGTGGTGCTCGAGGTACAGACCCGGGCAACCCGTCTCGGCCATGCTGCGGGCAATCTCGCCGCGCAGGATGTCGACCGTCTCCTTCGTGACCTTGACCATCGCCTCGAGCGCAATCAAGAGCTGAACACCAGCACGCAACGTTGGCTCGTAGGGGGCAGGCTGGTCCTGGTCGACCGCACGAAGGGCTCGCATACCAGCTGACCACTGGTCACTGACTGGCTTGATGTCGTCCTTGTGGATCGCTTCCAACACGGCGCGTACGCTGTCGGCAGCAGACTGGTTGCCGTTCATCGCGCCGGCCTCATACGCCGAAGCCAACGGCCGCCATACGCGACGCTGTCCACCAGCACGTCGTGCCGGCGCTGCTCCATCGTGGCCGCCTGATCCGCCGCCTGCACCAGGTCGAGCAGTGCCTGCTTGTCGAAAGTGTCCAGGTAGTCGATCGCGCGGATGCGGCGGGCGAGGTTGGCCATCGGGTCGCTGCAGAGATCGGGCACGGGCGGGATGCGCGGGACCGCGCCGATCGCGTTCATCGGTCGGCCGCCAGCTCGGCGCGGTATTCCGCGGCTTCGGCTGCGTCGTCGCCGACGTTCTCGAGGACTTCGGCGTGGTGGTCGTCGAGGTATGCCTCGGCCCAGACCTGCAGATACTGCCCGAATCGGTGCTCACCCTGCAGCACGGGCCGCCAATCGCCGAAGCGCGGGCGTGGCGTGGTAGCGATCTCGACGTAATCGAACTCGACCTCATCCGGATCTTCGGGCCAGCCGGGATCGCCGTTGCGCTGGTACATGACCGCCGGACTGCCAGGCCGAAACGTGTAGTGGATGCGCAGCTCGACGTTGTCGTCACCATCGTCGCTCTCAAGCGTGGTGCTCAGGTAGCCGCCGTGGGTCATGACGCGTCTCCGACCAGGCGCAATGCCGGGCGCTGCAGCTTGCTGAGGCGCACCACGCGACCATACGAGCTGGGCCGCCAGCGGGCTGCTGCGTCCTCCATGTCGCGCTCCGCGAGCAGGTAGCGCAGCTGCGAGATCTCCTCGTCCTTCTCGGCAAGCTCCTGCTCAAGTGACGCGACGCGAGCGTTGAGGCTGTGCAGGCCGGGCAGCGGATCGAAGTTTGGGCGAGCGTCATCCCCGCCGATGCGAAAGAGGCTCATGACGCTGCGTCCTGCTGGAGGGGCGGTAGGGGGAACTGCACCGCCAGCGCGTTCATGCAGAGGCGGCGCACCTCGTAGCGGCGGATGGCGTCGGTGCGGTTGGACCCGAAGGTGCGGTCACAGGATGAGCACTCGCGCTCACCGCAGTCGTACACGCTCATCACACCACCCCATTGGTCAGGATGCCGAGGGCGGCGAACGCGGTGACGGCTTCCACACCCAGGAGCGAGAAGGCGAAGAACACCTGGTTGCCGGCAGCGTCGATCGACCACCAGGATGCGCGCGATAGGCGACTATGCAGGATCAGGCCGACGCCGAGCACGATCGCGCAGGCGGCGCCGGTCATCGAAATGGCGGTGAGGGAGAGGGCGCAGGTCATGCCCAATCCCCGTAGCGAGCGTTGTCACGGATACGCTGCGCCATGGCAGGCGCGTCGCCGAGGGCTTCGTCGCAGTGCTCAACCAGGTCGGGGAAGTTGCCGCTGATCTGGAGACGGGCGACGAGGCTGCGGATCAGATCGACGTCGCTGTCGAGCTCGCCGAGGCGCTCGGCGTCGTTGCCGAGTGGGAGCACCGGCTGATAGCGGGCCTCGAAGGCACGGTGGGAGTAGTTATCCGGGAAAGCCATGGTCGTCGCTCACCTTGGTGCGGCGGGGCCGCGGGTTGGTGAAGCGAGTTTCGTATAACGAAAGACAGAGCGCAAGACAAAAGTTGAGTGTGACGAAAGTTAATCCTAACTGGGATAAACTGATCGGCTTTTTTGCAAACTGATTGATCTTCAGCGCGCCTGAAGTCCGGATCGTGAAGAACTCCGGCTTACGCTTTCGATCTAAAGCAGATCACCCCAAACGGACACGTTTCTGTCATTACAAGCCAACTAGCTGATAACGCGTAACAAAGTGACAATCGAAGACACCTGCGAATCGGGCCCTACTTCTTTTCCATGGCTTTGCCAACGGTGATCCAGGCCGCCAGCTCAGCACTGGTAAGGTTTTCAGCAATCTCGGCGGCGGCGCGATAGCGTTCGCCTCGACCTTCGTCTGCTGGAGGGAAGAGAAGATCCTCCGGCTTGCAGCGCAAGATCGCCGCGATCTGCATGAACTGCGCCATAGACATCGAAGACAAGCCCCGTAGCCATTTCGACACAGCTGGCTCTGACATATCGAGCTGCTCGGACAGCTCCCGCTGCGTCATCTCCCGGTAGCGTAGCCACGTTTTCACGTGACGCAACGCGTTCCGGTTCCGTTCTACCTCTTCTTTGGTCAACGGCTTGTCGGGCATTCAAGGAGACTGCACACGTTAGTTAGGATTTTGCAGGTCTCCAGACGAAAGGTTTCTTGACCCGAAACTTTCGGCATACTAAACCTAAGTCCATGATGCTGCGTGACCTCCTCAAGATAAAGAAGATCAAGCAGAGCCAGATTGCTGCTCGTCTTGGTGTGAGTGAGGCCACTGTTAGCAAGTGGGCGCGGGGCCATCAGCGCATACCGACCCAGTATCTTCGGCCGCTGGCTGTGCAACTTGAGGTCACCATCGACGACCTCGTTCCAGTCGAGCCGGTGGCCGCCTGATGGCCCCGGCGCAGACCTGGGCGCAGCGCCTCACTGAACGGTTGGCGTGCCGCCTTCTGGTGGCTTCCAACCCATCTTTTTTCGAGCCTCAACGGCGTGCTGGAGAACGCTCAACAGTTCTGTTGCTGCTCGCGGGGTCAAGTGCAGGGTCATCGGTATGGATGACAGATACTGAGGTCCCTGTAGGAACAGGCAGCGGACATCAACTAATCCCGCTTCACGTATATTTATAGAGAGCGGGCCATCTATGACCATTCCAAATGTTGACTCTCCTTTGGCAAGCTTGTCCTGGAACGCGTCTATCGCGGCCTGCGATTTTGCTTTGTCATCAAGATCGTCTGTCACTCTTGTCTCCATGGGGTGTGTTGCAGCTCCCATGTTGGCTGGCGGTCGGAGGCAGGTCGACCTGAATCCTCTGGCCGCCTACGCTCCCCATTTGAGCGGCACCCGAGGGCGCACCGCGCTCTCCAGCGCACACTCGCCGGGCTGATGCGCCGCGGCCTCATCAGCCGCCCCTTCACCCGACCCACCACTCTCCCGGCCACCCCGTCTAAAAAAGCTACTGCGATGTCTAATCCCGGAATCCGTCTAAGTCCCGAGAACGTGCCTTTCGTGCCTCAGGCTTTCATGCCGGCTCGACTGCTCACGGCTTCGGGTCATGTTCTGACCTGAGGCGGCGATGACGATTCGCTCCCTCGACACCGTCGCGCTGCTCGGCGCTGCCGCCTGGGCGGTGATCATCACCATCGCGGTGCTGGTCGGAGGCGGCTTCTGATGGCCGCCTGGAATCCGGAAAGCGACCGGCGTCTGCGTGATCTCTGGGAGCAGGGGATCACGACCGTGCTGATTGGCCAGGCCATGGGCATCAGCAAGAACGCTGTCATCGGGCGCGCGCATCGGTTGGAGCTGCCGCTGCGGGCGAATCCGATCAAGCGACGCGCGGTCGACCGACCGGTTAAGGTGCAGACCTACGTCCGGCAACCCTGGAAGGTTGCAGAAGTCGAGCTGCGCCGCATGTGGGCCAACGGCTTGTCTACCGCGCAAATTGCCAAGGGGCTGGGGCGTACGCTCGGCAGCGTATCCGCGCGGCTGTCGCGGCTGGGAATGACCTCGCACCAAAACCGACGCGTCGTGGCATCGCAGCCCGAGATGGTAACCATGCCGCCTGCGCAGGTCGTTCTCGTCGCGCCGGCCGCTTCCGTCGTGGTGCAGCTCCCCACGCCGAAGCGCTGGTTCGTGACCCAGCAGAGGCCCTCTGCACCGCGCCTCCAGCCGACGGTGAAGGCCGCGGTGTCGCAAGCCGGACCGGGACCGGCCCGTAGCTGCCAGTATCCGCTGACCGACGCACGGCCGTGGCGCTTCTGCGGCGAGGTATCGGTGTCGGGCTTGTCCTGGTGTGGCTGCCACGCGGCTAGGGTGTTCGTGCAGAAGCGCCAGGCTAGCGAGGCCGCAGCATGACGACGTATGTCGATCTTGAAGCCGCCACAACTGAAGGTCAGGCTGCTGGCCTGCGTCTACGGCTTTACCGGCTGCAGTCGCAGCGCCGTGCCGAGGACATGGCGGCCGTGCTGAATGTCTCGCGCGCGGCATTGTATCGCTACGAGGCCGGCGAAGTAATTAAGCTCGAGACCGCGCGCCAGATCGCGCAGATGCTCGGCATGTCGGTTGCCATGGTCATCTCGCCTCTCACGCGGGTCGAGAAGGAAAACGCCATTCGGCTCCTGCTCGGATCGACGGCGCGCCTGGTCGTGCCAGAGACGGCAGCGGCCTGATGCATCACGCCGCACCCCGCAGGACCGAGCGAACCCGCAGCGCCAAGGCATCGGCCTGGCGGCGGGTCAGCTTCGGCTCGGCGACGGCGCGCGCGAATGCCAGTTCGATAATCGTTGCGACCAGGAACTCCCCCCGGAGCGGTCGCAGCGCTGTGTCTACCTGTCCGTCCATCTCCTCTGCTGTTCCCTGTCGCCCACGACCGGGAACATTGCAGAAGGTCGTGCCACGGTGGTGGGAACGTCGAACCGAGATCAGTCGCCTACAGACACGACCGTGTCAGGTGGCGACGCAATGAGCAGCGCAACCACAGTCGAGGATCTGCGCGGCGTGGTCGTGCTGGCTATGAAGCCGCACCTCGAGCGCGGCGTCGCCTATGCGCAGGACCAGGCCGCGCGCGAGCTGCCGCGCCTGAGCTCGCGTCGGGTCCGGGCCTACTGGGAACGGACGATCAAGACGGTGACGTTCCAGGAGGCGGACGCGCTCCGCGCCTGGCACCGGCAGTGGAAGCGCCGCGAAATCGCGCGCCTTACCCAACAACTCGAGCAGCTGCAGATGCAGCTTGGATCGGAGCCATGAGTGATCACACTCGCCATTCTCTGGGGACGCTTCTGCGCCTGGCGGGCGCGGATCTGGGCAGCGCGGCTCGCCTGGATCAAGCGGTGGCTCGATGAGCATTCGCAGCCCTGACATCGAGCACCACTGACAATCGGAGAAGATCATGCCTCGTGAACTGCGCATCAGCGCCACCATCACCGTTCCGGACGACGCGTTCGAGCAGGCCCAGCTGCTCGGCAAGATCGAGCCGGCCAAGCACACCTTCGCCGAGGCGCTGACGAAAGCCGTCGGCTCCGCCGTGTCGGTTGACGCGCGCATCGTGAACCCGACCGTGCGCAAGTCGAAGGCAGAGCTGGCGGCCGAGCCAGCCGCGCACATCCGGGCCGCCTGACGATCCATGCTGCCGATCGTCCCGCGCGACTACCAGCTTCGGATGGAAGCCGAGGCGCGTGAGGCGTATGCGGCGGCCTGCCGCGCCGTGTTGGTCGTAAGCCCGACCGGCTCCGGCAAGACGGTGTTCTTCAGCCGCGTTGCCGCCGGCGCCGCGGCAAAGGGCAAGCGGGTCGTCATCGTTGCGCACCGGATCGAGATCGTCGAGCAGATTAGCGCCGCGCTGGATCGCATGGGCATTCGGCACGGCCGGATCATGCAAGGCCACAGCCTAACCGACGACATCATCCAGGTCGGCATGGTGCAGACCGTCGCGCGGCGGCTCAACCAGCTGCAGGAGCCCCACCTGCTGGTGATCGACGAAGCGCATCACGCCGTCGCCGGCACCTGGGAAAAGGTCGCCTCCGCCTGGGCCCGGGCGCGTCACCTCGGGGTCACGGCGACGCCGGAGCGTCTCGACGGCCGCGGCCTCGGCAACGCCTTCCAGCACATGATCCTGGGTCCGTCGGTCGCCGAGCTGATCGCGGCAGGCCATCTCGCCGGCTACCAGTATTTGGCGCCGCCCCAGGAGGCGGACTTCTCCGGCGCCGCGACGCGCGCCGGCGACTTTGCGATCGATGAGATCGCGGACGCCATGGACCGGGCGACTGTGACCGGTGACGCGGTCAGCCACTATCGTGACCACCTCGGCGGCCGGTCGGCGATCGCGTTCTGCGTCACCGTGGCCCATGCGGAGCACGTAGCGGCGCAGTTCCGAGAGGCCGGCTTCCGGGCGGCGTCGGTCGATGGCGGGATGGACAAGGCTACCCGCACCGACCTGATCGCCTCGATCGGCGACGGCCGTCTGCAGGTGCTTACCAGCTGCGACATCATCAGCGAGGGCACCGACATTCCATCGGTTGCCGGCGCAATCCTGCTGCGACCGACTAAGTCGCTGTCGATGTGGCTGCAGCAGGTCGGCCGTGTCTTGCGCCCGAAGCCCGACGGCAGCAAGGCCGTGATCCTCGACCATGTTGGGAACTGCCACCGCCACGGGCTGCCGGACGATCCCCGCGAGTGGTCGCTTGACGCCAAGAAGCGCAAGCCGAAGGCCCCGGGCATCACGACCTGCGAGACGTGCTTCCGGGCGTTTCCGCAGGGTCAAGCGCGGGCCATGGCCGCCGACTGCGAGGCTGAGCCGTGCCCGCTGCAGGCGACCGAGCGCAAGCCGCGCGAGGAGATGGAGGTCGTGCCCGGCCAGCTGCAGGTGGTCGACGCCGAGCGCCTGGCGCACCTGCGCGCGACGCCGCTGCGCACGCTGCTGACCGGTCGCGAGACACGCGAACAGCTTGAGGAGATCCGCAAGGCCCGCGGCTATGCACCCGGCTGGACGTTCTACGTGCTGAAGGAACGCCGTGGCCGACGTGCCGAGGTGGCGGCGTGAACGAGATGGCGATCCTGCGCGAGATCCTGGTCGCGGTGACCGCGCTGCCGGACAGTCTTTTCTGGAGGTCCGGGAGCGGTGTCGGCCGAACGGCGACGGGCAATATCCTGCGCGCCAACGTGCCCGGTTGCGCTGATCTAACGGGCTGCTACCGCGGCCGCTTCGTGGCAATCGAGGTCAAGACCCCCAACGGGCGGCAGTCGCGGCCGCAGCGGCTGTTCCAGGCGGCGGTCGTGCGCGCCGGAGGGATCTACGTCATTGCGACGTCGCCGGCTGACGTCATGGCGGTGCTGCAGTGACGCGCGGCACGGTCACCCCGATGGATCCGCCGCATCTGCACCTTGCGGCGACGGCATTTGCCTATCCAGTGCTCGACGGCTCGGTGACCTACAGCGAGGCAGTCTCAGCCCTGATGCGTGCCGCGGTCCGGGAGCGACACATTCCAGGAGGCAACGCCGGCCTGGTGCCGCTGGGCGAGCGTCTTGAGCGCACGCTGAACCGGGTCATCGCCGAGCTGATGGCCGAGCGGCACATGAAGGCTGTCGAGGCAATTTGCGTCATCGTTCGGCCGATGATCGAGCGCCGGCGCCCGCGGGCCGACATTGAGCTCGCCGCGCGCGCTGCAAACATGCTGCAGGGCTGGGCGTTGCCCGAGAAGGGCCTCGACGCGTTGCTGCTTCAGGAAGTGACCGCCTACCTCGAGCGGAGGAAGCGGCGTGCCTGACAACGTGTGGGACCACTTCGACGAGAACGGCGAGCAACCGCCGACGCCCGAGGCTGTCGAGGTCTTCGAGCTCGAGCCTGTTGAGGTCGACCAGCGTCCCGAGGGCGTCGACCCACTCGGGCACGATCGTGGCGTGTATTTTTACTTCAGCCGCTCCGGGCAGCAGGTGCATGCGCTAGCGGCATCCGCGCACACCAAGCTCGGGCTCAGCAGTCTGGCATCAGTGCCGCATTTCTACGAGCGCAACACCAACTGGCTCAAGCCAAAGGGCGGCATCGACTGGGACGCCATCGCCGACCAGTTCATGCGCAGCTGCCGTGACCGTGGCATCTATGACCCGGACATTATTCGCGGCCGCGGCGCCTGGCTCGACAACGGCCGCCCGGTCCTGCACCTGGGCGATCGGCTGGTGGTGGGCGACGCCGTCGCTCCGCTGCGTCTATCGGGCAGCCGCTACATCTACGAGGCGGCGCGACCGCTGTCCTCAGGCAGCATGGCGGCGGCGTTGTCCAATCGCGATGCGCATCGGCTCGTCGAGATCTGCGGGATGCTCCGCTGGGAGCGCAAGATCAGCGGCACCCTGCTCGCCGGCTTCATAGCGATTGCGCCGATCTGTGGTGGCCTCGTCTGGCGGCCGTCGGTGTGGATGACCGGGCCGAAGGGGTCCGGCAAGACGTGGGCCGAGGAGAACATCATCGCCGCGGCGATCGGTCGGATCGCCCTGCGCGTGCAATCCAACACCACCGAGCCGGGGCTGCGGCGGGAGCTAGGCTCGGATGCACGACCAGTGCTGTTCGACGAGGCCGAGCAGGAGGACGCGGCGTCGTCAGCGCGCATGCAGGCCGTCTTGGCCCTGATCAGGCAGTCCTCCAGCGAGAGCGGCGGCGAGATCCTCAAGGCGGCCCATGGCGCCGGCGTGATGCGCTTCCGCATCCGGTCGTGCTTTGCGCTGTCCTCGATCAACATCGGGATCAAGCACGGCGCCGACGAAAGCCGGATCACCGCGCTGGTGCTCAAGCCGCGGGATGCTTTGACCCTGGAGGACCGGACGGCCGCTGACGAGCAGTTCGCTCAGCTGTCAATCCTGGCGGCCCAGACGATCACGCCTGCCTACTCGGATGCGCTGCTGGCGCGCAGCGTGCGGCTGCTGCCTGTCATTCGGAAGAACGCCGAGACGTTTGCCCGGGCGGTCAGCATCCATCTCGGATCGAGGCGACTGGGCGACCAGATCGGGACGCTGCTGGCCGGCGCCTTCTCGCTGCACACCGACCGGCTGATCAGCGACGCCGAGGCCGTGGAGTTCATCGGCAGGCAGCAGTGGGACGCCGAGATCGAGCAAGCCGAGGAGCGCGACGAACAGAAACTGCTCTCGTATCTGACGCAGCATCGCATGGGCATATCACCGAGCAACGGCGGCCGTCTCGAGGTGACCGTCGGACGCATGATCAACGCCGCGTCCGGTCGCGATCCCGATTTGGTTCTCGCCACCGCTGAGCGCGAGCTTCGCCAAATCGGCATCCGATACGAAAGCAAGGACGGGCCGCGGGGCGAGGGGATCTATGTCTCGGCGTCGCATTCCCATCTGGCACGCGTCCTGACCGACACGCCTTGGGCTAGCGGTTGGAACCGGTCGCTCGAACGCCTGCCCGGCGCAGATCGCCACAAGTCGATGGTCCGGTTCGCCTTTGGCCACCAGTCCCGCGCGACCTGGATCCCGTGGAGCACCATCGAACCGGAGGATATCCGACCCAAAACCGAGGCAAAAGCAGCATGAGCACGTCAATGACCCATTACAGACCCACCTAACGCACGGAAAACATTGATTTGGGTCAGTGGGTCACTGGGTCAGCAAAAATGCATTCATATAGGACAACAAAGCTCATGAGAGCATTTGTACAAATGTGCCGACACGCTGACCCATTACGATCCCCCTATAATAATAAACCTTTATATTTAAGAAGGTTAGAAGAAGAAGGGGGGTGGGTCGGAAGGTGGGTCACTTGCGTAATCGTAATGACTCACTTGACCCACTTGCTGCACGTGACACCTCAGATCAGCTTAACGGACAGGATGCGCGTTGGCGTGGCGGTGAGGTCGTGACCGCCTCAGTCAGCGCGCGGCTGCACCGCCATGTCGATCTTCGGTTTCAGCTTGTGCTTGGCCTCGGAAATGTCGTGCAGCAGCTGCAGGTTCAGCCAGAAATGCGGCGTGTTGCCGAAATAGCGCGCCAACCGGAACGCGATCTCCATGGTAACCCTGCCGTGGCTGTGCACGAGCTGGTTCAGCCGCAGCTCGTTCACCTGCAGGTCGGCGGCGAGCTTCGTCACGCCCAGCCCCAGCGGCACCATGAACTCGGTCCGCAGGATAACGCCGGGGTGGGGGGCGCTAGGTCCCGGAGCGACGGCTTCGGTAGGGGGCGCCGCCATCGGGTCTCACGCCGTTTGTGTTCGGCGCCTGCGCGGCCGCGGTGGGGTGGACAGGTCGTAGTTCACCTGGAGGTTGGTCCAGAAGCCGACCGTCGTGTCGAAGAAGCACGCCAGGCAGGCTGCGGATTGGTTCGAGATCGGTCTCTGCCCCAGCAGAATGCCGAGCAGTTTTCCGGCGGGCATGTCCAGGGCCGTAGCCAGCGCGGTCACACCGAGGCGCCTGGGCTTCATGAACTCGTCGCGGAGGATCTCACCGGGCGACGTGGCGGTTCGGGTCATAGCCGGTTTCCTCCAACGCTTGGCAACACATGCACAGCGGATCCAGTGGCATGACAATCCCTCAGCCCGCTCGGTCGTTCCATCTCGGGGTCGATCTGGTCGGGATCGTGATCGGCCTGATGTGGATCCGGTGTTCCCGCCGACTGCGTGCGGCCGAAGCTCGCGCAACGCTGGCCAGCGGCTTCTCCAACAGCGCCACCGGGCAGCTGACTGACGCGAACCGCGTCATCCGCTCGCTCGAGGAAACCGTCGCCGACACGTCGAGGCTGCTGACCGACGCGCTGGGCACGATCGGCGTGCTCGAGCAGCGGATGGCCGACGCCGACCTGCAGCGCGATGTGGCACTGGCCACGTGCCGGTCGTCGCACGCTCGCATCGGCGAGCTGGAGCTGCACGCGCTCGACGTGGAGACGCAGCTCGCGGTGGCGCAGCAGGCGGGAGCAGATCTGGAGGCGAGACTAGCGGCGGCTACGGTCTCTATCGACCCGGAGGAGCGCCTCAAGTTCTGGTTGGCGCGCGACCAGACGATTGCCGACCTGGAAGCCCGCCTGCGCCTGCCAGAGCCCACTCCGGCGGATCTGGTGCTTCTGGACGCGGCAACCCGCCCAGAGCGGCTCCAGGACGCGGCTGTGGCGGTTCCGGAGGGCTGTCGGGTGGAAACGGTGCGCTACCACGCTCAGACCCGTGTGCGCGGTCCTGGGGGCAAGTTCGTGCGGCTGGCAGGACAGGTCGAGCCGTCGAACGATTTCGTGGTGGGCAGGGATCGCAAGGAGGGATGGGCATGAACGCGATGGCGACGAAACCGATACAGCCTCCACGGCGAGGGAAGAAACGCGCTCGCTCAGCCGCCGAGGCCTTGCCCAGCGTCGTTACGGAGCACGGCCTGGAACTGCGCTACAGCCGCGGCGATGTCAGGGTCGACCACCGCGCACCGGAGCCCGAGGACCCGAACCGCTTCGTCTCGCGACCAATGGCGGTCTCGTCGGTCGACCGGCTCTACGACCGCGGCACCATCTCCCGGCCTGAGCATCTGGCGGCGCTGAAATATCTCGAGCTTCGCGAAATCGAGATCGGCGCCAACAACGTGGGAGGCGGTGAGAACGTCGGCCGCCTCGCGCCCTGGCAGAAGGGTCACCCGGCGATGACCCAGGTGCAGGCCTCGACCAGCCTACGCCACGTGCACGCCGTCATCGGGCCGCGCGCGAAGGTGCTGATCACCCTGCTGATCGTGGACAACCTGTCGTCCGGTCAGCTGGCAATCCGGTTCGCTCCGCCGCGTCGTCCCGGCCAGATGCGGGTGCCCGTCGACGATCGAGTGGTGAAGGGCTGGATCCAGGCGGCGCTGAACCGCATGGCCGAACACTTCGGGCTGTTGGAGGAATGACGCCGGCAGCTACAAGATGTTGTTGCGAACTTGCGGCAGGTATGCCATCCATTGATTACGGTGCAGGAAATGCGCCATAACGATTTCAATCAAGTGGAAATCAGATGCCCCGAGGCGGCTCTCGCCCCGGCGCCGGCCGCAAGCCAGGCTCACGCGACAAGACCGCAGCAGCCAAGGCCGTCGTCGAGGCTCACGCGCAGACGCTTCCCGACGAGATCCGTCCCGAGATCCGGGTCATGTCGCCGCTCCAGGTCATGCTGCGCGCCATGTCGATCGAGGCCAACAAGGGCAACTGGACCGGTGCCTCGCAACACGCACGCGACGCGGCGCCGTACTGCCATGCCCGTCTCGCCAACGTTGAGATGAATGCGACGGTCCGGCGCAGCACAACCGACTTCTCCGACGCCGAACTCGCGGCTCTCGCTGGAGAGCTCGGCGCGGATCCAGGCGAAGATGGAGCTGGAGAGACGGCGGGCTGGGCGAACTAGCCTCCTAGACTTCACCACCTACACTATGCCCGGCTACCGGGTTGGTCTGCACCACCGCCTGCTCTGCAACCGGCTTGAGGCCGTAGAACGGGGCGAGTGCAAGCGCCTGATCGTCTCGATGCCGCCGCGGCACGGCAAGTCCGAACTGACCAGCAAGCGCTTCCCGGCGTGGTATGTCGGTCGCCATCCGAACCGCCAGGTCATCGTTTCCAGCTACGGTGCCACGCTGGCTCAGTCGTTTGGTCGCGACGTCCGCAACATTGTCGGCTCGCCGGCTTTCCGGGCGTTGTTCCCGGACGTTGGTATCGCCGGTGACAGCGCGGCGCGCGATCGCTGGCACACCAGCAAGGGCGGTGCTTTTACCGCGATGGGTGTCGGCGGCGGTCTGACGGGCCTCGGCGGCAATCTCATCATCTGCGATGACCCGATCAAGGACCGCAGGGACGCCGACAGCGAGATCATTCGCGACGGTGTCTGGGACTGGTATCAATCGGTCCTGCGCACTCGCCTGATGCCCGACGGGGCAATTGTTGTCGTGCTGACCCGTTGGCATCCGTCTGACCCGGCTGGCCGGCTCATCGAAGACATGCAAACCGGCAGCGGCGAGGCCTGGGAGGTCATCAACCTGCCTGCGATCGCTGGTGGAGACGACCCTCTCGGACGCATTCCGGGCGAGGCGCTCTGGCCCGAGGCCTATGACCAAGCTGCGCTTGCCGACCTGCGGCGCGCTGTTGGCGAGCGTGAATGGTCGGCGCTCTATCAAGGCGTCCCAGCGAGCGGCGAAGGCGGCCTGTTCAAGACCGCACAGATCGCGCCCCTTGATGCAGCACCGCTTGGCGGCTCGATCGTTCGGGCCTGGGACCTCGCCGCTACTGCCCAGGTTGGAACGCGCGACCCGGACTGGACAGTCGGCGTGAAGCTGGCGCGGCTGCCGGACGACCGGTTCGTTGTTCTCGACGTGGTGCGGCTCCGCGGTGGTCCCGACGAGGTCGAGGCGGCGATCGTC
Source organism: uncultured Acetobacteraceae bacterium (assembly GCA_964249675.1). Lineage (GTDB taxonomy): Bacteria > Pseudomonadota > Alphaproteobacteria > Acetobacterales > Acetobacteraceae > CAXMMR01. The sequence goes on along the minus strand of CAXUCZ010000002.1, from coordinate 24,566 downwards.
AACACGGCGGCTCTCGATGGCCGTGGCGTTCATATCGGGCTGCCACAGGATCCCGGCCAGGCCGGCAAGACGCAGATCCTCTACCTCACCCGCAAGCTGATGGGCTTCATCGTCGAGAGCTCGCCGGAGACGGGCGACAAGACCACGCGCGCCGCGCCGTTTGCGTCGCAGGTCAACGCCGGCGCCGTGTCGATGGTCAAGGCGCCGTGGAACCGGGCGCTGCTTGACGAGCTGGCCGGCTTCCCAGCCGTTGCACACGACGACATCACGGACGCCTGTAGCCGGGCATTTTCCATGCTGGTGGCTCCTCCGCAGCCGGCCCGCTGGTCGCCGTCGCCGATCAGCCTCGGCCGATAACCCGCAGGAGGGCCGAACGTGGATTGGCTGGCCCTGCAGAACCGCTACTCGCGTGATAACGACCTTCCACCCCGCGCGGCGCGCATCGACGCGCTCACACGCGTGCTGTTCGGCACCATGTACGCCGCCCTCGACCACTCGTTCTCGACCGAACGCTCGCCGGCCGGCGAATACGTCCCGCTCGACAACCGTCGCCCGTCGGTGCGCTCGAACCTCTGCCGCACCGTGGTCGATGACAGCGTATCGCTGCTGTTCGGCGAGGGCCATTTCCCGGCCGTCATCGCCGATGACCCCAGCACCCGCAGCCAGATAGTCGACCTGATCCGAGAGAGCGACCTGCCGGAGATCATGCTCGACGCGGCGACGCGCGGCTCGGTCGGCTCGGTCTGCATCCAGTTCCAGGTCATCAACCGGCGGCCAAGCTTTACGGTGATCCCGACCATCAACCTGACGCCGACTTGGGCTGTCGGGCAGCCACGCGTGCTGGAGCGCGTCACCCAGCGCTACAAGGTCCGAGGCGACGCGCTGGCCAGCCAGGGCTACGCGATCGCGCCAAACGACTACAGCCTGCAGTTCTGGTTTCAGCGCGAGTGGGACGACACCGATGAGACTTGGTTCGTCCCGCAGACCGTGGACGACGCCAAGGCCGGCAAACTGCCGCCGATCGACACGAAACGCAGCCTGCGCCACGGCCTCGGCTTTGTACCGATGGTCTGGATACGCAATCTGCCCGGCGGCGACACCACCGACGGCGCCTGCACGTTCGAAGCGGCGATCGATACCGTCATCGAGATCGACTACCTGCTCAGCCAGGGTGGCCGCGGGCTGAAGTACGCCTCTGACCCGGTGCTGGTGATCAAGGCCGGCCAGGACGGCCAGGGTCACGCCGGCGGATCTGCCCAGGCCCTGAACCTGCCGCCGGATGCCGATGCCAAGCTGCTGGAGATCAACGGCGCCGCCGCGAGTGTGGTGCTTGAGCAGGTGCGCTACCTGCGCAGCCTGGCGCTGGAGGCCATCCACGGCAATCGCGCCGACAGCGACCGACTGACCGCAGCACAGTCCGGCAAGAGTCAGGAGCTGATGAACCTGGCGCTGTGCCAGCTGACCGGCCGCCTGCGCCTCTCCTACGGCGAGAGCGGACTGCTCGGGCTGCTGCGCATGGTGTGCTCCGCGTCACAGCAGGTCGAGGGCGGGCTGCTGGTCGGCGACGTGGACGGCATGACGCTGGATGCGACCGGCCTCGAGCTGCGCTGGCCGACCTACTTCCAGCCGACGAACAATGACCTGCTGCAGAACGCGCAGGCGCTGGTGACGGCGCTGGACGGTGGCATCGTCAGCCAGGAGACGGCGGTCACCAAATATGCGGCCATGACCGACGTGGACGACGCGCAGGAAGAGCTGGCGCGGATCCAGGGCGAGAAGGCCGCTGCTCAGGCGCAGGCGCTGCAGATCGCGCAGGCGAGCACGCTCACCACGGATCCACAGGCGGTGCGGCAGGATGCCAACACCGCCAAGACCGAAACACGCCAGGTCACCGCGTAGCAGCGGCTGACGGCAGCGAGCCATCCCGGCTCGCACATCCCGGCTGATGCCGGAACCCCAGGAGAATGGCCAGATGGCCGACGACAACGACGGCTCGCCTGATGGCGGGAACGTGGACCCGAACACGGCCCGCGAGCTGGCACGAGCGCGCGCCGACCTGAAGGCATTGCGCGAGGAGCTCAAGGCGCAACGCGGCGACCTCGACAGCGAGCGCAACACCAGCGCTGGCCTGCGCGGCCAGATCACCAAGCTGCAAAACGAGGCCAAGGAGACCACCGACAAGTTCGGCTCCGAGCGGGCCGAGCTGACCTCCGCCAGCGAGAAGGCGCTTGCAGACCTCAAGGGTGAGGTCGAGCGCACGTCCGTCAGCGCTGAACTACGCGTCGCCGCCGTGCAGGCCGGCGTGCACAACGTCGACGACATCCTGCGGCTGGCCGACACCGGCGGTATTAAGCGCCGCGACGACGGCACGCTCGATGGCGTGGCCGAGACCGTGGCTGCGCTGAAGGAAAGCCGGCCCTACCTGTTCGCCGACGCGCCGAAGCCCGGCGTGGTCGCCGGCACCACCACCAACGGCACCAAGCCGCCCACACCGGCGGCGCCGACAGCATTCGATGCGCGCACGGCGCCGAGGGAAGACCTCGCGCGCAATGCCGCTGCCCTCGGGATCACCAACCTCCCGATCTGACCGCTGCCCGGATGGTCCGGCGGCACAACCCGCGCTGGCTGATGCCTGCGCTCCGAACGCCTCAGGCATCATCCAGGAGACCACACAGTGAGCATTTCCAACTTCCCGGCAGCGCTGCAGCCGATCATCCAGCAGGGCTATCTCGCTCGCATGTTCGAGGACGGGCTGCAGTCCCGTCTCGGCTTTCGCCAGATCGCAGACCGCCAGGCAATCCCGAACAACATCGGCGAGACGATCACTATGACCCGCCGCGGCCTCAAGCCGCCGGTCACCACGCCGCTGACGCCCGCGTCGAACACCAACTTCGACAACGGCCTGACCCCGACCAGCTGGGGCGTCGAGCAGTACACCCTGACCATGTACGCCTTCGGCGACACAATCGATCTGAACATGGTCACCGAGCAGGTCGGCATTGCCAACCAGTTCGTGCAGAACGCGCGCGTCAACGGTGTGCAGGCGGCGCAGTCGCTCGACCAACTCGCCCGTGACGCGCTGTTCGGCGGCAAGAATGTGTTCGGTCTCGGTGGCTACCTCGGCGGCAACACCCGCGTGCGCACCACCCTGGGCGCAGCCGGCACGACGATTGCCGTCGACGACATCCGCGGCTTCCAGAACACCCTGTCGACCACCGACACGGTGATCACGCTGGCTGCATCGGCCGGCATGCTGGTGGTCGTCGGCGCCGATACATACACGCTGCTGGCTGCGGTGGCGGACGCGACCAATATCTCGACCGCCCCGGCCGGCATCTCCGGAACGCTGACCTTCTCGAACAACGTGACGGTCGCCGACGGTACGGCTGGCATGCAGGTGCTTGCCTCGACCGCTCCGTTCATCGTGCGGCCGAACGGCAAGCTGACCTCACTGGCTCTGACAGCCGGAACCGGCACGTATGGCGCGGCCAACTATGTGCCCGGTGACACCATGACGCTGGACTGCATCAACCAGGCCGCCGCGGTGCTGCGCATGAACAACGTGCCGCCGGTGAGTGCGACCGGCATGTATCACTGCTACCTCGACGACAAGCAGATGGTCGGCCTGTTCCGCGACAACGACTTCAAGTACCTCTACCGGGGTGCCTTCGGGTCGGACGCCTATCGCAGCGGCCAGATCGTCGACCTCCTCGGCGTGCGGCTCATTCCGACCACGCAGTCGCCGCAGCAGGCCTCGCTCGGGCAGGGCGCCATCCATCGCGCCATTGTCTGCGGGCAGGGCGCACTCATCGAGGGCGACTTCGCCGGCCAGGGTCACACCGACATCCCGGATGCCGAGCGGGCGTTGATCGAGAAGGTTGACGCGGTGACGATGGTGACCCGCGAGCCGCTCGATCGACTGCGCCAGATCATCGCGCAGTCGTGGTATTGGATCGGTGGGTTTGCCATCCCGACGGACGCTACGGCCACCACCTCGATCATCCCGACGGCGACGAACAGCTACCTCAAGCGCGCGGTCGTGATCGAGAGTCTGTAGTCCTTGCCCAAGGGGATTTACGATCGGCAGGCGGCGCACGTCCGGCACGAGCCCGACGTTGCACCGCCTAGCCGACCCGTTCGCTTGCTGCAGCCGCACGGATACGTCACGACCATGTGGTCGCGACTGGTGCGGGTGGAGTGGGCAGCAGGCGAGGTCATCTTCGACCCCGAGGAGATCGCGCACCTGCGCTCTCGTGGCGCACAGCTGGAGGACGTCGAGTGTCTGACAGCATCGGCCTCGCAACCGGTTTTCTGACCAACGCTGAGCGCGTCGACGTCCGACGGTTCTGCGGCTATCCGGCTTACGGGCCTGGCAACAGCAGCTTCCAGTCCTGGCGCTTCTTCCAGGCCTACGGGATGCTGGAGTTCCGGCTGACCAACGCAACGGCCGAGGAGTTGCAGGTCATCCGGCTCTACCTGTCGAACTGCTACATCCTGGAGGCAGCGATCCCTGCTGCGACCGCGAATATCGGCACGGCACAGGCGGCCGTCTGGACGCGCAACCCGCAGGAGCTGCGCGAGCGGACACAGCTCTACAACGGCTACCGCCGCCAGTTCTGCGGCTTCTTCGGTGTGCCGCCCGGCCCCGATCTCGGCGCGTCTGGCGCCATCACCATCTGACAGAGGCGACCATCATGTCCGACGAGCCCGAGATCCAGCCGCAGATCGGCCCGGTGCAGCAGCGTGTCCGTACCTGGGTGCATGTGCGCCATGGCGTCGTGCACGCGGTGAAGCACACCCACGAGTGGTTCAAGCACCCGTTCGAGGACACGGTGGAGGACGGCGATCATGTCGTCGATGGCACCGGTGTCGAGGTGGCCCCGGGCTACTTCGTGGACGCCAAGGGCAACTTCACGCCGGCCGAGGGCCGCACGGCGCCGATCCCGCAGGGCCTGCCGGCCTATCATGCCGGCCCCGATGCAGGGGGCACCGCCGTTGCCGGCGCCGGCGCCGGCAACGCTCCGGCCGCGGCACCGAACCTCGCCTTCGTCGAGCCGCGCAACAAGGACCAGGCGCAGCATGACGCCGGAACGCTGCCGGTGCACGCGACCAACGTGCCCGCCAAGGACGTTCCGGCCTCCGTGGCGACCGCGGCGATGGCGCACGATGAGACGTCGAACGAAGCCGAGCCGGCCGCAGAGCAGCCCTCCTTGGACGATCACCACCACCACGGCGAGTAAGGCCTGACTTATGGATGCCGCCGAGATCCAACGCCTGGCCGCGCTGGGCTTCGGGATCGCCGGCGGCATCCTGGGTTCGACCTACACGCAATACCGGCCGACGACGTCGAGCAGCCCGCTGACCAACGTGGTGCAGACGATCAGCGCCGCGTTCGACATCGTGCCCGGGTTCAAGTTCGCCGGGCCGGCCCAGTGGGGCAAGCCGACGCGCTTCGGCCTGTTCGAAACCACCAACGTGCAGGTGGGCGACTATTTCGTCGGGCAGAACCAGACGCTGTTCGTGTCGGCGTTCCAGCTCTACGAGCCGCCCGAGCTCGTGCTGTGCAACGGCACTGTGACGATTGCGGCCCCCGGTGAGGACACGCTGCCGGGTTTGAGCACCAGCTACGCCGGGCGGACCAACGCCAGCGACCAGATGCTGGCGACAGGCTGGCCGGTCAGCATTCTGATCAAGCAGAAGGGCGACCTCGATCCGGTCAAGCTGCCGGCGGACGTCCGGTCGGCCTCGTTCGAGGTGCTGATGCCGATCATCCCCGGCGTGCCGATCGTGCCGTCTCTGCGGCTGAACGACGGTGCGGGGAACACCTACGTGGTGAATGCCGCTGAGCAGACCAGCTTCGGCTGGCGCCTGCTCGCCAGCTTCTCCACGACTTGATTGCGAGGCGCTCGTGGCGAACATCTCCGCCGTCGAGGCCAGTATCGCCGCGCTTGCCGCCAGCTTCGCCTACCCGAACGGCATGGCAGGCGAGAGCGTGGTGGGATCAGACGTCCGGATCTTCCGGGGCTGGCCGGATCCCGTCCAGCTCAACCAGGACATGGCCGCCCGCGTGTGCGACGTGTCGATCTACAGCATCCCCGGCGGCAGTCGCGACACCAGCCGCTACCCGCGCGACTGGCACAGCCTACCCGCCACTCCGGCTACGCTGACGGTCACGTCTAGCGGCAACGTCGTGACGTTCGGCGGCACGCCCGGCGCGGCGCAGCTGGCCAGCCTGAGTGCGGCAAACATCGGCTACTCCTACGCCGTGCAGGCCTCCGACACGCTGGCGACAATCGCAAGCGGGCTGGCCGCCGCGGTGAACGCCGACGGGCGCCTGGTGGCGACCGCCGCAGGCCCGGCGGTGACGATCACCACGACCGGCGGCAACGGCAAGACCGCCACCGGATACGCCAACTCGACCGGCACCGCCTGGCGCGAGACCCGCCGCCAGGAGCAACGGATGATGGTCTCGATCTGGTGCCCGACGCCGGAGCTGCGCGACCTGCTGGGTGGCGCGATCGACAACGGGTTCTCAGACGTCGACTTCATCGACGCGGGCGACCCGACAACAACGCGCATCCGCTATTTCGGCACGTCCGAGACCGACAGCGGCACGAACGCGTCGCTCTACCGGCGCGATCTGAATTTCCTCTGCGAATACCCGACGATCCAGACGCTGGTCGCGGCCCCGATGGTGTTCGGGGTCGGCACGCTCGAAGACGGCCAGGACAGTACGTTTGGCACATTGTTCCCGTCGACAGGCGGGCGGGGCATCGGCACTGGCTTTCACATTGGCATGACACCAATCGGTGGTCAGCCGATGCCCAGCGACATCGGCGCCTTTGGTGTCGGTGTCTCGCCCATCGGTGGCAGCCTGACGCCCAACGCGATCGGGAGCGGCCTGAAAATCGGCCTCTCGCCGATCGGAGTGACATGATGCGCATCATTCCCGCGGCGCTGGCGCTTGTGCTGCTTCCGAGCCTGGCGCTGGCGCAGACCACCCCGAACTGGGTGCTCGGCTACGTGCCGCCGGCATCCGAGTGGAACGCGCTCTGGGCCAGCAAGGCGGACTACACCGGCCTGACCGCCGAGATTGCCCGCGCCGAGGCCGTTGAAACGACGCTGGCCACGTCGGCTGCCGCTGCAACAACCGCAGCCAATGCTGCCACCACTGCCGCGGCCGCCGCTACCGGCGCGACTAACTCGGTAACTACGATCGCCGTCAGCGGCACCGCACAGGCGTTGGCTTTTCCAGCCAATGGCAATGCCACCTACGACGTGACCAAGACCGGCAACGTCGCCTTCACGCTGACTGGCGGCAAGGCTGGGCAGTATCAGACGTTGACGATCGTCGTGCGGCCCGGCACCGGCGGCTTCACCGAGAGCTTCCCGGCGACGATCAAGTGGCCGGGGGGCACCGCTCCCACGCCGTCCACCAGCGCGGTCAACGTCTACACCGTCAGCACGCCCGACGCCGGCACGACGCTGATCGGGAGCTACTGATCATGGTGACGTGGGTTCTTGAGCGCACCTTCGCGCCTACGGCGGTCGCGGCGGCCGGTGCGGTTCCTGGGTTCAGCGACCCCAATAGCCAGTGGTCGGTGCAGGCAGCCGGCGCAGAGGCCAACATTCCGTGCCTGAGCCTTGTCTGCGCCTATAGCGGCTCGTCGTCCTACAAGGCGGCGCAGCTTGTCGATAACACACTCTCGCCGTGCATCAATTCCCGCATGGACATGCGGTTCTATGCCGCTAACACTCCTAGCGTCTATGCGATGTCGCGCTACTCGCAGACGGCCAGCGGGGCGAGCGTCTCTGCACCTGACGCTATTCTGGTCGGGCGCGACTTCTTTATCGAGTGCATCAACGGCACCCTCGGCACCACACAGGGCAGCCTCTACAATGCCTCGGGCTGGGTCGACGTCTCTACGACGGTGGTGCAAGCCGCCTCGGGGCAGACAGCTTGCACGATGACGTTTTACCAGGGCGTTGCACCGCCCTCGTCCGGTGGGGTGCAGACGCTTTGCACCGGGACGCAGCTCGCGACCGCCACCTACACGTTCTCAGATGCCACGGTGCTGCAGAGCCTGAGCGGTGCGCAGGGCGTGTGCATCAACGGGGCGGGCGCCCCGCTCAACGCGATCACGCAGATCAACTTTTACAATGGTGACGGCGCGGTCGCGGTAGGCTTCACTTTGTCGGGTCCGTCGACGGGGGCGATCGGCACCGCCAGCACCTACACCGTCACCCCGACCGGCACGATCGCCGCGTCGATCGTCACGCCCTCGGCCAACAACGGCGGCACCTTCTCCCCTACGTCGCTGAGCTTTGCCGCAGGCGCGACCGCGGCGCAGACCTTCACCTTCACGCCGGCTAACGCTGGCACCAACACCGTCACCATTGTCAACAACCAGAGCTACACGGCAGCGAGCTCGTCCGAAACCGACACGCTGCCGGGCACGACGCTTGGCGTGACGTCGACCGCGCTGCAGTTCTCTCCAGGCAACTGGAAAGGCGACACGGGCCGCGGTGGCAGCATTTACCGCCAGACATGGAATGTCGGCGCCTGGGTCAAGTTCACCTGGACCGCCAGCGCCACGCCCACGGCGCAGATCCTGCTCAACTCGCCGTCATCCACCTCGGTGGTCTCCTACTTTCTCAACGGCAAGCTGACCGATAACGTCGCGGCCACCTCAAGCATCACGCTGTCCGGCCTGGTCGCGAGTGCGACCAACACGCTGATCCTGCATCATGTCACCTCTGCCTTCAGCAGTCGCTGGAACAACGGGGCAAACACGCTGCAGGTAACCGGGCTGCAGGTCGATGGCGGCTCATCCGCCGGCATTGCAGCGACGAACTCGAAGTGGGGCCTGATCGTCGGTGACAGCATTACCGAGGGGCACTATGCCGGCCTGACGGGTGGCCACAGCGTGCTGTACGACTACTCGCACTACCTCGCCGCGGCCCTCGATGCCTACGGCTACGACAGCTGCATCAGCGCGTGCGGCTCCAACGGCTTCCTGACCGTCGGCGACAGCTCGGGCGACATCCCGCCCTACTACTACGTGTCGGGCAGCAGCGGCGGCGCGGGAGGCAGCTACAACGACGGCAACTCGCGCTGGAACAAGATCGATTCTGGTGTCTCGCTTCTCGACACGGCGGGACAGATCAGTTCCTACGGCGCCACCGGGACCAGCCCTTCGTTCGTCCTGATCAATTTCGGCACCAACGAGATCGAGGTCGGCACGACTCAGGAACTGTCCGACTACCAGAGCGCGATTACCAAGTGTCTGACTGCGCTACGCGCTGCCGCACCGAATGCGGTGCTAGCCATCATGATTCCGTTTGCGTTCGAGTATGCCGGCAAGTTCGCCAACGGCAGCGCGTGGGCATCCGGCGCTAATGCCGCGGTCAGCGCATACAAGGCAGCAAACCCGACCGACACCAAGGTCGGCGTAATCGATGTCGGCGCCACTTTGGCCAGCCAAGTCTACCAGGGCCAGTACATGACGGCCGCCGACCAGCTGCATCCGACCTATCTCGGGCATGCACTATTCGCACCGACGGTAGCTGCGCAGTTGATCCGGTTGATCGCCACGGGCACCGGCGCAGTGCCGAGTGGCAGCGGAAACCGCTGGACGCACTTCTGACCTCGACATCCACCAGAATTACCAGGAGATCGCGCCGATGAGCGGCAGCAGCAGCACACCGCTACCGGCCGCCGTGGTGGTCCGCAGCGGGTTCCTCGACCACGAGAAGGGCGCGCTGATCACCGAGAGCGCCGCCATCAAAGAGCTGATCGAGGCCGGGTTCGGCGGCAGCGTGATCGCGATCCACCCGGACGCGGCCAAGCCAACGCTGCTGGAGGCCGAGCACGCCGCCGCGCATGCCGAGCCGCACGGCGAGGAGCACTAAGCCATGCCCATCACCCTCTCCGGTGTGCTGAACACCGCGGCCCTCGTCGTCCCCGACCTCTATGTGCAAGTCGTAACGCCCGGTATTCTCGCGTTGAACGGGGTGCCGAGCAACCTGCTAGGCATCGTCGGCACCGCGTCGTATGGCCCGGTCAACCAGCCTGTCGTTGGCGGCGGCTACTCCGACTACGTGGCCAACTTCGGTCCGCTGGTCGCGCGCACGTTCGACATGGGCACGCACGTCGCGACCGCGCAGCTGGCTGGAGCGACCGCCTTCACCTTCGTGCGCGTCACCGACGGCACCGACACCGCAGCAACGCTGGCGGCGATCACCAACGGCGGCAATATGTCGCCGCTGTTCACCGCCGCCTTCACCGGATCCAACGGCACCGCGACCACGGTTACCGTCGCGGCCGGCAAGGCGACCGGTAGCTTCGCGGCAACGATCGCGCGCGCCGGACGGCCCAGCGAGCTGTTCGACAACGGCTTGACCACCTGGGCGCAGCTGGTCTCAGCAATCAACAACGGCATCAGCGGCGGCCAACCAGCCTCGAAGCTGGTCGTTGCCTCGGCCGGTACCGGCACAGCGTTCGCCATCCCAACGACGGCGCTGGTCGGCGGCACCGACGGCGCCACCACCATCACGCCGACGGTGCTGCTCGGCGTCGACGGCCTCACGCCGACCGGCATGTATTGCCTGCGTAACCAGGGCTGCTCGGTTGGCCTGGTCGCCGACCTGACCACCAGCTCGGCGTTCACCACGGTGGACGGGCTGGCGTCGTCCGAGGGCATCTACATGATGCAGGCGCTGCCGAATGGCACCACCATCGCCGCCGCGGTCACCGCCAAGCAGGCGCTGGGCTTCTCGGCCTGGACCAAGCTGCTGCACGGCGACTTCCTCTACTTCAACGACACCGTCACCGGCGTGCTGCGCATGGTGTCGCCGCAGGGCTTCGCAGCTGGGCGCCTGTCGGCGCTGTCGCCGCAGCAGAGCGGCCTGAACAAGCTGATTCCGGGCATCGCCGGCTCGAACTACACCGGCAGCAGCGGTGCGAACCGCTACAGCGAGGCGCAGCTGCAGGCGCTGTTCGCGCAGGACATCGACCTGATCACCAGCCCGCAGCCGGGCGGCGCCTACTGGGGTCTGCGTCTCGGCCACAACGCGTCGGGCAATGCGGCGATCGACGGCGACAACTACCCGCGGCTGACGACCTTCATCGCGCGCACGCTGGCGGCTGGCATGGGCACCTATGTCGGCCAGGTCATCAACGCCTCGCTGCTGTCGAACATCCAGGCCACGCTGCTCGGCTTCCTGGGCAGCCTGCTCCAGCAGGGCATCCTGGGGTCGGTGACCGGCGCGCTGCCGTATGCGGTGGTCTGCAACGGCACCAACAATCCGCAGTCGCGCACCAGCCTCGGCTACGTCCAGGCGGACGTGCAGGTGCAGTACCAGGGCATCAACGAAAAGTTCATCGTCAACCTGCAGGGCGGGACCACGGTTCAGGTCACGCAGGCTGCGACGTAAGGAAGCGCGCAGATGGCACTCGGCAATCCCTATGTCATTGGCCGTGACTGCACGGTCGTGTTTCTGTGGAACGGACAGCGCATTACTATCCGCGACGTCACCGGCTTTCAGTCGCAGCAGGAAGTCAGCACCCAGCGCGCCGATCCGCTCAACAGCATCCCGATCGAGTTCAACACCCCGAAGGGCTGGCGTGGCAGCTTCGCGGTCGATCGTGGCAACTCCGCAGTCGATGATTTGGTAGCCAGCATTGAGAGTGCGTTCTGGAACGCAGGCATAATCGGTAGCGGCACAATCTATCAGTACATCAACGAGACCGACGGCTCGCAGTCTTGCTACGAGTATGTCGGGGTTTCATTGACGCTAACCGCGTCGGGCAACTATCAGGCCGAAGGTATCGTGCATCAGACCATTGGCTTCTTTGCGTCGCTCCGGAACAAGATAAGCTGATGCCGCTGCCATCCGAGATCGATAGCGGCGACGGCCGCAAGTTCCAGCTGCAGGAGGTCGATCCGGCCGGCATGCTGGATCTTCTCGAAGCAGCGGGCACAGCAGCCAACTCAAGCGCCTGGTTGCGCTATGCCCTGATGATCTGCTCGGTCATTTCGATCGACGGCAAGCCGGTCATCATGCCGATCACCAAGGACGAGGTGAAGAACCTGGCGCGCCGTGTCGGCAACACCGGCGTGGAGGCGATCGCCGCCGTCACGTATCCATTGGAGGCGACTGCCGCCAAGCCAGCACCTGACGAAGAGGCCCAAGTCGCAAAAAACTGAGCCGGCACCCCGTCTTCCTGGAGATGCTGATCCTCGCCAGGAATGGGGTGCCACCGTCCGTCTCGACAACGTGGTCCAGGTCGCGGCGCCTGGCCGCCGTGATTGCGTTCGGTGAGCTCGATGGCGGCCGCTACGACTGGGCCGAGATGCGCTGGATGCCGAGAGGCCCTGAATGAAGTCGTTCCAGAGCCCGGTCAGCGCTGCCCGCTTCTTTACCGACCTGCGCCAGAAGGTCATTGCCGCCAACCTCATCGGCGTTCAGGACGGCGCGCAGCTGCTGCTCAAGACCGCGCAAGATGAAGTCGGCACCTACCAGGACGAGAACACCGGGCCGTTTCCGCCGTGGGCCGAGCTGGCCGAGGCCACCAAGGACGACCGCGTCCGGCAGGGATACACGGAGAATGACCCCGGCCTGCGATCCGGTGACATGCGCGAGAGCTACGGGGTGCGCACCGAGCTAGCAGGTCCTCTAGCGACAGCGTCGATTGGTTCAGACGATCCCAAAGCGCTCTGGTTCGAGAACGGTACCGTGCGCAGCGCTGATGCCAAAGCGTTCTACCAGCCGCCTCGCAGCGTGCTGGGCGTGGCGGCGTTCCGTGAAGGGGAGACGGTAGCTGCAGCGGTGGCGGCCGTGGTTGTTCGCGTGCTGGAGGGACGGCCGGTTCCGAACCGGCGCTCGACCGACGAGATCAAGGACCCGCTGGATTAGAGGCGCAGGCGCCGGCTCAAGCCGCGTAGTTCGGCTTGCGAGACCAGGAATGTGCCCGTAGAGGTGGCGAGCTCGCGGGCTGCGGCGGTGTAGCCTTCCTCGGTCACCACGACCGAATGCAGGGTACCATAGTGGCGCGCCGCGGCGTGGGCTTCCTGCACAGCTCGGTTCCCAACTGTCTTTCGCCAGAACTTGCACTGCACCACGATGCGGGTGCCGTTCCATTCGGCAATGAGATCGCCGCCCTGATCCCCGCTGCGGCCGACCTGCTGGACCCGCCATCCGGACTTTCGGAGGGTCGCGGCGCAGTATTCCTCGTAGTCCCGCCAGTTCTCGGCCGCGTCGTCATTCGACCGATGCCGCAACGCCTGCCGCCGCCATACGACGGTGCGCTGGACGTAGCGTGTCCAAAGGCCGAAGGCGAAGAAGCCGGCAAGCCCGCGAGGCATGGAGTGCGATCGTTCCAGGTTGGCCTGGAAGACTATCACCGTTGGTGGGTCTTCCCTAGCGGTTGTGCTTGAGGAGGACGTTGCCGATGCCCGCGACGGCCTATGAGATCGGCATCAACCTCGCCTCCAACGCCGAGAGCGTCATCAGCACGCTCGACAAGGTCATTGCCGCTCTGGGCCGCGTTACGAAGGCCCAGGAAAACGCGAAGATCGGCTTCAACGACATGGTGTCGTCGTTGCGGGGTGCGGTGCGCAGCGCCAACAGCCTGGCCGATGCCTTCCAGCGGATGGCAACCGGCGCGGCGGAGGCCGCCCGAGCGTCGAGCCGAATCCGGACACCTTCCGGGGCGGGTATCGGTGGGGGCGCCGCTGCAGCGGCGGCCGCGGCTTCCGGCGCACAGGCGAACCAGTTTGCCAGCGGCAGTCGGGCGCTTGTGCCGATGCCAGCGCCGTTCATCCCGCTCCCTGGTGGTGGTGGGGGCAGGGGCCTTGTGCCCGGCGGGGGCGGCGGCCTCACGACGGGTAGCGGTGCTGTCGTCCCGGGTGGCATTCCACTCGCCAACATCAGTGGCCTGATGGGTGGCGGAGGCGGCGGCAGTGGCGGTGGCGCGGGTGGCGGTGGATCACGGTTCCGCCTGCCGCCGCTTCCAGGCATTGGCCCGTATGGCACGGCCTTGGCCGGTTATGCGGGCTACCACACCATCCGCGACGCGTACGAGCAGGGTGCGGACGCTGACGACATCATCGCCAAGATGGTCGCCATGCAGGTCGCCGGGCCAAACGGCCAGCCGACGCGCGCCTTCACGCCGCAGCAGATCGACCAGGCTCGCAATCAGGCAATGGCGACAATGCGGCGGGTGCCCGGAATGGGCTACTCGCAGGCGCTGGAGGTCATCGGGTCGACAGCCGGTCTGCTGGGCGACAGCCGCGAGGCGCTGACCCTCGCGCCGCAGATGTCGTTCAACGCGCAGGTGCTCAGCCGCTACGGCAAGGGCGACGCGATCAAGCAGATCGAGGACGCGGTTCAGGCTGGCGAGCTCACCGGCCTCACCGGCAAGGACGGCAAGATCAACACCGACCGGCTGACCGACTTCATCAACCGGCTGACCCGCACCGCCGTCGCCATGGGCGGCAATCTCGACATCAGCAAGTATCTGACCGGCCTGAGGCAGTTTGGCACGGGCGCTAGCGCGGCGGATCTGGATTTCACGACGGCCACGCTGCCGGCGTACATGAAGATCATGGGCAATGCCCGGGCCGGCACCGCGCTGACCTCGCTGCAGCAGGTCCTCATGGCGCCGGTGCCGAACACCCGGTCGAACCGCTACCAGGAAGAGCAGGAGCGAATTGGTCTGCGCGACCGTCAGGGCAACCTGCGTGACCGCGAGACGCTGCAGGCCGACCCGCAGGCCTACTTCATCAACACGGTGCTCCCGGCATTCACCAAGGCCGGGTTTGTCACGCCGAAGCAGATCACCGACGAGATCCAGAAGATCTTCCCGCGGCAGACGGTCGACCGCCTGGCCAGCGCCGGCATTGCCGATCGCGGCCTGATCGAGAAAGAGGTGCAGCGCAACCTTGCGCAGCAGCGCGCGGGCGATGCGCCGCTGTCCTCTATGCTGGCCAGCGCACCGGGCAACCAGTTCAAGGCCTTCACGGAGAGCTTCAAGGCACTCGAGGCGGTGACCACAGACGCGACGATGGGCCCAGCGCTGGACATCCTCAAGCTGCTGACTGGCGCCTTCCAGAACATGACCGACTACGTCAAGGCTCACCCGAACGATGCGCGTATGTTCGCGCAGGATGTGGACGACATCGTCCAGGCCCTGGTCAAAGCGGCGAAGGTCGTCGGTTTCGCCTGGAAGCTGCTGCCGGACGACCTGAAGGGCGCTGCTGCTGGAGCGATCGTCGGCGGCGCTGTGGGTTCGGTTGTGCCTGGGGTCGGAACCGGCGCCGGCGCGCTCGTCGGCGGGGTGCTTGGCCTCGGTAACCGGATGACGGCGCTTCCGCCACCGCCACCAGGCTACCATCGCAACGGCTATGGCTTCGTGGTTCGAGATGCCGCGCCGGCCGCGCCGGCTGCGCCCGCATCCTCGTCAGCCGGCCCGATCCAGAAGACGGCCTACATCGAAGGCGGAGCAGAGGGCCACACGCTTCCGGTCAACGTCACGCTTCAGATCGATGGGCGGACGCTCGCCCAGGTCATGACCAAGCACCAGGTGCAGCAGATGCGGCCGAGCGTGCAGCAGGGCATGAACGACCCGGACTACTCGATGATGCCGATGCCAGCGGGGCTGCGGGCGATATAAGTCTCACGAGACGCCAAAAGCCGTTTACAGACCGGAACGACAGACTCATGCTGCGG
This sequence comes from uncultured Acetobacteraceae bacterium, assembly GCA_964249675.1. GTDB lineage: Bacteria > Pseudomonadota > Alphaproteobacteria > Acetobacterales > Acetobacteraceae > CAXMMR01. Next base: position 8,834 of record CAXUCZ010000002.1, on the reverse strand, counting down.
GGCTGCTCGGTTCTGGATCTCTGACGATGCGATGCGTGCTCTTCATCTCGGTGCTTCTATCGCTTGCCGGCTGTGCCGATCTCGGCCGCAGACCCTGGGAGACCGACGTGCAGTGCATGCGGGCGCAGGAAGCAACCCCGCGCTTCCTGACGTTCGAGGGTGCGGCCAGTGTCTGCGCCCGAACCCACGACGACGGCACCTTCACGCAGTTCGGTTCCTATCGCTACCCGCTGAACCTGCGCGGCGCTCCGGACCTGCAGGCGCAGGCGACCGCCGGCAGCGAATACACCTGGACGCGCTGAGCGCCGGGATCTGACGGACCAAGGGGCGGCCTTCGGGTCGCCCTTTTCGTTTGGAGCAACGGATGAGCGGCACGCTCCAGGCAATCGAGACCGCGATTGGCGCGCTGGGCACGTTTGGCGCCAGCGGCCCGGTCGTGATCGGCTCGCTGACCCTGACCGGCTACGAAGTCCCGGACGTCTTGCGGGTCGGCGGCGAGCAGGACCTCATCGTCCACAAGCTGCCCGGCGGCGCCCGCGTCATCCAGGCGATGGGTGCCGATCCAGCCAACCTGACGCTGGCCGGCAAGTTCATGGGCGCCACGGCAGCGACCCGAGCCCGGCAACTGCAGGCCATGCGCGACGCCGGCACGCAGGTCAGCTTCACGGCAGCCGGCATCTCGCTGCAGGTCGTGGTCGCCTCGTTCACCTACGACTACGGCACCCGCGGCTTCGTCATCCCCTACACGGTGACGCTCGAGATCGTGCCGCAGATCGGCGTCTCGTCGAGCCTCTCGTCCGCCTCGCTCTCCAGCCTGGTCGGCTCCGACCTCGCCAGCGCCATCACCTCGGTGACGGCCACCCTTGGCACCGTCTCGACCTACGCCACCAACGTTCTGGGGCAGGTCAGCAGCGTCACCGGCCAGATCACCCCGATCGCCACCCTGGTCGGCGCCGGCGGCTTCCTGGCGCACGCCCAGGACAGCCTGACGCTGGCCAGCGGCGTCGCCACGGCGGGTGTGAACCTTGCCAGCGCTCCGGCCTCTGCCGCGTCGCTGGTCGGCAACCTGCAGTCGGCCGGGGGCTCGCTAATGTCGATAATTTCCGGCGCCGGCGGCAACCTGATCGGGATCAGCGCCGCCGCTCCCTCGGGCAGCATCGTCTCAGACGCGCCCTCGCTGGCCGCCGCGTCCGCCAATGCCGGTGCGCTTGCCGCGGCGGTCACCACGGGTGGCTACGTCAACCGGACGCTGGACAACGCGGCTCTGTCGACCGGCGCTAGCCCGGCGCTCCCGGTGGTGCACGGTTGATGGCTACCGTCACCGTCAGCATCACCGACGTCAGCCTGTTCCACGTGGCCGCCGCACAGCTCGGTGACGCGACGCAGGCCTATCGCATCGCCGCGCTGAACGGCCTGACCGACTTCTGGCTGTTCGGCTTAACGGCGCCGGTCACCCTGACGCTGCCAAGCCTCGATACCTCACAGCAGGCCGGCATCCCGGCGACATGAGCGGTTCGCTCGCCCGGCCGCGGGCGCAGATCCTGATTGCGGGCACCGTGCAGCCCGGCCTGGTCTCGTGCGAGATCAACAGCAACAACTTCGGCCGCGGCGACACCTTCTCGGCGCAGATCGCGCCGCCGCTGAGAGCGAGCTGGTTCGATCCCACGGCGACCGCGCCACTCGACGCGCAGATCCAGATAGGTTTCCTGCCACCGGGAGCGGTCGAGGGTGCGGTCTCCTCGCTGCCGCTGATGATCCAGGGCGGCATCGACACCACGCGTTGGGATCCGATCCGGCGCACGCTAACCATCGAGGGCAGGGATTATTCCTCGAAGCTGATCGACTATCGCGCCACCGTGGATGCGTTCCTGAACAACACCTCCAGCGAGGTGGTGCAGAAGCTGGTCACCGCCGCCAACGGCACCAACAAGATCCAGCTAACCGCCAGCGTCAGCTCGACCTCGACGCCGATCGGCCAGTATTTCCAGATCGAGCACAAGCGCGCCGGCGCCATCTCGCACTCGCGCGAGACCACCGCCTGGGACTTGATGATGCGGCTGGCGCGCATCGAGAGCTACGACCTCTACGTCATCGGCACCACGGTCTATTTCCAGCCGCAGCTTTCGGATACGACGACGCCGGCGCAGCTGCCGATCGGGCTCACGGGCTCGGTGCCGACGGCGCCGGTGATGACCATCAACCTCGAGCGTCTGGCCGGCCTCACCAAGGGCATCCAGGTCGAGGTGCATTCCTGGGACAGCCGGCAACGCAAGGCCTATGTCGGGCTCTGGCCGCCAAAGCAGTCGAACAACCCGGACACGCAGAAGTACGCCTTCATGCGGCCGCACCTGCTACAGGCCGACTGCGACAAGACGGCCAAGGCGCTCTACGCCGAGATCCTCGCGCACCAGCGCACCGTCACCTACGAGATGCCCGGCGACACCACGCTGACGCCGCGCCAGCGCGTGCAGCTGACCGGCACCAGCACGTCGTGGGATGCCACCTACCGCGTCGACAGCGTCGTGCGGCGCTTCGGCCTGGACGGCTTCACCCAGAGCGTCACCCTGCGCAACCGCGACGACGTGGCGGCCGATACCGACGGGACGCTGCCCGATGCTTGATCAGTTGATGCAGCGGCACGCGCAGGCCGCGGCCGCCGGCGTCGGGAAGGCTCGGCACGCTCTGGTCTCGGCGGTCGATCCTGTAAACCACGCCGTCAAGGTCACGCTGCAGCCGGAGGGCACCGAGAGCGGCTGGATGCCGGATCCGGGGCTCGCGGCCAGCGGCCTGCGCATCGCGAGCCCGGCCGAAATCGGCACGCAGGTGCTGGTCGAGAGCGTCGAGGGCGACGCCGAGCATCCGGTCATCGTCGGCCGCCTGTTCGACACCACGATGACGCCGCCGGTCTCGCCGGTGACCGGGCAGCCGGCTCAGCCCGGCGAGCTGCTGGTGCTGGCCGGCCAGGCGACGGCAAGCGGGCAGGCGGCCGCCACCAACCCGGCCTACCTGCACATCCAGCCGCAAGGCTTCTTCGCGGGCGTCGGCACCACCACGACCGTCGCGATCACCTCTGGCCAGATCGTGTTCACCATCGGCGGGATGACCTGGACGATGACCGCCAGCGGCGTGCAGCAGACCGGCGGCGGCATCACCAGCACCGGTGACGTCTCGGCCAACGGCGTTACACTGGAGACGCACACGCACGGCTACTTGCCTGGCAGCGGCGGCCTGACGCAGACGACCAAGGGCCAGGGCTGATGCCGGATCTGGCACATCAGTGGGGCTCGGATCTGTCGGTCGCATCGACCGGCGACCTCGCCACCGTCGATACCGACACCTGGACCCAAGAGCGCATCCTTCGCCGGCTGCTGACCAACCTAGGCGGCTATATCTGGCAGCCCGGCTACGGCGGCGGCCTGCCGGCGATGATCGGCACGCCGGTCTTGCTGGGGCAGATCCAGGGCATCGTCACCGCGCAGATGGCGCTCGAGACGGCTGTCGACCAGACGCAGCCGATCACCGTGAACGTGGTGACCAACAATACCGGCACGGTGTCGCTGACGGTCACGTACACCGACGCCGCCAGCGGCCTGGTCACCACGCTGTCGCTGCCACCGAGCCTCGCGCTGACCCTGACCTGATCGGATTGACACCGGATGGCGCTATCGCTGCAGAGCTTCACGACGCTGGTGACCAACAGCGCCGCGGCCGTGCAGGGCGCCTGCAGCACGCTGATCGACCTGACTGTCGGTTCGGTCGTGCGCGCCATCCTTGAGGCGAATGCGGCCGTGGCGCTGTGGATCCAGTACCTGATCCTCCAGGTGCTGGCGCTGACCCGGCTGGCGAGCTCCAGCGGCACCGACGTCGACAGCTTCGTTGCCGACTACGGCCTGACCCGGCTCCCGGGTGTGGCTGCGTCCGGTTCCGTGCAAATGACCAGCCTGTCGCCCGGCTCGACCTCGGCCACGGTGCCGGTGGGCGCCACCGTGCGCATGGGCAGCGTCATCTACGCGGTGGTGGCAGACACCACCCAGGCGGCCTACTCGAGCGCCTCGAGCGCCTACCTGCGCCCGGTCGGCACCGCGTCGATCCTGGTCACCGTGCAGTGCACCACGCTCGGTGTCGCCGGCAACGCAGCGGCGGGCGCCATTAATCTGCTCGGCACCGCGATCAGCGGCATCGACACGGCCACCAACCTGCTGCCCTTCGTGAACGGCAGCGCGCCGGAGACCGACGCTGCGCTGCGGGTGCGGTTCGCCGGATACTTCACCACGCTCGCCTCCGGCACGGTGGCGGCGGTCAACCAGGCGGCGGCCGGCGTGCAGACCGGGCTGCTCTATGCCAACGCCGACCAGACCGATCCGAGCGGCAACTACCGGGGCGGCTACTTCACCGAGATCATCGACAACGGCACCGGCAGCCCGCCAGCCAGCCTGATCGCCTCGGTCTATGCCGCCATCAACGCCGTGCGCGCATGCGGCGTCGGGTTCGCAGTGCAGGGTCCAAACCTGGTGACCGCCAACGTCACCATGGCCATCACCATCCAGGCGCCCGGCAGCAACAGCGCAATCTCGACGGCCGTCACCAACGCGATCACCGCGGACATCGACGCCACCGCGATCGGCGCGGTCTACGACTACTCGCGGCTGGCCTACATTGCCTACACGGTCGGCGGCGCCAACGTCACCGGCGTGCCGACGGTGCTGCTGAATGGCGGCACGGCCAACCTCGGCGGCACGGGTGAGGCCGCGGTGCGCGCCGGCACGATCAACGTGACCGTGACCGGCGGAAACGCCTGATGGCACTCGGCGACCAAAGCGACTTCGCCACAAGGCTGCGCGCCGTCCTGCCGCTCGGCTGGTTTCCGGCGCCGCCGGCGTCCGGTGGCACGACGCAGACGCCGGTACTAGACGCGTTGCTGCTCGGCCTCGGCAATGCCTGGGCCTATCTGTACAGCCTGCTGGCCTACACTCGCGCGCAGACGCGGCTGGCGACTATGAACGGTGCCTTCGTCGACATGTTCTCGGCCGACATGTTCGGCGGCACCCTGCCGCGCAACTCGGGCGAGACCGACGCGGCGTTCAAGGTCCGCATCCTCGCCGACTTCACCGCGCCGAAGAACACGCGGGCTGCCGTATCGGCCGCCATCGCGAGCGCCACTGGTAACACGCCGAACATCATCGAGCCGCTGAACGCCAGCGACACCAAGGGCTACGGCAGCACAAGCACGCCCGCGACCGGCGGCGGCTATGGCTACGGCACCACCGGCCTGCGCTACGGCTCGCTCAGCACGCCGGGCGTGTTCTTCGTCGAGATGCCGCTCGGCAGCAGCCTGACCGCCACCGCCAATGCTGTGCTGGGGGCCAAGGCGGACGGCATCGGTGTCGGCATCCGCATCAAGACGTCGTAGCGGCAGGAGACACGCTTGCATCGCCTGATCCCGTACCCGGCCGCCGTGCCGCTCGACACCGACTTGCTGAATGCCGAACGTTGGGCTGTGCAGGGCCTCGGTCAGCTGGCCGGCGCCACGCACGGTTTCGGCGTCACCGCGGCGAGCGGCCTGGTGGTGACACCCGGCAGCAGCGGCCTCACCGTGACAGTTGCGCCAGGCGCCGTGCTGCAGACCGCCGCCACCGATTCGACCGCGTATGGCTCGCTGCAAGCCGATGCCGACCTGACCGTCCAGCAGTGGCTGCTGGACACTGCGACCACGGTGACGGTGCCGGCGACGAACACGACCTACTACGTCTACGTGACGCAGGTGACCGCCGACGACACGCCGGTGGTGCTGCCGTTCTACAACGCATCGAACCCGTCGCAGACCTATGCTGGCCAAAGCAATGCCGGCACGACGCTGCCGACCCGGCGCGCCAAGACGTTGGCGGTCGGGATCGCCACCTCGGTGCCAACCAGCAGCATCCAGATCGCGACCGTGCTGGTCCCGAGCGGCAACACGACCGTCGCTGCGGCGAACATCACCTACCTGAGCGGGACCGCGACACCGCCGTTCTATCCGACGTTGCCGCAGCTGGTGCCGACGACGTTCACGTCGCTGACAACGTCGCAGGCTGTCATCGCGCCGGCTTGGGCCGGGCATGTCGAGGTGATTGCGGTTGGAGGCGGCGGTGGCGGCGCGGACTGTGCTGCCAGCGGCTCGACGACCTCGTCGACACAGGCAAGCGGCGCCGGCGGCGGCGCCGGTGGCATGTGCTGGGGCAAGTACTCAGTCACACCCGGTGGCAGCTACACGGCAACCATCGGCGCAGGCGGCCCGATCCAGAACGCCGGCGGCCAGACGTCTTTCGGGCCGACCACCGGCAGCAACTTCGTGGCGGCGGCAGGCGGATCGGGAGCCAGCTTCACGTCGACTGCGACTTCGGCGGGTGCGGGCGGCGGCAATGCGGTCGGCGGGACAATTCTGAACGTGGTTGGTGCGGCAGGCAGCGACGGCCAAAGCGGCGCCTACATCTTCACCGGCAACGGTGCCGATGGCCCGTGGGGCGGTCACGGCCGCGCCGGCTCGCATGGCGGCGTGAACGCGACCAGCTATGGCGGCGGCGGCGGCGGCGCCTACGACAGCTCCTTCAGCGGCAACACGTACAACGGCGGCATCGGCTACCAGGGCATCGTCCTGTATCGATGGCTTGCCTGATGCATGGCCGCGAATGACTGGGCGGCGTGTTGTGCGCAACGGGTTGTGCGCCATGCACTGGCTCTGGACCGCCATCCTGCTGCAGCCGCAGGACGTGCTGAAGTCGAGCGCCGGCTACAAGCCGTTCCTGCACATCATGCCGAGCGTCTACTGGATTGCTGTGTCGGCCCTGGTTGCGGTGGTCTCGACCATAGGCGTGTTCGGCGCGCCGGGCTGGGAGCGCCGTGCTCCGGCGGCCATCCAGGCGGCGTGGTTGCTGTTGCTCGAGGTGCTGTTCAGTTCGCACTACCCGATCCAGACAGGCTGCGCGCCCTACATCGTGGCCGCCGGTTCGGCGACCTGGTTGTTCTTGACGGAGGAAGAACACTGATCCGGATCCCGATGGCCTGACTTGGAGATGAGCACCGCCAGCGGGCTCTCGGATAAGGGTTCGCCGCATGCCCGATATTGACGATGACGAAGACAGTCCGCGCCATCGACGCAAGCCGGCCGTTCTGCCGGGATATGACGTGATCGTGGGCGAAGTCGAACTTGCGAAAGCTCTCAAGCACTTCCGCCTGGAATATCAATTCCTCAGCCGCTCCGAGATCGAGGCACTGATCACGGCGGCGCAGGAGCGCACGACCAAGGAGATTATTCGGCGTTGGCAGAACATCGGCATGAACGCCTCGCGGGACGCCTTCGATCCTGGCGTGAACGAGGAACATTTTGCGGAACTGATTGATCTGCTGCGCAGGATGACCAAGGATGCAGAAGAGTTTGAACTGACATGGCAGTGGTGCAAACAGCAGGCGAAAAAGGCGGCCCTGGCAAAGAACAAGAACCTCATTGGCCTTGGCTACGTCGCGACCTTCCTCGCCGCCATCACTGGTTTCATCACGATGTTGCTGAACTTTCTGGGGCATCATCTATGAGCGCATTTGCGGATCAGGCTTTTGTCCTGCTGAAGTGGTCGACATGGGCGCTGTTCAGTGGGGCTGCGGTCGGTCTTGTGGTTGTCGGCATCATCGCCGGTGTTGAGTTGGCGAGTGAGAAGCCGTCCATACGCAATGCGACCGTTGTCGGGCCGGTGCACGCGGGCGACGATCTGCTGATCAACGAGAAGATCATCGTGCCACCCGGCTGCATTCCCAAGATGATGCAACGGTTGTGCACCAGTCGCGATTGCGACCGGCCCGGCACCAAAATCCAGGTGCTGACTGACAGCGCCATGGCCGGGTTCGGCACGCCGTTCGAAATCCCGATCCCGCGCGATACCGAGCCGCGCGGCGACTGGGTGCTGCATCAGACCGTCTCGCTGCCCGGGTGCGGCCCGATGTCCGGTGTGCTCACGGCACGATCGACGGTGCTGCACGACGATCTCGGCCGTGTCGGCGTCGCTGTGAGCACTCTGCCCTACGACCCGAACCCCACCCACTAGGAGGCCGCCATGCGTCGCTTTCTGATCTTCGCAGCTGCTGCAGCACTCGCGTCAGGCGTCATGGCAGCGCAGCCCGCGCGCGCCGACGTCGTCAGTGATTTGCTGGCAGCGCTCGGGCTTGCTTCCGCTCCGGCACCATCGGATCCGGGTACAGACTTCCGCAACTGCGATACCGGCGAGTGCGAGTGACGACGCGCCGCCACTGCAGCCGGACCATCCGACAGCGGTAACCAGCGGCGGCGCGTCAATCCCGTTCTGCCATCGCGGGCCAGGCAGTACAACCCGATCACTGAGCAAGGCGGCCTTCGGGTCGCCTTTTTCTTGCGAGGCGCCGTGCAGGCTTCGTTCGAGACCATCCTGGCCTGGACCATGAAGGCCGAGGGCGGCCTGTCGCTCGACCCGGACGACCCCGGCAACTGGTCGTCGGGCAAGTGCGGTGATGGCACCCTGATCGGCACCAACTGCGGCATCTCGGCCCCGGTTCTGGCTGCCTTTGTGGCCCCGATCGCGATCACGGCCGAGGACATGGCAGCGGTTGCGGCGCCGACGGTGCGTTCGATCTACCAGGTGCTCTACTGGCTGCCGGTCTCCGGTCCCAGCCTGCCAGGCGGCGTCGACCTGATGGTGGCCGACATGGCGTTCAACGCCGGTGCGGCGGCCAGCGCGCGCCTGCTTCAGCAGGTCCTCGGCTTTGCCGGCGCCGCCCTCGATGGCTGGATCGGGGCGCAGAGGGTGCCCGCGATCGGCACCGTGCCCCCGGTG
>CAXUCZ010000001.1:0-59358 GCA_964249675.1 uncultured Acetobacteraceae bacterium | reverse complement strand
GGTTGATCAGCATCATGGGCGTGGCGGTCAAGGCAGTCGCCACCAAGTCCGACGCGGGCCTGCGGCAGATGTCCACCTACCTGAACTCGAACGGCGCGACGTCGGCAGGCACGCCGGTCAATCTGGGCACCACGCTGACCCTGATGTCCGAGATTGTGCAGAACGACCCGCACTCGGGTGCGCAATGGACGCAGCAGGGCGTGGATGCCCTCACCGCTGGCTACCAGATCACAGGATGATGCGATGAACCCCGGACAAGCCTTCGCCTCTGCCGCCCTGGTGGGAGGCAACGCGCTGCTCAACGGCGGCGCGATGCAATACTACAGCGGCTCGATCCCGGCATCGCCCGAGACGGCGATCACCACCCAGACGCTGCTGGCGACAGACGCCTTCGCGAACCCCGCGTTCGGCACGCCCAGCTTCACCAGCCCGAACGAGGGTGCGGTGGCCAACTGGGTGAACACCACGTTCAGTCCGACGACCCAGGGCGTCGTCGGCTTCGCGCGCGGGGTGAAGGCCGACGGCACGACCGCGGTGAACGACTACACGGTCGGCCTGGCCGGCTCGGGTGCCGACATCATCCTGGGTGGCCTGACGCTGCAGCCGGGCGTGCCGATGACCAACGGGACGTTCAAGCACAACATTCCGGCCTTCTAGGTCCTCGCCGATGGCGATGCAGTTCCTCGACCGGGTCAAGGTGCAGTCCAGCACCGTCGGCACCGGTGCGCTCACGATCGGGGCAGCGTTTGCCAACGCCCAGGGGTTCGGCTCGTTCCTGGTCGGCAACACCGCCTACTATGTGATCGAGGACGGCAACGCCTGGGAGTGCGGCATCGGCACGCTGACCTCCAGCAGCATCTGGGCGCGCACGGCTGTGCTCGGATCGAGCGTCGGCGGCACCACGCCGATTTCCTGCTCGGGCAACGAGACGCTGTATCTAAGCATCAGCGCGCAGACCATAACCGACACGCAGGCGATGGCGGTGCTGGCGCCGGGGCGCAACCGCATCCGCAACCCCAAGATCGAGATAGCCCAGCGCGGTCTCGGTCCATTCACCGTCAACGCGAATTACACGGCGGATGGCTGGGTCAGCGCCTACACCGGCACCGCAACCAGCATCAGCGCGTCGGTCGGTGCGCTTACCGCCACGGGCCGCACCCTGGCGGTCACGGCCAACGGGCTGACTTCGGGTTCGCTTGTCGAGGCGGTGCAGCGTATCGAAAGCTACGATGTCGAGGACCTTGTAGGCCAGCCGGTCACGTTCAGCGTCACCGGCAGCTTGACGACCTCGGCAGGCACCATCTCGGGTTCCGTGTCACTCTATTATCCAAGCGCACGAGACAGCAGCGCGAACTACACGCTGATCGGCACCTATCCGCTGGCGTTGTCGGCCACGTCGGGGCGCGTGTTCGCGACAATCCCCGCGCTGCCCTCGGGCGCTGCCAACGGCCTGTCGATGAATATCAACGGCACCCAGGCCGGGGCGACCGGCAACGCGGTGCTGACGATCGGACAGGTCCAGCTTGAACCCGGCACCTTCGCGACGCCGCTTGAGCACGTCGACATCGCGACCGAGAGTGCGAAGAACCTCCGCTTCCTGCAATCGGGGAGCTTCCTCGCCTATGGTTATACGCAGAACGGCATCGGCGTCGGCGGTATCGGAAATCTTGTGCAGCCGATGCGCTCCACGCCCACGATAACCTACGTGGGGACCGGAACGGTCAACTGCGCGAGCGGCGCACTCGTGATGGTGAACCCCAACCAGTATCAATACACGGCTGTCGGCTCAGGCTCCGGGGGGTTCATCTTCGAGGGCAACTGGACCGCGACGGCGGAACTCTAGGTGCTCGGCGGCTTCGCCCTCTCCACCGCGCCGATCAGCCTTGAGTCCCAGGTGATCACCACCCAGGGTGTCGGAACCCTGGGTGCATTCAAGGCGGCTGGACAGGTCACCCAGTCCGACCCCGCCTCGGGCGCGGGCTCGCTCGGGTTCACGACGGTAGGGCAGGTCAGCCAGGCGCAGCCCACCGCGGGCGCTGGCAGCTTCGGTGCGTTCGGTGCGACCGGCGAGACCGACCAGTCCGACCCCGTTTCGGGCGCTGCCGCCCTGCCCTTCTCCACCACGGGCCAGATCGGTCAGACCAACGACGTGGCCGCGACCGTCACGCTGCCGGCGTTCAGATCTGAGGGGGTTCTGTCTCAAGCGGACCCAGCCACTGGTGCAGGCGAGCTGGAGACCAGTAGCGAGGGCAGCGCCAGCGCCGCCAACGATACGAGCGGCGATGGCGCCTTCGGGTTTGCGGCATCCGGCACCCTTTCAATCGCTACGGTAGCACCCTCTACCTTACCCATCCTGTGCGTAATTCTGTGACTATATCGAAAGAACCTCGTGGTGCTTACGCGTCATCCTGTGCATAATAACCACTACCGTAGGGAGTAATCCGACCATGGCTGGAACCAAGTTTACCGGCGGCAAGAAGGCCACCGTGTCCCCCGTTCGCGGCTCGAGCCCGTCGGGCGACGTGCCGGGCGGTCCCGGCAAGGTCATGCCGGCCAAGCCGATCCAGGGACCGAAGTCCACCGGCGGGCCGGTCTCCATGAAGAAGGCGCTGAAGAAGAAGTAGCGCCGGGCTCTCCCCCGAAACCCGATAGGACACACAAGAATGTCGTTCCAGAACCCCTCGGGGTCGTTCCGCAACGAGGCCCATGGCGGGCCGGTCACGGTCATCACCCCGGTCACGGGTGCGGTGATCAAGATGGCTGCGAACCAGGTCGATCTCTATGTCGCCAACGCTGCTGCTCTGGCTGCGCTCACGGTGCAGCTCCCGCAGGTGCTGTTCGGCACCAAGGTCGAGCTGTCGTTCCAGTCTGCTGTCACGGCTCTCACCGTGGTCGATCGCTTCGGCAATGCAATCCCGAATAGCCCGACGGCGGGTGTGGCGCAGACTGCAATCGTCATGCGCTATCTGGGACGCAGCACAGGCTGGGTCCGCTGGCGCTAAATGCACGCGGCCCCTGCCCCTGATCTCTCCATAAGGATCGACCATCCCGGCGACGGGGCGTGGATCATGGAGCAGGCCGGGGGCCGGTTCGCCGAGGGCTTCGACCACAGTATCGCCCGGCACGCCAAGGGAAGCGTGCTGGGTGGCTTCGTATTCAGCGACTACATGGGCAACGCGATTGCCGTCCACATGGCGGGCCAGGGACGCTGGTGCTCGCGCACGCTGATGTGGATGGCCTTCGATTACGGGTTCAACCAGCTCGGTTGCGCCAAGCTGGTCGCCCCGGTGCCCAGCGACAACTACAAGGCGATGGAGCTGGATCTGCGCGCGGGCTGGTTTGTCGAGGCGGTGCTGCGCGACGTGGTGAAGTCTCCCGACGGTCGTGTGGCCAGCCTGTTCCTGCTGACCATGACCCGTGCCTCCTGCCCTTGGCTGAACGTGCGCTCGCGTAGCTGGGAGCGGGTTCCGAACGACATGAGCGAGGCATTGTAGTCATGGGAAGCAAGGGTTCATCGGCGGTCACCGTCCCGAACTACCAGCCGATCGCCACCGCGTCGCTGCAGGCGGCGACGATGCAGAACGCCACGCAGCAGCAGCAGCTCGCGCAGGCGCAGTCGGAATACAACCAGACCGAGCCCTACGTCCAAAGCTACCTCGGCTCGATGACGGCGAACTCGAACGCACAGACAGCCGACGCGAGTGCAGCCCAGTCCGAATACAACTCGGTCTACAAGCCGATCGAGGGCCAGTTCGCCCAGCAGGCGTCGAACTACAACTCGCCGTCGCAGGCCAATCAGGCAGCCGGCCAGGCCGAGGGCGACGTCGCATCGCAGTATGACGCGGCGCGCAGCTCCAGCCTGTCGTCGCTGGAGAGCTACGGCATCGACCCGAGCCAGACCCGGTTCGGAGCACTCGATCTCGGCACCCGCGTGAGCCAGGCGGCAGCGACCGCGGCAGCCGGCACGTCGTCGCGCATCAACAGCCAGATGGAGGGCATGTCCCTCGAGAACACCGCGATCAACACCGGACGCGGCTATTCCAGCGCCATCACCAACGACTACGGCGGTGCCGCCAGCTCGGGCGCTTCGGGTATCAATGCGTCCAACAACACCGCCAGCACCTACGGCGCGCTCGAGGACAACACGAATTACGGCTCGCTCGCCAACCAGTCGCTCGGCACCAGCTCCAGCGCGATGAACAGCCAGTTCAGCAACGAAGCGACCTACGGCAACATGCTCGACACCGAGAACGCGCAGACCATGCAGGGCATCGGCTCGGCAGTCGGCGGCGCGCTCTCGATGGCCGCGATGTTCTAAGGATCAGGCAATGTCGGTAGGCGGTCTCGGCAGTTTCACCCAGGGCTTGTTCGGCGGCGCGCAGGCCGTCATGTCGATCTATGGCGCCTACCAGGGCATCCAGCAGACGCAGGACGATCTCGACGCCGCGTCGGATGCCAAGAAGGCGCTGAACGACAACAAGGCAGCGGCAGCGGGTGCGGCGCAAAGCGCGAGCGGATCCACGGCTGCGCAGACCGCGAGCAACATCAAGACCTCGGGCGACATCAACGACGCCTACGGCTCCTCGGCGGAAGGTGGCGGCGGCTACGCCGGCACGGACTCTACTGACACCACGGTGCAGTATCCGTCCAACAACACCACCAGCCAGGCGTCCAGCTCGAGCAAGGCGCCGACCCGCCTCGCCGACCCGTCCAAGATCAGCGTGCCCAGCGACACCGCGGGCTTCGGCGCGACCCCGCCTGCCGCCCCGTCGGCACCGTCCACCGGCGGGCTCGGCATCACGCCGGTCTCCTCGGTCTCGCCGTCCGCGCCTGCGCCCACCTCGGCCCCGCCGCCCGTGCGTCCGGTCGCCCCGTCGGGCACTGCCAACCCGGCGCTGGTGCCGAACAGCCCGGCGATGCAGGCCAGCACCAGCATTCCCGGTGCCTATACCGGCGGCGCCCGCCCTGGCTTTGGGACACAGACCCCCGGCATGCAGGGCTCGCCGATCCCGGCCAGCAACGCCCAGCCAGCGCCGACCGCACCCCCGCCTGCCAGCGCGGTCGGCGGCAACGGCTACGGGGCTGGCATGCAGCAGAGCCAGCAGCAGGCAGCGGTCAACCAGGCCAACACCAGCACGCCGCAGGGCATGGTCTCGAGCGACGGCGGCTATGCGCCTGACCCGCAGGGACAGACCCCGCCGCCCGGTGCCCTACCGTCGGGACAGTCCGCGCAGCCAGCGATCCCGCCGATGTCGCCCAACCAGCCCGGCCAGCCGCAGCCGCAGATGGCTTCGCAGCAAGGCCGCACGGCGCAGCAGAGCACCGGTCCTGCCGTCTCTGTCGGGCAGACCGCGTCGGCTCAGCCCAACGCGGCGCCGCTCGGCCCGATGGCAACCGGCACCACCGCGGCCCCGGCGCAGGGTGGCGGCATCGGTGCGTCGATCATGTCGGCGTTGAACCCGTCCGCTGCCGCTGCCGAGCCCAAGGGCGGGCCGAACACGGGCACGTCGCCCGCCGTCAGCCCGGCTGCGCAGGCGATCCCGGCGGCGGCACCCGCCGTCAACCCGGCCAGCCCGGTCGCGAAGGCGGTCAACGCCGGTGCCGCCAACCCCGGCGCGCTGAAGGCGGCGCAGACCCAGACGCCGGACCCGCAGGCGGGCTCGGCTGCCGTCGTGATCCCCGCGTCCGCCGCACCGGTCGCACCAGGACAGACCAGTCCGACCGTGCAGTCCGAGCCGACCCCCGCAGTGGTCAAGCCGACCATCGACCCACGTCCACTCGAGGCGCTGAAGCAGCAGGCACCGGGCGCCTACAACCTGGTGATGAAGGTCGCCGGCGAGGAGGATGTCGACCCGACCCGCCTCGCCCTGCACTGGTATCTGGAAAGCGGGTTGCACGACAGCGCACCCGACAGCCAGACCGGTGCCAAGGGCATCATGCAGGTCGAGCCGGCCACCCAGAAGTATCTGGATCCGCGTGGCCAGATCGACGGCTCTACGATGGAGGGCTCGCTGCGCCTGGGTGCGCGCTACATCAACCTCAACGACCGCGAGTTCGGGCGCAACAGCGTCTCGTCGATCGCCGCCTACACGGCGGGACCGGCCAACGTCCATGCCATCGCGACCGACTATGGCAACGCCGAGGGCAAGTTCCCCAAGACGATGGCCTACGTGCGCAAGGCGCTGAACATCACCGACGACCCGGACGGCAACCAGTTCTCGCCGGGCGATCCGACGCGCTCGAAGCTCGACGTGAACCCGCGTGTGCCGGGTCTCTCGGACAGCGTCGATGACAAGTCCGACCCGCTGCAGGGCAAGTTCACGCCGGGTGGCGGCAACAACGGCCCAGGCTTGATGCAGGCAGCCCAGCAGGGTCCTGACCAGTTCGTGAAATACATGGTCAGCACCAGCCCGCAGGGCATGAACATGACCGATAGCTGGCGTCGGGCCGAGACCTCGATGATCGTCGCCGCCATCGCGCGCCACGACTATGCAGGCGTCGGTCAGGCGCGCGACCTGGTGACGCAGATGTCCCAGCAGGGTGCGACGCAGAGCCTGCAGGCGGCGAGCCAGGCGTTCGGAGCCGGCAACATGGCGGGTGCCGCCCAGATGCTGGCGAAGGCGCACGCGTTCTTCCCCGACGGTAGTGTGGGCCGGTTCGGCACCGACGCCTCGGGCAACCTGTGGGCGCAGCAGCTCGACGAGAACGACCCGAGCCGGGCGCTGGCGCCACCGTTCCAGGTGACCCAGCAGGGCATCCAGCAAATGATGATCACCACCTCGGACCCGAACAAATACCTCGAGATGGTCAACGCCCAGCAGCAGCACGTCTCGAGCATGGCGCTGAACGCGGCGCGCGCGAAATACTATGGCGGGCTGGACCAGGAGCGCATCCAGGCTGCCGGCATCCGCCAGCAAGGCGTCGAGGACAACATCGCCGAGCGCGCAACGGCGGCACACGAGGCAGTCGCCGAGCGCGGCCAGCAGGCCGCTGCCGCTACCGAGCAGCGCCGGGAAGCAGCGCAGCTCAGGGCCGAGCAGGGCAGGAAGGAGAGCGACGGCTTCGCCCGGCAGACCGAGAGCGACGCCACCAACTACTATACCGCGGGCTCCAAGACCGACCAGTTCCGCGACCCGGTCACCGGGCAGGCGCCGGCCAACGTCGACCAGGCGCGCTCGATCGCCGCCCAGGTATTCACCGGCCTGCGCGTCAATGCCCAGGCGGGCGCGATGTCGCCGCCGCACGCCAACTTCCTGGCGATGGGCGTCGCCAAGGGTCAGCTCCAGGTGACGCGCGACAGCCAGGGACGCTACGGCATCGCCGATCCCAAGACAGGTTTCGTGCATGCCTACATCCCGTCGTCGCTGGGTGAGAGCCTGTATGGTCAGTCCCGTAACCAGGCCGGTCAGACCGCGCGTCCGACCCAGGGCATCGGGGCAGGGCAGGCAACCGCGGGCAACCCGAACCCGCTGATGGGCACGCCGCAGAGTTCGGCGATCCCGCAGCAGAACGCGCCCACCACGATGGCGATGAACTGATGTCGGGAAGCGCTGCGTCCGACCAGGCAGACCAGGAGGAATACGAGGACCGGATGATGGGTGCTGGCCCGAGCCAGCCCCAGCAGGGCCTGCCGATGGCGCAGGCTGACACGCCGACGCCGCAGCAGCTTTCGCAGCAGCCGAGCCCCTACGCCAATACGCCCGACCCCTACCAGCAGCCGCAGCAGGCGATCCCGACCGGCGGGACGATCGACCAGAACCAGTTCGAGGACCCGCAGGCCGGGCAGAGCTTCGGCTTCACGCCGCCACCAGCCCCGCCGGCACCGACCCCCAAGTCGAGCTGGGCGTCGGATGCGCTGCATACCTTCAATGCGGCAGCCCTCGGCAGCGTTCAGGACATCGTCGGCGCCGCGTCGCTGGTCGATCGCAAGCTGACTGCGGACCCGATCTCGGTGCGCTTCCTCGAGCAGGCCAAGGCGAACCTGCAGGGCCACATCGAGAACCAGATCGGCGACATGAGCGCCGCGCAGCAGAAGGCGTTCCACGCCTCGCTGTTCAGCGACGGCTCGGACCCGAACGCGCCGTCGGTCGCCCAGGCCGGCTACGCCCGCTACGCGGCGACGGCGCTTGTCAACCTGCTGCCGACCGCAGCGACGATGGTGCTGCCGGGTGGCCTTGCTGGCAAGGTGGCGCTCGGTATCGCGAGCAAGGTCGGGCTGGCAGCCGACACCGCCGCGACCGTCGCCAAGGTGGCCGGGCTCGTCACGACCGCGCAGGTCGGCGGCATGCAGGACGCGGGTGCCGCCTACAACGAGACCGTCAACCAGGTCGACAACGCCTCCGACAAGACGATGATGCAGAGCCCGGCCTACGCGCATCTGCGCGAGACCGGCATGTCGGTGGACGACGCCAAGAGGTCGATCGTGGGCTCGCTCGCGATGCCGATGCTCGGACACTACATCGCCGGTGCGGCGGGTGCGGTCGGTGTCGGTGGCCTGCTCGGCAAGGGTGCGGCGGGTGTCGCTGACGGCGCCGGCACCGCGATCCGTGCGCTGATCGGCGGCGGCGAGGGCGCTGCCACCATGGGTGCCCAGTCGGGCGCCGACGACGCCATCCAGCAGTCGCAGAACGAGACGCTGGGCACGCAGTCGAAGTTCGATCCCGAGGCACTGGCCAGGGCGGTCGCGGGCGGCGCGATCGGTGGCGCGGTGCTGGGTGGTGCGGGCGGCGTGCTGCATGGCGGCGCGCACGGCGACATCCAGACCGAGGCCGGCGAGGACAAGCCGATCGACACGGCCAGTCCGACCGGTCAGACGCTCGATCCGACCAAGGCTCCCGTAGGCGCGTCGGACCCGGTCACATCCAAGCCGGTCGACCCGCAGGCTGCCGCTGCGATGAAGGCGCCGACCGACGCGGCGACGGCGCCGGCTGCGACCCCTGCCGTGCCGACCGCGGAGAACGGCCCGAACAGCACTGCGCCGGTCGCACCCGATCTGCACGCGGCACTGGCCGAGGGACTGGGCACCACCCCGCCAGAGCCCACACCGCCGGCACCGAAGCCGGCCCCGGTGACCCGCAAGGATTTCATCAACGCCCTGGTGGATGGCGGGGCGGCACGCAAGGACGTGGCCGGGCTCAAGCTTGTGGATCTCAAAGCCCAGCACGACGCGCTGCTGGCCAAGCAGAACCCGGCAGCAACGCCGCAGACACCCGAGTCGACACCTGCACCTGCGCCTGCGCCTGCGCCTGCCGTGCCCGAAGGGATGCCGACGCCGCAGGCGCCGAGCGCACCGGCGGGCGAGGGGGCGCCGAGCCCGCTATCGCCGCTGCATCCCGACAACGCACCGCCGCCACCACCTGCGCCTGTCGCGCCAAGCGAACCCGCTGGCGTGGACCGTCCGCCCGGCGAGCTGTCGCCGATGGCACCGCAGGAGCCGACCGCGGTGACCATGCCGCAGCCGGAAGCGGTGCAAGACGCTACCGCACCAAACACTAGCGTAGTAGAAACGCCGGGCTCCCCAAGAGAACTGGACGCACCTGTCGCGGGTGGTAGTCTGGGTGGGACGTCCTCTCCTGATGCTGGCTCGCTCCCGGCGCAGGAGAGGGCGGCTCCATCGCCCGTGCTGCCCGACCGTAGTGAGCCAGGCGCACCGGCGGCATCTGCGCCCGCTGCCAAGCCGCTCACCGTCGCCGACACCCTGCGCGCCCAGGCAGCCGCCAAGCGCGCCGCCGGCAAGGCGAAGTGGGCACCGCCCGGCGCACGCATGAAGGGCACGGTCGTCACCGTCGGGGACGAGGGCAAGGGGCTCGAGGCCGGCACCGAGGGGCGCAACCCGCAGGAAGTCCGCCAGGACATCATCGACGCATCCTCGCGCGCGGCACGCGTGGCCGGCCTGCCGCCTGCGCTGCACGACAGCCTCAAACAGGCAGCGCTCGGCGCGGTGCGCGACAGCCCGAGCGAGAGCGAGGCGCACGACGCGCTGGCTGAGTTCTTTAAGAGCAACGCCGGCAAGAACATCCCCGGCTCGCGTGTGAAGTTCGGCGATGCCGGGCAGACCGTGATGCAGCTCCTGCGCGGCAAGGGGCTCGACGAGCCGGCGATGTCGCCGCGCGAGGCCGAGCTGCATGCCGACACCCAGGATACCCGCGTGGTGGATGCCGCCGAGGAAGCCCGCGCCAACGCGTCCGACAAGCTGGCCGAGGGCGGCTCGCGCTACGATGCCGACGAGGCGCGCGGCCAGGCGCATCGCGAGCAGACCGAGGACGAGCGCGCCGGCGAGCTGGGCGAGGAGGCTGGCGGCGAGGACGGCCCCAGCACCCAGGTGACGCAGGACTACGGCACTGCGCCCAGGGAAGAAAGCTCGGTCGCGGCGTCCGTCACCAACACCGCCAAGATCGGCGCGAACCTGATGCGTCGCCTGCTGAGCGACCACGCCGATCTCGATCTTGCCGAGGCGCACGACGAGTTCGGCGATGCGTCGGAGGATGGCAGGCCGCGCGCCTACAAGAACCTGTCCGACTATATCCAGAAGCAGATCGACACCGCGCCGGCCCGCGAGCGCGAGGTGCTGAGCGAGCAGGCCGACCGGCTGGCCGACATGCAGGCGGCGCGCGAACAGTCCCGGCGCGCGCTCAAGCCTGGCGAGAAGCCGCTGAAGCCGCCTACCACGCAGGCGATGTCCGCACTCACCCGCCGCGTCGACCGGGTCATGGCCGAGGTGGATCCCGAGCACCTGGACCGGCTGCGCGACCTCAAGGACCGCCTCGACCAGGCCGTCGAGGATCGCACCAGCGACCCGGTCGGCTACGAGGCGCGTCGCGAGCTGGAGCGCCAGGGACGCGGTGAGACATCTGCCGACAGTAGTGGCTCGGAGCGCATCTCGCGTCCGCTCTACCGTCGCGACGTGGAGCCTGGCGGCGCCGGCGGGCAGTCGGAATATGTGCGGGCGCTGGCCGACCCGCGCATTAATTCCGTGGTGTCGTCCCGGCTCGCCGACAACGAGCTGAACCGCAATCGTCCCAGCTCCGCGCACGAACTGTATCGCCTGATCGCGAACAACGCGCGGATCAAGTCGAGCATGCGCCCGATGGCGGCACTCGCCGATCACCTGCTCAAGGTGGCACCCGATATCGAGGTGCACAGCCAGGACAGCGCGCTCGACCACGGACTGCTGTCGCAGAAGGAATACGACGAGGACTACGCCAGCGGCGATACCTACGGGTCATACAACCCGACGTCGGGCGGCGGCGCGCATATCATCCTGCACAACAATCCGTCGCGTCCGGCTTCGATGGTCGAGACCCTGCTGCATGAGGGCCTGCACTCGGTCACCGCCGACCACATCACCATGCTCGAGAAGCTGGACCGGTCGAACCCGCAGGCGCAGGCGCTGCAGGCGATCATGGAGGAGCTGTCCCGGCACTACAACACGGCGGGGCGCGAGTTCCAGGCCAGCCAGACCGGGCGCGATCTCGGCTATGCGCTGAGCGATATCCACGAGCTGCATACCGGCCTGATGTCGGGTGCCAGGCTGCAGGAGCTGGCAGCCAGCCTGCCGGCCAGCGACCAGCTTCGCGCACGCCTTGCCGAGCTGGGCTTTGGCCAGCGCCCGGCGGGCACCTCGGTCTGGCGGCACTTCACGGACTGGGTCCGACGTGCGGTCGGACTGGGTCCGTCCGGCAGCGCCAGCGAGACCAGCCTGCTCGACCATATTTTGCACCCGCTGCAGGACGTGACCGACAGCGCGGTCAGACTGAACCGCTCGATGGACGCCCTGGCGCCGTCCGACCCGGTGCTGCGCCAGCACGCCGAGCCGCTGTTCCGTGCGGCCACTACCGTCGGGAAACCGCTGCTGGGCCGGGCGCTCGACCTGGTGGACCGGCCCGGCATCGGCGACCGGGTGCGCGAGGCGGCACTGGCCAGCCAGGACCTGGACAACATGGTGGACCGCAACCGCGAGCTGATGGGGCGGCATGTCACCACCGACGCCGGCAGCACCGATCCCGACAAGGGGCTGGTGCTGAAGGTCGCCAACCCGCTCGAGTATTTCCGCCAGACCACCGAGGCGATCCAGAACTCGAGCAACGCCTACGACCGGCAGTTCCGCGACCGCGTCGGCACGTTGGGGCAGCGGCTCGCCGGACGCGACGATCTCGGTCAGCTCATGGTGGACGCCACCATCGGCAAGACGAACCTGGGCGAGGCCAACCCGCACCTCACCGATCCCGACGCCATCAAGGCGTCCGAGGCGCTGCAGGCGCGCTTCGCCGGGCTGAGCAAGGCCGACCGCGACACCGTCAAGGGCGCGCAGGCGCTCTACACCGAGAGCTACCGGGCGCAGCGCGACGCCTATCTCAAAGGCATGATCGGCAACTTCCTGCCCGACGCCACCCCCGAGCAGGTCAAGGCGCTGAGCCAGGTCACGCGCAGCAAGACGACGCTGGACGAGTTCATCCGCACCGGCGACGACGCGACGCTGGCCCGCGCGTTCAGCCAGGGCTGGGAGGACAGCCGTTCGATCGCGCAGGGCATCGCCAAGGTGCAGCGCATGGGCTTCGTCGAGGGCGGCTACTTCCCGCTGCGCCGGTTCGGCGACTACACCATCCGCTACGGTGACCCGGACAACCTCGAGACCTACGGCATGGAGCGCTTCGAGAAGCGCGGCGATGCCGATGCCCGCTATGCCGAGCTGAAGGCGCAGGGCGTCGAGGGGCTGAGCACCGTCCAGCTTCGCAACGAGGGCAAGCTGGGCGACCTCACCGGCAAGAGCGACCTGGTCAACCGCACCGTCATGGCCATCGCCAAGAAGCACGGCGACGAGCAGGCCGAGCAGGCGCGCGAGATGATGCAGAAGGTCATGCTCGAATACGCCACCAAGAGCGAGGCGGCGGTCGCCAAGCGGCGCGGCGTCAAGGGCGCCAGCATCGACCAGTCGCGCGTGATGGCGCAGGAGCACCTGTCGGCATCCTCGCGGGTCGGCTACGCGGAGCACTCGGCGGCGCGCCAGAGCGCGCTGAGCATGATGCGCCTGGTGGCCGAGGACCTGGGTCGCCGCGGCTCGAGCGACGACACCGTGCGCGCCCAGCAGGTCTATCGCGAGCTGGTCAAGCGCTCGGCGGCGAACGAGGATCTGGGTGGCGCGATGGCGGCGCTGGCCCGTCGGGCGACCTCGTTCTCGTTCACCCAGTCGCTGATGTCGCCCTCGCACATGGTCACCAGCTCGATCGAGAGCCACACCAACGCGTCCGCGCTGCTCGGTGCCCGGCACGGCTACACGCGCGCCACGCTGGCGCTGAGCAAGGCGATGGCCGACGTCACCCCGCGGCTTGCCGGCAAGGGGCTGACGCACAGCCTGGCCGGCCTGGGCGGGCGCCTCAAGCAGGCAGACTGGGACCTGTCCAAGCACGCGCAGCAGCAGTTCGTGCGGGCCGGCGCCAAGGCCGACCACATGAAAACGCTGTTCGACCAGCTCGACCGCGCCAACCTGATCGACCACACGATGGTGCGCGAGACGCAGCGGCTGGCCAACCCGTCGGGTGCGATCCGCTCGACGCTGGGCAAGTCGTGGCAGCGCTTCTCGGACTTCAACGCAGCCGGCGCGCACGCGGTCGACGTCGCGAACAAGAGCGCCATCGCCAAGGCCACGTTCGACCTGGAACTGCGGCGCAACGGCGGCGACGTGGACCGCGCAGCCACCGTCGCCACCGACACCCTGCGGCGCGCAACCCCGAACTACAACTTCAGCAACAAGGCGCGCATCGCCACCAGCGCCGGGCCGCTCAAGCAGTTCGCCGGCCCGCTGATGCAGTTCAAGAACTACGGCATCCACCAATACGGCATGATGGCCAACCTGGTGCGCGCCTCCATGCAGGGCGCGACCAAGGCCGAGCGCTGGGAAGCGCGCAAGGCGTTTGCCGGCGTGCTCGCGACCCACGCCGCCATGGCCGGCACGCTGACCCTGCTCGCCGATCCGCTGCGCCTGATCGGCGGCGCCTACGACTGGGCGACGAGTGCCAAGAGCCCGCACGACTACGAGAACTCGGTGCGCGGCTGGATGTCGGACACGTTCGGTCCCGAGCTGGGGCAGGTGATCGCGCGCGGCCTGCCGGAAGCCGCCGGTATCGACATCCACCGTCGCGTCGGCCTGTCCAACATGCTCGAGCTGCCGGACATCAACACCTTCGACGCCAAGGGCTACACCACGGCGCTGATGCAGATCATGTCGGGCGCCACCGCCGAGAACTTCGGCAACGAGGCGGCGGGCGTCAGCAAGCTGCTACAGGGTGACCCGTCGGGTTTCCAGCTCGTCGTGCCGCGTCCCATCCGCGACATGATGAAGGCGGCGAACCTCGCCACTACGGGAGTGACCAATTCCAAGACCGGGCAGGTCGAGCTGCCGGCCAGCCAGATCAGCACGGGTTCGGTCATCGCCCAGGGGCTGGGCTTCCAGCCGAGCCGGGTCTCGGAGTTCCGCGAGGGGCACTATGCGGTCCAGGAAGCCATGCAGGAGGCGCAGCAGGCACGCTCGGGTCTGACCCAGAAGTTCCTCCAGGCAGACCCGGCAGACCGCACCGACGTGTGGGCCGAGATCCAGCAATACAATGCGCAGAACCCGACCGCGCCGATCCAGTATCAGAGCCTGCTGCGGGCGCTGAACCAGCGCATGGTGGTCGCGCGCCAGGCGGCTGCGAACCCCGGCAGCTTCGGGGTGCGGCTGCCTCGCGGCGATACCAGCGCGCTCACCAGCGCCGGTCGCTTTGCCAACGTGGGGGGATAAGCCGAATGATCTTCACCGGATCTGCGACGCATTACACGCTGACCGACCTGGCCGCGGCAGCCAAGCTCCTGAGCCTGGACATCGCCCACCTGCAGGCGGTCATGCAGGTCGAGACCCAGGGCGCCAGCTTCGACAGCCAGGGCCGGCCCACCGCCCTGTTCGAGCCCTGCCAGTTCATCCGCTACGTGTCGGGGGATCATCGCAGCCAGGCCATCGCCGACAAGATCGCCTGCCTGCACTACGGCACGCTGCCGTATCCCGACGACAGCTACCCGCTGATCGAGCGCGCGATGACGTTCAACGAAACCGGCGCGCTGATGAGCACGAGCTGGGGCTGCGGGCAGATCATGGGCGAGAACTTCCACGACGCCGGCTACCGCAACGTGACCGCGATGGTGACCGACGCCATCGCCTCGGGCGGCAAGCAGGTGGCGATGTTCGCCGCCTTTCTCGGGGCGCAGGGACTGGCCTACGACCTGCGCACGCAGAACTGGCACGCTTTCGCGCTGGCCTATAACGGGCCGCGGAATGTCTCGATCTACTCGGCCCGGCTGGCGGCAGCCTATGCCAAGATCGCCGGACCCATGCGTGCGGCGCCCGCGCCGGACCCTGTGCACGACCTCACCGCAGACGACCTCAATGCGCAGGAGCTAGCGCAAGGACCAAACACTACGGTAGGGTAATCACTGACTGGCTGAGCGCTTTTGGGGAGTTCATCATGCCTGCCAATAACTGGGCCTATGCGAACGGTCTCGGGACCGGGTTCAACATCGAGCGCACCGCCTCGGCAACGCCCAGCTTCTGGGCCTCGGCGATCAAGTCGAGCACCGCGCAGGGATGCACGCACACCCGTTCGTTCATGCCGAACACCACGGTCGGGCCGGGCGGCGGCGCCAGCTTCGGCATCCCCAACTGGAAGGCCGGCGCCTGGGTGCCAACCGCCGCCGACGTGGACGCCTACCTGGACTGCGGCGCGGCGGTGCTCGCCGCCGGTCAGAAATGGCACTTCGACTGCTGGGACGTGTTCAACGACGGTGACCAGAGCCAGTGGTCGACGGTCGAGGCGATCGTCACCCTCTGCGCCCAACGCTTCGCCGCGCGCGGCTTCGACAAGACCCGCGCGATGATCGGCGCGGTGAACGAGTGGGCCGGCACCTCCGCTGCGATGCAGGCCAAGATACCCGGCCTGCGCAACCAGCTCTCCACGCTGCTGCAGAACATCCTCGGCACCGACCAGATCATCGTCGAGAACGCGACCAACTGGGGCTCGATCGGCGACACGACCAGCTCGGGCTTCGTGCTGACCTCGGGCATCAAGACGCCCTTCGTGCAGGTGCACGACTACGACAACAACGACGAGGCTGGCTGGCAGAACGTCGAGGCCGAGCTGACCGCGGTCGAGGCGCGCCTGGGCTGCCCGGCCTATCTCGGCGAGGTCGGTCTGAACGGCCAGAGCGGCACGTTCAACCTTAACATCTGGACCGGCTCGCTCGGGCTGATCGGCTCGACCATCAAGCACGGCAAGACGGTCTGGGCGCAGACCATGGGCACCGACGACCGGATGAACGTCTCGGGCAGCGACGGCACGTTGATCGGCGGCATCGACTGGGAGGCTGCGAACAACAACAGCACGCAGCCGAAGTTCACCCTGACCGCGGCGCAGGCCGCGACCACCAGCACCGCGACGACCCCGACCGGCGGCAGCGGGAGCACGTCTGGCAGCAGCACAGGAGCACCGCCCGTGAGCACACCGCCCGTGAGCACACCGCCCGCCACCACCGCACCTGTCACCACCGCACCCACGAGCGGCGAGCTGGTCATCAACTCGGCGAACGGCACCGCAGGATCCAGCCGCTACAGCTTCAACATGACCAAGGCGACGGGTGGCGCTGCCACCGTCAAGTTCAACCTGATCACCGGCGGCAAGACGACCTACCAGGGCACCCTGGTCGACAACATGCCGGACGGCACCAGCACCTATAACGTCGTCGCCACCATCGGCGCGCTGACGGCAGGCACCGTCTACGACCTGCAGCTCTACATCGAGCAGACCCCGCCGGCTGCCAACATCACGTCGGCCAGCGTTCCGATCGCCATCGCGGCCGCAGCCAGCAGCGCGCCGCCGGCGACCACTGCCCCGGTGTCGACGCCGACGATCACCGCGCTGCTGGCCGAGATCAAGGCAAGCCCGGCAGCGCTCACCCAGCTCCAGAACGCGCTCGGCGTCGCCTGATGTTCGCGTTGCTGCCTCTCGTCGTGAGCCTGGTGCCGACGCTGGCGCGCTGGTTGTTCGGCGACGGCAGCGACGCGACGCAGACCCAGGTCGCCAAGACAGTGCAGACCCTGGTCGGCACCACCGATCCTGTCGATGCGCAGCGCATGGTGCACGCCGATCCGGCACTGGCGCAGCGGCTGACCCTCGAGCTGGCCAGGATCGACGCGGCCAAGCAGACCGAAGCCGACGCGGCGATGCAGGCCCGCCTGGTAGCCCAGCTCAACGACGTGCAGAACGCCCGCCAGCAGACCGTGGCGCTGGCATCCGTGCGCAGCCTCGTGGCCTGGGGCGCGCCGGCCTACTCGCTGATGATCCTGAGTGCGTTCGTCTATGCCGAGTATCTGGCGTGGCACACGACAGGCGCCGAGAACGCGGTGCAGATCGGACTGGTCGAGACCATCAAGGTGCTGATGGTTGCAGTCGGGACCTACTGGGTCGGCTCGAGTGCGGGGAGCATGCGCAAGTCCAACGACCTCAGTGTCGCGCGCAACCAGATCTACAACTCGGTGCCCGCGTCGGAGGTGGCGAAGGTCAAATGAGCAGCGACGATCCGCTCGACTACCAGAAGAACCGTGCTTACTACCTGGCGCGCGAGAAGTCCGAAGCCGGCAAGAAGAAGCGCGTGCAGCGCGACCAGGCACGCACGCAGGCGATCAAGGACGGCAAGCTCAAGGGCAAGAACGACCCTCGTGAAATAGACCATCGCAAGAGCCTGTCTAAAGGCGGGTCAAACCATCCGAGCAATATCGGCGTGCTCTCGCCGACGGCCAACCGTCGCAAGCACAACAGCAAATGATCACGACGGTCGGGAGTTCGCATGAGTGAGCACGCTGAACAAGATAACCCAGTGGTGGGCATCTCTGTCCTCACCAACATCGGCGGCACCCCACACATCCGCCACGCCGGACCTGGCGAGCTGCCTGATCCAACTGCGCGCGTTGAACGCCTCCATCCAGGCGAAACGCTTGTCGTCTACCACCACGGAGTCCGCCATGCCGCCGCCTCGCCGGCCCCAGAGCCCGACGCCAGCAACACCGTCACCCTCGTCGATCACGTCGGCGCCCATCCAGGCGCCGGCCTCGACGCAGCCAGCCACGGCAGCCTTCTCGCCCTCGGCGAGCCTGACCGCACCGACACCTGAACAGGAGACTACAGTGTCCCAGACCACATCCACCGCTCCGAGCCTTGGCGGCGTCGTCGCCGGACTTCTCACCACCGTCGTGCAGGCAGCCGATCCGAGCCTGCTGTCCAAGGCCGAGAGCTGGGTCAGCCACGGCTTCGGCACCTTCGCCCAGCACAACCCCGAGCTGGTGCCGGTCGGCATCGACCTGCTGGCGGCTGCCGAGAACCTAGCCAACACGCACGGGCTCAGCGTCGTGACCGACATCTTCAACAGCCTGCTGCCGGTGTTCGCCAATGCGCCGACGGCGGCAACGGTCACCGCGCCGCCGGCCACGCCGGCGACCTAGCCTCTACGGCGGCGGCGGGTTCGGCCCCAGCGGGCCACCTGCCGGGACAGCCAGGGCGCTTGCCGGGGAACTGGCGGCGCCCTGATGCTGTCCAGTGGGTGCCGACGGGCTCGGCGCATACGCCTCGAGGTCGCCCACCAGCGGCAGGTCGATGGTCCAGCGCTGCGCTCGCCACTGCGTGCCGCCGGCCAGCGTGGCGCGGATCTGCGTGGCACCCCAACGCGCCTCCAGCTCGGTCAGCACGTCCGTCTTGCTGTAGTCGTGGTCCTTGCACCAGTCGAAGAACGCCTTGCGATCGACGCGCATGATCGACGGGCCGGGCCGCTGCGGATCGGGCAGCACGCCGACATGGATCGACACCCGCTCGCGACGGGTGGGTTCCTCCAGGATCGAGCCGCACGACTGGCTGTTGGTCTGGAAGTGCGACGTGGTCAGGCGATGCCCGGAGTTATCCGCCACGAAGCTGCCGAACACCTGCTCGAGATCGTAGCCGGTCGCCTGCGAGACCACCGAGTTCTGCGCCCGCGCGCTGCGCAGCCGATCGAAGGTGTCCTTGAGGAACAGTTCGATTGCCGCAGTATCGAACGAGACCAGCTTGAGGCTGTTGGCCAGCTTGGCGCCAAGCAGCAGCGCCGCCATGCCGGCGATATGGAAGCGTTCCTCGGCACCCACGCTGAGCGTCGTGTTCAGCGTGGCGATCAGCTTCTCCATCGCCGCCGAGATCATCCCCGAGTGCTGGGCGATATGCTTGGCATAGACCCTGCCGGCGTGGCCGTGGTTGTCCTTGACCGCGGCGATGATGCGTGGCGCCGAGGCCATCGCACGCGACACCGGGCG
This sequence comes from uncultured Acetobacteraceae bacterium, assembly GCA_964249675.1. Classification (GTDB taxonomy): domain Bacteria; phylum Pseudomonadota; class Alphaproteobacteria; order Acetobacterales; family Acetobacteraceae; genus CAXMMR01. The sequence continues at coordinate 40,001 of CAXUCZ010000001.1, read as the reverse complement.
GACGATGTTATACTCGAACACGCGCAGCGCACCGGCGTCGGTGCTCTCGGTCTCTGCGGTGACAGCGTCCATGAGCGGCTTGTTGGCTGTCGCCACCAGGATCGTCTCGTATTCCGCCACCGCGCGCAGCGAGCTGTCGGCTGCCATGCGCGCCTTGCCTTTGCCCAGGCTGAGCTGAAACACCATGTCGGCGATGGTGCGCGCGTTGTCGCGGTTGACCTTCAGCTCGTCCCAGTAGCAAGGCATGCCCGACGCATCGCCGATCTTCTTGCCCACCGCGTTGCGGGTATCGTCCATCGCGTTCATCGTGCCGTAGCTGGCCCATACGCCCTGGCCGACTTCCAGCGCGCTGGACTTGCCGACGCCGGATTGGCGTGACCAGGCGCTGATCACCATGCCTTTTTGACCGGTGAAGCGCATCAGTGGCGCCGCGAAGGACGCCGCCACCAGCACCTGCAGGTCCGGCCTGCCGGCCATCACCAGGTTCGCCGCCGCCTGCCACTTCGCGAACGTGCCCTTGGGCTCGTAGCTGGCCAGCAGCTCGCGGTCGACGTGCAGCGCATTCGTTTCACTACCGTCGTGATTATAGACGGTGCCGCCCACCGCGAAGCCGGTAAGCTTGCCGGCCCGGTCCACGTTCCAGCCGAACGCGGCGGGCTTGTCGGTGCGTGGCGTGCGCTCCTGGCGCAGCTTGTCGATCCAAGCCAAGATGAAGTCCCTCCATGGCTTCTCGACGTTGCGTAGCCCGAGCCCCTGGTTCGCGAACAGGGTGTAGATGGTCCGCGGATCCTGCGTCAGCGCATTCTCGGCGACGGTCTGCGACTGGGTCTTGCCGTTCACCAGGTAGTCGAACTCCAGTGTGTGCACCCCGGCGCGGTCGACGAAGATCTCGGGGTTCACCACGTCGCCGGCCAGCAGCCGCAACCACTCCGGGTTGCCCTCCTTGTCCAGCGTGCGGCGCTGCACCGCCGTGCCGGTCCTGCGATAGCCGTCCGGCAGGTCGGTCGGCGGCAAGCCGTAGGCATGCCAGGGCGTGCTGCCGCGCCCACGCATCGGACAGCCCGCGCACCCTGCGGCGTTGGCGCTCTCGAAGGTGGCGCAGGTCGGCGGGCCGGTATCCTTGACCGCCTTCTCGCCAGCGATGCGCGCCACGGCGGCATCCACCTGGGCGGGATCGTAGCGTGCATCCCCTGACGATAGTGCGTGAACGTAGGCAGAGCCGTCGGCGCAGTGATGCGCGAGGCTGAGGTGTCCGAGATACCAGAGCGGGTAGGGATCACCGGCGCCGCCGCGTGTCAGCGAGCCGGCCACCTGGGCGCAGCCCTGCACGATGTTGGCCATGTGGCGCGGCTGGGCCGCGCTGGCAGCCGGTATCGTCATCGCGGCTTGTGTCGCCAGTGCCGCCGATGGGCGCCCGCCAGCGAGGCGTGAAGCCATGCTGCTGGCCGGGACCAGGGTGAGCTGGCCCGACGATGCTGCCGGCGCGTAGCCGACCAGGGCGTCGAGCACCAGGGCGTTCGGATAGTCGCCTCGGGTGAGCTGGCTGATCACCTCGACGGGCTTGCCCGTCTTGCCGGCCTTGAAGTTCTTGGTGCCGGGCGCGCGCAGCACGCGCACGCTGTCGGCGATCACCCCGGCGTCGCCGGTGAAGCCATGGCGCAGAACGGCGTTCTTCAGGGACTTCGCCCCGATCGACCACTCCGCTGGCGACATTGCGTCGTCGAGCACCCAGTAGACATGCACGCCATATCCCGACGACACCCACAGGTTCGGGCGTGGCAGGCTCACCGCATCGCAGAACCCCGCGACCCAGCGGATCGCATCGGCCTGCGTCGCGAACGTCGTGCCGGGCTGCTTGCCGTCACCCGGGCGCGACACGTCCAGGTCGATCCACAGACAGCGCAGCGCATGGACGTTGGGTGCCTTGCGCTCGCCGCGCAGGTAGGTGCCGTGGTCCCCGGTTTCCTGCGTCGTCACGATGAACGACGCCATCGCGAAGTAGGTCTCGTAGCCCTTGCGCACCGCCCAGTTCAGCGAGCCGACCGCGTCCCCCAGCTTGTCGCGCGGGAAGAACCGGTTGGTGAACCGGTCGCCCTTGTCGTAGCTGATGCAGACGAAGTTGCCCGGAGCGACGATCCTCTCGAGGAAAGCGACTGTATCCATGGGATCGCTCCGGGCTGATGGTCAGGCGTTCAGCAGCTCGTCGATCGCCGCCTGCATATCATCCGGCGCCGCAGCCACGACCGTCGGGACCTCCTGTCGCTGGGGCTGCGCCTGGGTCACCTGAGCCTGGGCAGCCGGCTGCGCCTGGGTCACCTGAGCCTGGGCAGGCCGGGATCCGAAGGCCGCTCCCGTCGCCGGCTTCTGCGGCTTGGTCACACTGGACGGACTGGCGGTCGGACTGGCGGCTGCCACCTGCTCGACCGGTGCCTGCTCGGCCTGGGGTTGCGCCTGGGCCGCGGGCTGCGCCTGGACCTGCTGCGCCGGTGCCGGCTTGGCCAAGGCCTGGGACGGCTTGCCGCCGGCCAGCGCCGATGCCTGGGCCGGCGGTGCCTCGGAGTCGGGACCCTCGGGCGGGGCCTGCTCGAGCATGCGTTCGATCTGCGGGTCGTCGAGGATCGGCGCCACCTCGACTGCGGTCTCGTCGTCGAGCCAGCCGGTCGCCTCCAGGGTGATCAGCGGGTAGGCCACGTCGTAGTCGAACGACAGGCGGGTGCCGACAGCATAGGGCTGGGCACCGTAGCGGGTCAGCTCCTGGCCGTAGCGCGCGAGGTTGGCGAGCGACATCGGCGGGATGCGCAGCATCATCGGCCCGCCATAGGTCTCGTTGTTCGGGTCGCCCTTGGGCACCACGGCGATGCGCCGGTAGTCCTGGCAAGCCTTGGCCTTCTTGCCGGCCTCGGTGACACGCGAACCGAACACGTTCTGCGGACAGGCCGCGCAGGTCTCGCATTGCAGCTTGGGGCTGGCGGGGTCTGGCGTCCTGCCGTTGACCGACCAGCAGTCCGGCGACTCCGCGTCGCCCTCGGCGTAGCGCTTCTCGTAGAAGTTCTTCGAGATGTTCGGGCTGACGCCTACGATCACCACCTCGAGCGAGCCGATCGGCTGGCGGTTGTCGCCCATGATCACGGTGTCGGCGCCGCCGTGCTTGATGCGCCAGGTGCGGCCCTTGTAGCCGACGACCGCGAAGCCAGCCTGCACGTTCTCGGTCATTGCCCGGCCCATGTCGGGCAGGTTGCGACCGGCGAAGGCGGCTGGCATCTGACCCGAGCGAAGCGGCACTACGTTATTCGACATCCCCAAGAACTCCCTTTGGTATATACTACGGTAGTGATTGAACGATGCGCTACGCGCGGCGCACGTTCACTGTGGTTTCGGTCTCTATAGCGACTCCAGGGACCGGTTGCCCCGTCTCCTCCAGTATAGCCTGCGCCGCTGTCTTGGATACCCTGGCTTCCAGCAGCTCGTAGGCTTGTTTCTCGAGGATGAATTGCAACGTCTCGCTCCAGGCGTGGACCTTCGCCGTAGTCCGCTTCGCCTTGTAGCAGGTGCCTGCGGTAGTCCGCATACTTTCTGCACCGGATTGATTGAGATCGTCCAGCATCCAGTTCTCGAGCACACTCATTGCGGCGTTGAACGGCGCGAGCGCTTCGACCTGCTGCTTCTTGATTGCCGCAACCTTGTCGCGCAGCTCGACATACTTGGCGACTGCTTTCTCGACGGTCAGACCAGCCGGTCGGACCCGGAAGGCCGGCGGCGTGTGGTTGATGGGTTGCGCCGACATGGCGTCGGCCATGCTGGTTTGCCCGACGGTAGTGGAAACACTCATGGGAATATACTCCTATGTTTGCTCGGGAATTGTGGTTTTGTCGCTTGTCACGAGAGTGCTTTCTCCGCGATCTCATTTGCCGAGTAGAGTGTGACTTGAAGCTGTCCGAGAGCCTTCCGCAGTCGGACGACCTCATCAATGACATCCAGCACGGCGATTGCAGACAGGCTCACCGTTTGATCTGCCGCGAAGCACGCCCGACGCATGGCATCGAGGTCCAAGGTGGTGGTTTTAGCTGGATCGAGAGGCGGCCCCCAACATAGGCCATCGCCATTGCACAAGGCCGTTCCGTTACACGACACACACGGCCTCCCGTCCCAACTGCCAGTCTCATCGCAATCATCGCACCCGATGTTTGTCTCTCGCACGATCCAGCCTTCTGGCGGGGTGGTTTCAGTTCGATCGGTGCTCATGCCAGCACTCCCCGCGCGAGCCCAAGTTCGATGTAGAAAGCCGCCGCATCATCGCGATCGGCTTCGGTAAGATAGCCAGTCCTAACTTCGTCGCTGAAATATGCCGACGCTTGTTGCTTTTCCACGCGGGCACGCGATCGCCCGGCTCGGGCGCGGAGTGCGTCCGCAACTCCTTGAGCGTGAGTAGCGCGGTCGGTGGTTTGCGCGTCCTCGGTCATAGCTTCGCCTCTGTTGCCTTAGCGATGCCGCTCACCTCGACAATGTGGCTGAAATTGCCCTCGCTGCGCTCTATGATCACGTCGCGCCAGCGACCGTCGATCTCGACCGCGACGACAGCATTGTCTCCAACACGACGCAGCCATACGCCGCTAACGGAGATCGTGGTTTCCGTCATGACCTTTGCACTTTCATACGAGTCACGGATCGTTCGCTTGATTGCAGCCAACGCCGCGCAGCGAGCTGGCGTCCACTTCCGCCCGCGTAGCACGGCGCACAAGATGCGCCTTGTGGTAGTGCAACTGGACGTTCTGGCCGAACCGGATAGCGGCCATGCCAGCCGGCGTCACGTGCGATAGCAGGCCGATTAAGCCTTTGGGCGTGATCACCATGTCGCCGGCGGACAGGTCAGACATCAAAAATCCAATTCCTGAGAGTGAAAAAGCGCGAGCAAAGTTCCCTGCATTTTGCCCTTCTGGCGCAGGCGCGCGTAGGTGATGCGCTCCACATTGGTCGCCGACAGGTGCGCGATCAGCGTGTTGCTGGTCTGGCCGGGCCGGGTGATGCGCGCGTTCGCCTGCTCATAGATCTCGAGGCTGGTCGTCGGACTATACCAGATCACGGTGTTGGCCGCGGTCAGCGTCAGCCCGTGCGCCATGCACTGCGGGTGTGCGATCAGCACGCGCGGTCCGCTCGGATCATGCTGGAACGCCTGGAATATCCGGTCGCGGCTGCCACGCGCGACGTTGCCCGAGACCATCTCGCAGGCGATGCCCTGCTTGGTCAGGTGGGCATACACGCCCTGCAGCGCGTGGATGAACGGGATGAACACGATCACCTTGCGGTCGGTCTCGGCGATGATCTCGTCGAGTGCGCGCAGGCGCGACGTGGCACCCAGGTCATGCACGACCTTCGCATCGGTGTAGATGTAGCCGCACGCGACCTGCAGCAGCTTGGTCTGCAGCACCGCCTCGTTGACCGCGGTGATGGCGCCGGACGCGGACAGCATGCGGCACTTGTCGGACAGCATCTTGTAGGCTTGCGCTGCCTGCCCCTCGAGCTTGAGCTGGCGGTCGGTGTAGGTGGTCGGCGGCAGCTCGGCCACGTCCTCGCGCACGAAGCGCACGGATGGCTGCATGGCTTCGTGGACGATGTCGTTGGCGCCGGGCCGGGCGATCCATTTGAAGTTGGACACCTGGCGCATGGTGCGGTCCTTGAACGCCGTCATGGTGCGCGGCACGCGGTTCGGCGACAGCAGCTTGACCTGCGCCCAGGCGTCAGTCGGCGCGTTCGGCGTCGGCGAGCCGGTCAGGCCCCAGGCATACGCGACCGGGTGCGACCGGTTCAGGATAGTGTCGGCAGCCTTCCACAGCACGGTGCCCTTGTTGCGGAACACCGCCAGCTCGTCGATCACGACGATGTCGGGACGCCACGCGCACAGCTCGGCCTTCATCATGTCGAGACCGTGATGATTGATCACAGCCACGTCGGGGTCCTCGGCCAGCAGGCGGCGGCGCTTGGCGCGATCGCCATAGATCACGCGACGCTTGCGATGCGGCAGGATGCGGAACAGCTCGTCCTCCCAGACCGGGGTGAGCGTGCTCAGGGGTGCCGTGATCAGCACACGCAGGCGACGCCCCTCGGCAGCCGCTTCGGCGATCAGGAAGTCGATGGCGAACAGGGTGGCGCGTGTCTTGCCGGTGCCCATAGTGGACAGCACGAAGGCGCGCGGGCTCTCGGTCAGCAGGGCCGCGGTGGTCCGCTGGATCGCCCATGGCTTCTGGCCAGCCCAGTCGTAGCTGGTCAGGATCGGCGCCGGCATGGCGATGCCCAGGTTGCGCGCCAGCTTGGCCTCGTCGCGCCCGTTGGGGATCACCAGCCAGCGGGCGCCCTTGAAGTCGATGTCGCGTGCGTGCGGGATCAGGGTAGCGAGATCGGAACGATGCGCGGTGACGATGAACCGGCTGTCATTGGTGATGTAGGTCATGTCAGCCCTCCTGAATGTCACGCATGTTGTCGAGTAGAAGTCGCAGCGTCTCGAGCCCGAGCGGCCCGTCGATCACCAGCACCAGCATGCCGGCGTCACTCATGTCCTCGATCATCGCGGCCTGGCGCGCCGTCGGCTTCTTGCCCGGCACCTTGGTCTCGATGGCGAACCCGCGTCCGCAATAGCACCCAATAAAGTCGAGCATGGGTGTGCCGTATCCGGTGGGAACGGGCATATTAAACCAAAGGTTGCTGTAATTACCAAGAACTTTCTTGACCTGGTTCTTAATTCTACCTTCGGGTGTTGTCGCCGCCATGATGTATTATCTACACTACTGTCAGGCAAAGCAGAGACACTATATCGTCCGGTAGTCGTGTGTATTCCTGCGTAACAGGATCGCGCTCCAACACGCACTCGACGGGGTCGCTAAGAGGCACCACCACGTCTAAACTGAGCCCGAGCGCCCAGGTGAACGTGACACCCGGCGGCTTGATCCGATAGGCGTCCGTGCGCAACAGCAGATACAGCCGGTCGCTTACCGCACGCGGCAACTGCGCCCAGATCGTTTCGCGAAGCTGGCTGTCGCTGTGCCTCACGTTCTTCATCATTTTACGCGCCTCGTCCGTGATAGGGGCACGAGGTGACAGCGCAATACTTCTTACAAAGTCCAGATGGCGTGGGTGGATATTCCTGAGAACGTCGAGCGTTATCCACGCGCCGGACCCGAGGTAGTATCTCTCCCCATATCTCTGTCTGGTCCTGTCGTGTAAACTCGGCTTTCTCGGTCGCATCGTGCCCCACGAACACCAGCGCCGCCTTGACGCGCTGGACGGCTGGCATGTGAATAAAGATCGCTGCCGCCATGAGCTGGAGCTGCGTGATGTCGGCAGCGGGCTTGCCGGTTTTCCAGTCGAAGATGACGGCAATCCCATCGCCGCGCACCTTGGCGGCGTCGATCTGCGTGCGGAACCACACGTTCGGCCCGAAATAGACGCTGGGCTCGAACGCACTGGTGATCGCCAGCTTCTGCTCGGTGTAGGTCTCTCCTGGTGCATTCACGACGCTGGCCAGCAGCCGCTCGTGCATGCCGTATCCGAGCGGCAGCGGCGTGCCCTTGGCGATGCGGTTCTCGAAATGCCGGTGCAGGTTATTCCCATCCACCAACTGCTGGCTTTCGGGTTCCTTAACGTCCTTCCACACGTTGTAATGGTAGTAACGCTTCGGGCAGGTCTCGAAGTTCTTGAGCGCGCTGTAGCTCCAGGCGAACTTGGCGTCAGCCATGGTTGATCATTCGGCTGATCACTACCGTCGGGTTTGGCAAAGCCACGCTCATACTCCCAGTTCTGCGTCGGTCAGACGCTTGCCATACCCGCCTTCGGATGCCAGCGGCAGGGTCGGCGCCCAGGACGGGCGCACCGCGAACTCGGCTTCCAGGAGGGTATTCATCGCCGCTGCGTCACCCTCGGGCACGCAATAGTCCAAGCTATCATGCGTGGTCAGGAAAGGCGAGTATCCAGTGTCCGCCTTGATCCTTCGCATTGCGTCGGTGATCACGATGCGCGACAGCGCCTGACTGACATTCTCGACGGCCTTGCCGCCGAACAGCTTGGTCCGCCCCTTGAACTTCGTGTAGCGGATCTCGTGTCCGTGCAAGCCGTTCGCCTGCGTGGTGGTGTCGTAGTCCAGCCCTGGATATTGTATGGCCAGCCCGTTGGGCAGCCACAGGGCGTCCCCGCTCCACTCGATCGCCGGAAAGAGCTGCGCAGGACCTGGGGTCGGCACCGGGCTCGGCGGCGGGTTCATGCCCTGGGGTGTGCGCGCCTCGCGCGCGGCCATGACCATGTGGTGCAGCATGGCGTTGGCACGCCGCCAGAGCGTAGGGATCTCGGGGTAGGTCGCCCGATACAGGTCAACGATGCGGACGGCCTCCTGCTCGTCGATGCGTCGCGAGATGCCACCTGCCCCGATGAACAGGGTCTGCATGAAGCGTTCCGCGCCCATGCCGTAGCCGAGCCCCAGGATAGAAGTCTTGCCGACGAACCGGTCGGACTTGTCGGCACGCGTGATGATGCGGCCATAGACCGCGGTCGCGAACTCGCTGTAGATGTCGCGCCCCTCGGCGAACGCCAGCAGCAGGTGCGTGCAGCCAGACATCCAGGCCACCATGCGGGCCTCGATCTGCGAGCTGTCACGGTGCACCAGTGCCATGCCGGCGGGCGCCTCGATCGCTTCCTTGATGCGCGAGTGCCGCTTGAAATTCTGGAAGTTGAACCCGCCGTCGCCCGAGAACCGTCCGGTGTGCGCGCCGTAGTATTTCAGCGGCACCGGACACCAGCCGGTGGTGCCGTCCGGCCACGACCGTAGTGAGAGCGCCAGCATCTTGTCGGTGCGGGTCTCCTCGAGCGTGCTCTTGGCGCCGACACGCGCGGCCAGCAGCAGCTGCACATCCAGCGGCTGGCTGTCGTCGTCGCGCAGTTCCTTGAACTCGCGGTCGCCGAGGGCGAGTGCGGGGATCAGCTCTCCCGTGGCCGGGCTTTCCTTCATCGGCACCTCAACACCGTGTGCCTCGAGCAGGGCCGCGAACTTCTGGTTGCTGGAGAACACCGATTTGTCGATCACGGCCACCTTCGCCATGATCGCCTGCTTGCGCGCACGCACCTCGTTGAGGTGGACCGCCAGCACCTCCATGTTCAGGCGCGTCTGCGGCTCGATGAACATCCGCATGGTGATGTCGACGACGGACAGTTCAGAGCGCGGAAACACCGCGACGAAACGCTGGAATATCTGGTGGCACAGGTCTGCATCGTGCACGCAATAGTCTGCGTATTCTTGAAGTTCCGATGCCGAGAAATCGCGCAGCCACTTGCCCCGCGCGTTGACTACGGCGGTGCCCTTGGCCGGTAGGCCGAGATACTTCGCGACCTTGGCCAGCGAACTGCCGCCGGCTGCGTTGTGCGTGAGTGCACGCGCCATGCTCAGGGTGCAGCAATAGGCTTTGGGCGTGATGCCGAAGATCCAGAACAGGATCGCGCCGTCGAACCGCATGTTGTGCGACAGCACCGCGACTCGCGACCAGTCGATCTGCTTGAACCGCGCGGCGACGGCACTGAAACCGATATGGATCTCGGTCGCGCCGTTGTCGATCTTAATCGAGCACATGATGATCTCGAAGCGCGGATCGAGAATGTAGCCCACCTCGCTCATGCGCGACAGGCTATACTCGGTGGAGTAGGCGGTCTCGAAATCTATCGTCACCAGCACGGATCAGTGCTCCCAGCACTCGAGATATGCACGCGTGACGGTGTCGTCGCTCACCGCCCGGTCGAGCATCTGCGCCGCCAGCAGATAGGCTTCAACGATTGAACGACGCTTGGCGGCGAACGCGCTGGTGTTGAGGAACGCAAGCGCTCTGCTGCCGTAGCGTCCGATGGTGCGCGGCGGACGACGCATGCGCTGCCGCCAGGTGCTGTCTGTGACCAGCGTCGCGAACATCGGCCAGGCAGCCAGCAGGTCGCAGGACGTGTCGCAGTAGGCCAGCAGTTGGTTGGTGAAATCCTTCACCTCGACGACGATGCGGCGCTCGCGGACAATCGCGTTGAGCCACGCAACGATGGCCGCACGATCATTCGGCGTCATGCCGTGCTGCAGCACCATGCCGGTGGTTGCCGTGTTGGCTGTGAACTTGAGGCCGGACGGCGAGGTCGCGCTACAGCGCGACATCAGCATCGGCTTGGGCGCTTGCACGATCACGGTGCAGGAGCGCTGCAGGCCGGGCCAGGCCGAGCGATCGAACATCAGCTCGATGTGGGGGTTCTTTGGCTGGTTGACGCCGAGACCGTCCAGGGTCCGCATGAGCTTCAGCGTGTCGGGCTCGTTGACCATGGTCTCGAGCTGGATGCGGTCGAACGGAAACCCGGCGTTGTAGGTCTGGATGCGCCGGTCGCAGAGCACGTCGATCTGCAACTTGATCTCGGCGCGCAGCGCGGGAGTAATCTTGTAGTTGGGCATTGGAAGAACTCCCCTACGGTAGTGATTGATAAGGCTGGCTCAAGGTGCTTGCAGGCAAATCAGTGCAACGGTTGCCTCGGTCAGCCAATCCTTGTCAGAGACATACATCGTGCCCTCGCCCCGGAAAATAATATAAACGCCGCTGAAACTCATCCGCACTGTGAGCACGCGTTCCATGAGGCGAACGGGCAGCTTGGCATACATTTCGTCTATGCGGGCTCGGTTGCGCGGCGCAATAGCACCGGGCATCATGGTGCCTCGAGTGCGATGCGTGCCAGCATGGTGTCGTCCAGCCAGTCGCGTCGCGGGAACTGCATCTCGCTGCGATTGGTGAACTTCACGGTGTAGTTGTGCTGGTGGTAGATCACATCGACGATCTTGTCGGTGAGCTGGTTTCGGCCACCCATGGCGCGCACGAGCTGCGCACGCCACGAGACCCCGGTAGTCGGGTCGAACATCTTGCCCGAGCTGTCGGTCCAGGTGCCGTCCATCATGCTGCCAGCCATCACGCCGCCACCTTGACATGCACCGTGTCGCCGAACGGTGCCACGACGCTGGTGGTGGCAGCCCACACGACCGGATAGCCGGGCGCCTGGACCGGGAACCGACCGTGCATGTCGGTGCAGTAGATCAGGGTCTCGGGCCGCACGCCCTCGCGCTCGAGATAGTCGAACGGCGGGTTGAAGTCGGTGCCGCCGCCACCCGGCGAACCCTTGACGCGGATATGCTCCATCTCGTCGAGCGAGCTGGCACGGTCGACCTGACGCACGGCGGCGTCGCACCAGATCAGCACGACCTCGCGCGGGCGGACGTCGGCCAGGATGCCGGCGACCTCGGAGAAGTAGGCGCGCAGCTCGGCCTCGGTGATAGAACCCGAGTTGTCGACGACGACGGCGACCAGCTCGGCGCCATAGCCGCGGCGACCGGGCATGCAGACCATCGGGTTGAGCACGAGGCGGCGACGGTTGAGCTTGTCCCAGGTCTCGCGACGCGCGCCGATATGGCCGGTCATCACCATGCGGACATGCTCGCGCCAGTCGACCTGCGGCTCGAGGATGGTGTCGATCTTGCGCTGCAGGCTGCCCGGCAGCTTGCCCATCGCCTTGGCCGCGGTGGCGGCACGCGCGACGGCTTCCTTGAACTCGCCGTCGTCGGGCAGGTCGGCCTTGCCGGTGACGGGGCTGACCGGCGGCGCCATCAGGCTGTCGAAGCCGCCGCCCTGGCTGTCGGCCTGCTTGTCACCGGGCACGCCGCGCGGGCCGTGGCCGGATCCGGCGAGGGTCTTGCCCGGCGCCGGCTTGGGCTTGCTGCCCTGCGGCTGCGGCGGCTTGGCCTTGAAGTGCCGGGCGTAGGTGTCCTCGGTCAGGTCCTCGGGCGAGGTCTGCGCGTCCCAGAGCCACGACGGGTTCATCATGCCGACGCCCTCGGCCTGCAGCTCGGCGTTGATGCAGTAGTCGGCAGCCTGGTTGAACAGGTGCTGGTCCCAGTCGAGCCCGCCCAGCTTGCCCTCGCGGGCATAATGCGCCATGCGCTGCGGGTGCCGATCGACGACGTGCTTCATCTCGTGGGCATAGACGAAAATGCGCTCGGCGGGCTTGAGGCTGGCAACATACTCGGGGTTGATGAAGATGTGACGACCGTCGGTCGCAGCGGTCGGCACGCCGAGGGTCAGCACCTCGCGACAGATCGAATAGAACATGTGCGCGTAGAACGGGCAGGCCGACATGAAGCCGACGCGGGCCACGTCGAGCGCCTGACGCTGCTCGAAGGTCGGCTCATGCAGCGTGTGCTCGTGGGTGGGGATCTCGGTGGTGGTCATAACGATCATCCTCGCTCGATGACTGAATTAAATGCACTGCGCTACTCGGTTTCGTCGTCAGATATCGGTGTGTATTCGTCTGAAACATCCTCAAGCGTTCGCTTGATTTCAGCATCAGGCAGTCCGCTTTCGTCTGCCAACGCCGCCACGCGACGCCTAAACTCGTCGATTGTCATGTCACAACCCCCAGCCGGCCAGCTTATGGACGATGCCGGTCGCCTGCTCGGCGACGTCCTTGCGAACCCCGTCGGTCTTTCGGATCGCGTCGCTGTCAACGCCGCCGATCATTCGGCTGATGTCGTTTACGATCTCGGTGACGCGCGGGTCGGCGCCGACGTTCCAGCCCGGCAGCAGGGTCAACAGCTCGCGCACGTTCTCGACGGTGCCGGACTTGAAGCGCGCCTCGGGGTCGGACAGCTTGGCGGTGAGATGCTTGAGCCGTGTCGCGGTCTCGTTCCACATCTCGGACTGCGCGCTCTCGAGCATGACCGCCTGCTTGGCAGCCAGGCTGCGGCTCAGCTTCTCGCGGAACACGTCGGGCAGGCCCTGGAACAGGGCGGCACTGGGGATCGGCTCGAAGTCGAACTTGGCCCGGAACTGCCGGCGCACCTCGTCGACCGAGGGATACTCGTCGGCACCGGCGAGCTGGCCCAGGTTGGCCTGCGCCTGCACCGCCAGCTCGGGATACTGGGCGATGAACGCGTCGAGCTGCAGCTTGGCAGCGCGGATCGCCTTGGACATACGGTCCAGGTAGATCTGGAACAGCGCCGTCGGCAGCAGCCGCGGACCGCGCTGGCGCTCGGCATGCGGGTCGGACACCCAGGGCAGGGTGAGCGCGTAGTGGGTGGCGCGCACCGCCTGGTAGGCCGACCGGGTATCCTTCAGGCCGGCGTCGCAGCCGGCGAGCAGGTTCTTGATGGCGCGGCCCACATGACCGGTGGCACCGGCATCGCGCTTGGCGCGCTCCATGATGGAGGCATCGGAGCGCTCAGCGGACCAGACCGAGATCGACACGTCGGCCAGCAGCGCCGTGGCCCGGATCGCGTCCGCGATGTCGGCCTGGGTCAGCACGTCGGGGGTAACCTGGGGTGAGGAGATCGCGTTCATGGTGTTTCCAATTTGCCCTACTGTAGTGATTGCTTGTCCAGTCAGGGTGTCATTTCATGTAGTGGATGAGAGCCGCACCAGCCACCAGGAGGGCCACGGTCTGCCCGAACATCCACTTCAGTAGGTCGACCTTGGCGTCCTTGATCTCGCCGCCGTGCCTGAACCTGGCGTCGGCAATGTCGCTGCGCAGGTCGGTCCCGAGCCTGCCAAGGGCAAGCTCCAGGTCGGCCTTGGTCACCAGATCGTCGCGCTCGTGGCTGGTCCGCAGCACGCCCACCAGGGCGCGCGCCTGCTCGTCGCTGAAGCCGTTGGCCGTCAGGTCGTTGGCCACCTGCAGGGTGTCGAAGCTGGACGCCATGGACATAGGATCTCCGTGGATGGAGGTTAACGGGTGACAAGGAGGACTACCAGCAGGATCGCGAGGATGCCGGTGAGACCGGCCATCCGTCGTTCGAGGCGCTGGCATTCCCTACGGTAGTGATTGGAAGGGAGCAGGTCGTGCTCCCTCCGGTGGTCGCTGCTCACGACCGCGAGGCCATGAGCAGATCCTTGTTGGCGATCAGCCACGCCTTGAACAGCGGGTGCTCGAGCACGGCGCGCGGCGTCGGCTTGTGCGACATGATCGCGTTGACCGCGAGCACCTGCATCTCGATGTGCAGGCGACCGAGATACTGCATGATCGGACCGGCAGTCTTGTCGTTGACGTGGTGCGCCAGCATGTAGCCGCAGACCATCTGCGCATCTTTGTTGGGCGGCAGCTTGGCCTTGGTCGGTGCCGCGACCAGGTCGTCGATCTCGGGCAGCTCGTCGGCATATTTTATATGCGTGAAGAACTGCGCCGCCTCGCCCTCGCCGATCCAGCCACGCGCCACCTCGCGCGCGATCGCATCGGTCGGCATGCGATCAGCAGCAGTTTCCTCGGGGCTGCGCAACGCCTTGAGGTCGGCATCGAGCAGGCACAGCGTGCGCGGCGTGCAGAACGGATCCGAGCCGGGCGGCACGGCGTCGCGGAACACGAGCCCAGGGTTCTTCTGCGCGAACGACAGTGTCAGATAGTGCGGACGCGTCGCGTCGGGCTGCGCGTTGGCCCAGGATATCCACGACGGTAGTGACGCATCGACCTTGATCTCGTTGCGCCGGTTGGTGATGAACGCCATCGCACGCATGACACCGGAGCGATCCGACATGCGGTTGGACGCTGCGAGCACGCGCCAGCCGACGGGCAGGCTGGTGGTGCCGACGCAGCCATGCAGCAGCAGCTCGGCGGCAGGCTTCTTGACGTCGTCCTCGGCCTGCGCGAACTCGTCGAGGAACAGCACGCCGACACGCGGCACGTCGCCGGTGAAGCTGCCCATGTGGTGGGTGGTGCCGTCGGGCGTGAACACGGTGACGTTGGCCCGCGTGGGATACCACGGCGGCACGCTGAAGTGACTGTCCATGCCGCCGGATGCGTTCTTGATCGGCAGCATGAAGCCGCGGATGTCGACGCTCGACACGGTGGCCAGCATGAAAGTCACGAGACCGACCGGCTCGTTGATGAACGCAGCCAGCTCGGCGCATGACTGGCGCACGCTGTCGGACTTGCCGATGCCGGGACCGGCGACCATCTCGATCGCGTTGGCACGATGGGCACCGTGCAGCGCCGCGACGTGGGTGCGCAGCATGACGCGCTTGGCGGAAGTGAGATCCATGGTGAGGCTCGCTCTCTCGTTGCTGGAGTATATTACACTACAGTAGTGAATGGTAGCACGAATTGGTGAAAAGCCGTCAAAAGATCATTCGGCGTCGGGCACTGGCACCAGCTCGCTCTCGAGCCATTCGTGGCCGTCGTCGTCGAGAAACACGCGCTCAATGGAGCCCGTCTTGAAATTGAAGCGCTCGACGTTGCGCTGACCGTTGTAGTCGACGTCGGTCTGGTCGCAATACTCGACGTCGATCTTGCCGTCGGATCGCAGCATGGGCGTGCCGACAGCGACCGCCGGTATGATGTCGAGCGTTCCTTTGATCCTGCACCCGTCGGGCGACATCATCTCGATCATGTCACGCAACTCCCTTGATCACCACGACCTCGTTGCGGCCTAGTGCAACCACGATGTCGCGCAGCAGCCGCGCTGCCGGCGAGAAGCGATCCTGCAACACGCGGGTGGCGTGCTCGAGATATTCGATCTGGTTATAGGTCACGCCCTCGATCATCTCGAGACCGTTGGCATTGATGATCACCGCGTCGTCGCAGCCGGTGTCGCGGTTGCACTCGATACGCAGGTGTTCGGTTGACAAGTTCTCGACTTCACACGTCATAGAAATATATCCCTACAGTAGTGAATGGTAGCGGGGTGCAGCTCACGAGCCAGCGGGACGCAGAGCGTCACGACGCCAGCGAGATGAGCATCAAAGACATACTGACAGGCTGGTGTGCTCGGAGCCCGGTGGATGGGCGTGCTCGCCCGCATCCATCATGCCGGCCTCGATCGCCTCCAGCTCGGCCTGTATCGCGAGCAGGGTCAGTGGGCCAAGGCCGGCCTTCAGCTCGACGCTTTCCCACTCGTCGACCCGGTATCCGTTACAATACTGCTCGCCGTCGCACTGATAGAACCAGCTCGACTGATGCAGTGCCCGGCAGAGCGCGTTCAGCCGGTCGCGGGTGGTGATGGTGCCCCAGCCGCACAGCGACGCGCGCACCGATCCGTTCGGCTCGTGCCAGGCGATCAGGTTGCCGTGCAGGCGCAGCTCGGTGCCGTTCATGCCGATCTCGACGCGGGTGTTGTTGCGCTCGGTCATGCAGTAGCCGCTCACGAAAGCCTGCGCCGCGGCCGCAGAGATCTTGCGACTCATGATGATTGTCCCTACGGTAGTGGATGGTTCCTACGAGGCATGTCACGAGCAAGCCGGGCGCAGCCCGGACGCTGGCGAGATGACGGTCAAAGCATTCAGGGCTTGATGCCCGCGAACAGGATGGCCTGATGCGGCGTGTCGCGCAGGCTGGCCACGAACGCGGCCCAGGCATCGGCGTCCGGCGAGAAGAACAGCATCCAGATGCCGAGCGCCATGCACAGGAGACCCGAGGTGAGACCGACCAGGAGATCGTGTTGGCCGCGTGGATCATGGTCCATGATGATTTACCCTACGGTAGTGATTGATAGTGGAACATAGGGCGCGCGGCGGCGCCACAGAAAAACACGCAAAAAGATCATTCGGCGGCGGGATTGGCCGCGCGCCATGCCTGGATTGTAAGTGGGCCGGTCACCACGAACGGCTGGCCGGGACGCAGATCATAGCCCTGCCACTGGAATAGTTCGCGCGGCGTGGGCGGCGAGGTGAAGACGAGCGCGCGACCGGTGATCATCTCGACGCGGTCAGCTAGCCCCAGCGTCTCACAGATATAGTTGATCAGACGCATGGTGCTCAGCCCGTCGAAGGCCGACGAGACCATGCACTGTAGTGTGCCGTCCGGTGCGAACCATGCAACCGTTGAGCCGCTGTCCACGAGGCGCAGCGCGAGCCCGTCCGGGGTCGACGCCATGGCCACATGATCGGTGCTTGCGCGTGCCGTGGCGTCCCGGCGCAGGAAATCCCGGATCAGTTTACGATCCATAGAGTATGGGAATGTCTCACGAGCCATGGGTTTACCTATTATTCGATATAGTTTTTGATACATAGGTATATTGCTGTGACAATTCACTAACTAGTAATGTGGTTAGCAGTCATCTAGCAACGCGTTTTTTTGGAAAAAGTGTTTAGTTTCATGGGCTTAACACAACTAGCAATCTAGCAACGCGTTTCCAGGATAAGACCACGAAACGGCGTGGCGGCGCGTGCGCGCGTCCGCCCCGCTGCGGGGTTCAAAAACTTTGCGTCCATCCTCCAGAACGCATTGCTAGATTGCTAGATTACTAGTTAAGTTATAAGTTATTGATATGTATATGTTATATCGGGCCTCCATCTAGCAACGCGCCGAGATCGTTGCATCTAGATGGATAAGTTCTTGCTAACGTTATATATATCAATGACTTACACAATTACGCACTGTTGTAGAAAAGAAACTTGGCGGCTGAGATACACCCAGCCGCCAAATGGCAGTAACAAACCGTATCAGGCAGCCACCGCGAGGCTGCTCAGCACCTCATCCCAGCCATCCATCTCGGGAACGAACTGTGCGATTTCAGGCACTTGCGGTTCCTGATGGTTGTAGCTGAGAATCTCCGGCACTGTAGTTGATGGGACCGGTGATTCTCTTGTGGCAACGACCGGTGTTTCTGGCCGTTCGTTGCCAGATCCGTTGCCAGATCCGGTGCTCGATGCCACCAGGACCGCTTCGGTCACACACGCCAGATGCGTGATCGCCGCCTCGAGATCCGGGCTCGGGAAACCAGCCGCTATCGCAGCCAGCTCGTCACGGATGCTCTCGATGCGCGCCGCGACCTTGGATGCCGACTTGCTCGGATGATTGGCCACTGCATGAGCCACGAAACCGTCGACCGTGGTGATCCAGGTGCCGGCCTCGTGAGCGCCGACAAGCCCTGACAACAGTGCGTGGTATTTGCGAGCATAGGTGCCGCGAACCGAACGTTGGTCCTTGGGCAGCTGTTCCTCGAAATCCCACACTGCATCACGCAGTCGTATGAACTCGGACATGTGCGGCGCCACGCTGGGCTGCATCACGCGGCGCGCCTCGGACACGAAGGTGCCGAGCGTCTTGGCGGTGGACTGGTCGTTGCGCCGCGACACGCTGAGCTTGGAAGCGACGCGTATCTCGGCCTCGCTCCAGGCGCCCTGGACGGCTTCCTGCGCCAAAGCTTCCAATACTCCCTCTCGGGTGCCCACGTTGCCCTGTGCGGCGTCCTGCGCGGCCTGGCGTGCCGTGTCGGCATCGTCCTTGGCGCTGAGCACCGCACCGAACGTGGCGGCGATGCGATCGGCGATCGCGGTAACGCGGGCCTCGTCGAGACCCGGCGACTTCTTGGCCATGATGTTGGTATTCCCTACTGTAGTGATTGATGGTGACTCAGAAACCCTTGGATACGATGTAGTCCATGAACCGTCCCAGCCATGCTGGCTCGGTCTTAACGATACCGATCAGATACAGCATGGCCGATGTCGCCTTTGTTGGTGATGGTCACGCCGGACTTCTGGAAGCCTGGCGCCTGGGCACGCTGTGGGCTCTTGTAGCTGTGGTTGTTTGCCAGAGTGTATTGGCTGGCAATCAGCGTGGTGGAGTCTGGGTATTTCTCACCGAGCTTCATAAGATCGCTCCGTAAGCCACGCGGGTTGTGGGTGCGTGGCTTACCAAGCAATCCCTTGCGGGATTGTTGGTGCGGGGAATAACATTACCCCGACTGTAGTCGGCAAGAGCGGTTGCTACCCCGCATCCTCATCATCCAGCCGCCTCGGGATCACCGGGTCTCGCTCTAGCTGGACTTGCACTAGCCTGATCCGCGGTGCTTCGCGGTCCTGATGGAGCGGAGCGTGGTAGGCGGCTCCTGACCTAGTGGCTTGGTCTAAACCACGACGGTAGTGATTGATTGCCGACGTTGCAGAGATGAACCTGCGTGCATGTGCGCGCGGCCCCGCACCCGCGGGGGAGTGCTGGCCCAGGCCCCCCCACCCGCCGCCCGCCGTTAGGTTCGTCGCTCCCACGAGCTTCAATTTTGAAACTCTTTCGACAATCACTACGGTAGTGCTACAAAGGACCGCCGATCACCGGCAAGGAACCCCGCAGATCATGGCCACCAAGAAGCACCAGAACGGCGACGCCGAGGACAACCAGGCAGCCGCCACCGCGCAACCCGTCGCCAAGCCGGGCGACGCCAACCCCAAGCTCGGGCACTCCGATGCACCCGCGACCCCGCTGACTGCCAAGCAGATCGAGGAAGCCAATGCAGGTCCGACCGAGCAGACCACCCAGTCCGCCACCCCCAACCAGCCCGCACTCGGGGAAGCCACCACCGCCGCCTCCGCGCTGGTTCCGAACGCCCCCGCGGCACCCACCGATCTCGAGGCGCCGCAGTCCCCCGATCCGCGCCTCGGCATGGCGCACGACTTCGCCTCGCGTGGCCTCAGCTATGCGAGTGTGAACGACCTGGCCAAGGCCGTGCTGCTGATGCTCGACCTGCACGCCAACCCAGGAAAGAGCGACATCCTGGATGCAATCGAAGCCGGTGAGGTTCCGACACTGCTGTGATTAAACATTCACTACGGTAGGCATCACGCCAATATACTACTGTAGTGTTTGTCTAGACGCTGACATGAAACAACAAAAACGGGTGGCCTGTGCAAACGGGCCACTCTTTTTGTGCAAAACCGATTTGCAACTGCGGTGCATATTCCTAGCTCCTATGACATCCGATATTGAACCTGCACGTAGTCATCGTGTTAGGGTGCGACACGTGCGCAAAGGTGCGCAGCACGACGCGCGCGTGGCATTACAGGAGCTTGGAGATGCCCAATGCAACACTCAGGGATACTACAAGACAATTAAGCGAGGTTAATCTGCCTACTATAAACCAAGACTTGGCGGATCAAATCGAGGACTACATCGTCACTCACTATGACTCGCGACGTCCGCCCATAAAGGCTGCGCGCTTGCTTGCTCTGATATGTCAGCTAGATTGGATAAACGAACCGTATCCGCATCGAACCGCGGTATCGCGAGCAGTCGGTTGCTCGGTCTTTACTTTGGACGACGCGATCAACGTCGCGCTCATGCGCAACATGATCACGATTGAACACCAGCTCGCGCCCAGCACGGCTCCTCGCAATCGGGTGGAGACCATCGTGCGGCGCATGTTCTACAGGCCGGGGCCGGCGCTGCAGCAGCTCGCCAAGCCCTTCCGCCGCATCGGGGAGACCGTCGCCGCGTAACGTCATGTAACTAACAACTTAGTGAGCCGCAGGCCCCGAACCGGCCTGCCGGGACATCGCTTTCCAACAAAACGCTATACTGGTTGCGAAAGGCACTCCAGCGGCGGTAGGAAAGTTGTGTCCATTCGTTCGTTAAGAGGCGGGGCTACCTGATGTCCAATGGCTGCGAGATCGTTACCCTTCGACCCAACACGCCCGCGAACGACACGTCCCAGGCGTCCGGCGAAGATCAGGGCTGCCAGCCCTCCAGGGGCCACTGCCGGCCAAGGTCCAGGAGGGTTACGGGCGGACGGACCAAACGGATGCAGATCGACGTCCAGAATTTCGAGCAGTGCCGGCGCGACATGGCGCTCTGGCGCGCGGCGTTCACCGAGGCCGAGCAGATCGCCTCGCGTGACAAGCGGTCGCATACCGAGGCAGACAAGATGGCGTTGATCCGCGACCTGCTGGAACGCGCCGGTAGCCTGACAGCACCCGCGCAACCGCGCTCCAAGGTGTCTTAGAAACAAGAGCGTAGATCGGTTTTTAACGCGCTATTACCATCAAACCCTACGATCGGGGCGACTTGACGGTCTGACCATGAGCGCCCAAAGTCCGACTTCCTTGAGCGAGGAGGTAGGACTTTATGGCCGACGAGACAGACCAGATCAAGCCGTGGACCATCAAGGGGGTCTCCCCCGAAGCCCGCAACGCGGCGATCAATGCTGCGGCGCGCAACCAGATGAGCCAGGGCGAGTGGTTGGGCCGGGCGATCATCACGGCGATCCAGGTCGAGCGCAACGAACCACGCGGACTGGTCCCCGAGCCATTGGCAACAATCCCTAGCGTCGTGAAAGATGTTGCCCCGCCACCGGCTCCCGTGGCACCAATTAGCGAGCGCATCGACGCGGCGGCGAAGCTGGCGGCAGCCACCGGCAAGGCGCTGCCTCGTTCCGTGGCGAGGGCCTTCTACAAGCAACTGCTGGGCGAGGATGGTCGTGAGCGAGACGGCACCGAGTAGCTACCGCGAGCACGGCGCGGACAACGAGATCGACGCCGACGGGCTGCACTGGCCGGGCGATGACAGCCAGGAGGGCATGAACGCCCGCCACGTGCATGACCTCGCGATCAGCATCGTCGAAGCCTACGACGCCGAACATCGCAACACCTATGCGTCGCGCCTGCTGTTCCTGTCGCTCGCGTCGCGCCTGAAGATGAAGCTACCGGTCGGCGTGCTGAACCAGTTGCTGCAAGATGCCATGGTGCACGGATGAGCGTGTTTGATCTAGGTCCGCTCGGAACCGGAAGCGCTAGCGCTAGCGTGTCCGCGAAGCCTCCAGCCAAGTCCGGCACCGTGGCGGCGGACATCCTGCACGAGGCAGCCAAGATCGTAGAGGGCGACCGCAACGCCACGCACGGCGATAAGGAACGGTCGTTCGAGATGATTGCCGACTTCTGGGGGACCTATCTGCGCGACAGCAACGGGGTGCTGCGGGTGGCGCTCACCGGTCGCGACGTGGCGCAGATGATGGTGCTGATGAAGGTTGCGCGTGCCAACTGCGGCACGCCGGTGCGCGATCACTTCGTCGACCAGGCTGGCTACTCGGGTATTGCCGGCGAGCTGAAATGATCGACAGCGATCTCATTACCGGGCGTCCGCGTGACGACAAATCGACGATCGCCGAGCAGACCCTGCACGAGCTGCACAAGGTCCACCACCACATCCTCGAGAACGCCGACCGCATGGAGCGCGTGCTGCGCATGCAGCTCTGGGCGTTGCTGGTGCTGGGACTGCTGCTGATAGGGGTGAGCTTTCGATGAACGCGGTGACGCCGCCGGCAGAGCTGCCCGAGATCCCGTGGATGGATCCGGTAGGCCAGGGCTTCGTCATCGTGCTGCGGCATCCCGACGGTCGGGAGTTCATGCTCGAGCACTTCGGCATCTTCTGGTGTGGCTGCGAGAACTGCCTGCATCACATGGCGGAGGTGTGTGCCTCCGTCACCATGCAGACCGGGTATCAGGCGGCAGCGGTGTGCCTGGACCGTGGGGGCGATAGCGTGACGTCGGAGATCGACCCCGGCAGCCGGCATTAAGGCACCCGCTACTAAGGCGCGGTAAACGAGCGTGAAGGCATTGTAGGCACGATAATCAGCGTTGTCGTGCATACAGAAGCACAGGAGATTTCGATGGGTGAATGCGATTTCGGCTGGGCGATCCGGCAGCTCAAGCAGGGTAGCCGGTTAGCCCGCGAGGGGTGGAACGGCAAGGGCATGTGGCTCGCTCTGCAGGTGCCCGATGCGCATTCCAAGATGTCGCTGGCCTACATCTACATGCGCACGGCGCAGGGCGAGCTGGTGCCGTGGCTGGCCAGCCAGACCGACATGCTGGCGACCGACTGGACGTTCCTGGAGCAGGCCGAGTTGGCATAATACGTATTATACGACAGGGTGCCTGAAGGTCCGATGCCACGCCACACTCACATCGACCGGGCGGACTTCCAGGCGCACGGGGCCTGCCCGTCGGGTGCGCTCGGCATCACGGTGGCCAGGCTGATGGACCGGCTGAACGACCGCGTGCAGCGCGAGGTAGCCGCGATGATCCCGCCCGGCGCCGACGTGCTCGAGGTCGGGTTCGGCGGCGGCGGCTTCATGCAGCAGATGCGCGTCGCGCTTATCAACAGCTACACCGGGTTCGATCTGAGCACGACGATGGTGAGCCAGGCTGCCGAGAAGGTGCATCGGTGGGGTGTTGCCGGCCTGGATCTGGCAGGGCGCTTCCGCGTGCGCAGCGGCGACGCGCGCAAGCTCTGCGTGCCTGACTGCAGCTATGACATCGCAGTCGCGCTGAATGTCGCCTACTACTGGGATGAGCTGGGATCGGCGATGTTCGAGCTGCACCGGGTTCTGCAGATTGGCGGCGAGCTGGTGCTGGGGATCGCGTCCAACACCAGCGGCCAGTCGTTCGCCTACGCCCACCACCATCACCCCGACGCCATCCTCGCCGCCATGAACCATGCCGGGTTTCGCGGCTGCGGGGTGGATGGCTTCGAGGAGACCGTAACCGACGAGGCCGAGAGCGTGCGTCGTCGCTACTACCTGATTACCGGCACGAAGATGAGGCGGACATGAACTGGGACGAGGGGGCGAACGTGGACTGGCTCGAGCTGGCGGGACTGACGCTTGCGGGATGCTGGGTGCTGGCAGCCCTGGTGGTGTGCGTGATCTGGGCGCTGCTGGCGCGGTGGTTCAAGAACACCCAGGCACGCCGCGAGCGGCTGGTGAGGAAGCGCTATGGCCGGGACTGGCTGGCTCCGCGGCGCGAACTCTAGGGGTCCAGCCGCGGCCTGCCGCGCGGGCTGGTGAACGGGATCTCGTGCTGCGGGTCGACATAGTCCGGCTCGAGCTGGGCGATATAGAACCGCTTGTCGTCGTCCAGCCGCACGTCGGGGAACTTGATGCCCAGCTTGCCGGCGGCGCGCTCGGCGGTGAACCTGCGCGCGTAGGTCATGCGCGGCCCGCCTTTGACGGGCAGCGGCTTGCCGGGCCTCTTGCCGTTCACAGGTGTCCCTCCGTCTCGGCCACTTCCTCGACCATGCGCGGCAGCGGCAGCATGTTGGGCAGCACCAGCCGCGGTGCGCCGGGAATGCTAGCCAGCAGCTCCTGGATGCTCACCCGGTCGGTGATGCGGTCCAGCCGCTCGTCGTGCGCCTTGGCGTTCCACCAGCGCGCCGCCGAGCGCCAGCGATCGCCGCGCGCGTCCGACGCGGTGCGGCGATCCTGCTCATGGATGACTTCCTCCATGAGGTCCTTGCGCCGGGTGTCGTTGAACTCGGCCTGCGACTTCTTCTCGGCGAAACGGCTGTTGTTCAGGTAGATGATCAGCAGGCCGGCGCCCACGATCCATGCTCCGCTCTGGGTGAGCGGTGTCCAGCCGTTGAGCAGGGACATGATGGCCTGGAGCGCGGGCAGCATGGTGGTCTATCCGAGTAGGCGCAGGCAGATCAGGATCTCGCCGACCACGTAGCCGCCGTAGCCGATATGCCCGGTCTGCGACCCCGAGGCGTTGGCGAGGAAGGCGAAGCCCCAGGCGGCGAGCAGGCAGGCCGGCACGCGGTAGACGAACTTCACGCGCAGGAAGCCGGCGATGAAGTGGACCAGGCCGAACACGAAGCAGATCAGACCGGCGCCGGTGACCGCATCACGGATCGCGCCCCAGCCGTGGCTGTGCAGCGTGCCTTCGGGGTTGATGATGTCGGCCAGGCCCCAGGCCATCAGCGTGCCGCCGAACAGCACGTCCGGCACGTAGGGCACATGCAGTAGCGCGCGCACGAGGCGGCTGTCGCGCATGCGGTCGCGATGCTGGATTGCGCCGGCGAGCATGCTGTCGCGACGTGCCATGAGTCGGGCTGACCAGGGCACTATCTTGAGGGCCGGAAGGACATGCTTATCCCTACCGTAGTGATTGTGGACACGCAACATAATCAGGTCCATCCTTTGGCTGATACCGGCTGCCGGTTGACAACCCGAGGCACGTCACGGCGGATCACTCGACCGGTTATGTCAGCGGCGACGCCCATGCACATGTATTGCAGCGCGTCGGCCACATCGGACCATGGATGCAGCTTTTCCGGGGTCTCCTCCATCTGGCCGTCGCGGCGCTTGCGGTAGCGATACTTGTTACCCAGCGCATTGATCAGCGTCGGGCAGCCCGCGCGGCTTATCTGCAGGCTGGGCTGCCCCATGATGGAGCCGCGCAGCATGCGCTCTACCGAGGTGAGCCGTGGGCCTAGCGCGTTGGACGGCGCCGGGTAGGCCAGCAGCCCCTGTTCCTTGAGCACGTCGAAGGCGGTCTGCTCGGTGAGCTGCGAGCGCTGCGCGCCGGCGGGATCGGCCACGATGAAGTGCCGCTTGCCGGTGAACGGCTCGGCGAACAGCCGCGGCTTGACGCGTTCCTCCAGGAACTGCACCAGGCCCATATCCTCGGTGGTCAGCTCCTCGAACACCACCAGCCGTCCCATCACGTCGGTCTGTCCGATCAGGGCGACGGGGGTGCGCCCGAAGTCCATGCCGATGATCAGCGGGCGGTGCGGGTTGACCACGGCGGCGACGTCACGCGCGTGGGTGGGGGCGTGGAAGCTGCGGCGGAACACCGCCTGGCCGGCGTTGCTGGTGCCCCACTGACTCTCGACATGCACGGCAGCCCACTCACCGTCGCGGCCCTGCATGAGGTTGTCGTAGTAGCCGGGCGGCAGGTTGTCGGTGTTCTCGGCGGCGGCACCCACGCCCGAAGGCTGGTGGAACAGCTTCCAGTTCGGCGCCGGCTTGAGCACGAGCTGGTCGTGGTAGGGGCTGTCGGTGTCCCACGGGTTGCTGTCCATGATCAGGCCGAACCAGGACGGCCCGCCCTGCAGCTTGGACGGATAGCGGCCCAGGCGTCCGATCAGCGCCGAGGTCACGTCGATCGGCACCTCGCGGCACTCGTTGATCCACGCGCCGGTGAGCTGCATCGACAGCAGGCGCTTCTGGTCGTCAGCGCTGTCGAGCGGGATCAGCAGGATGTCGCAATGGATCGTGGTGCCGTCCGGCAGCGGGCAGCGGATCTGCACCGTGCTGTCGGTGACGAAGTAGCGCATCATCGGGCCGATATATTGCTGGATGTCGGACAACACCGTGGTGCGTAGTTGCTGCAGCGTGTTGCGCACCACGGCCCAGCGCGAGTAGCGCACCTTGGTGCCGGTCGCGGGTTCCTGCAGCGTCGCGCGGCGCACCATCTCCATGATGCAGCCCATCGACTTGCCCGAGCCGACCGGGCCGACGATGACCCGCACCAGGCTGTCGTCCATCATAAACTTTTCGATCGTCGCCGGAGGCGAATAATCCAGGCTCACAGGTCAGTCCTTCTTGAGCCGTGGCCGGCCCTTCAGGCTGGACGACTTCGCCTTGGGATTGTCGGGGCTCATGCCGTTGGCGCGCGTGCGCACCCAGCCGCCGTTGCGGATGGTTTTCTCCTCGGCGGGCGTCGCCTGGCGCTTGCTGGTGACCGGCCCCTCGCCCGCCTTGTGCAGCTTGGCGCGACCCGCCTCGCCCGACTTGGACACCCGCGGCGTGCTGCGGTTCTTGTAGAATGTGAGAGTGCTCATCTCAGTCCTCCGGCATCGAGCCCCAGCTTGTCAGCATCCGATGCTGCAGCAGGGTGACCCCGGCGAGCAGAAACGGCGGTGCGCTGCTGCCATACTCGATGATGCTGGTGAGCCCGTTGCCGCCATCTACCGTGCTGACAACCAGCCCGCGCAGCTCGCCGCGCCTGGCTTCCTCCAGCAGGCGCTCCAGCAGCTTGATCACGCTCTCGACCGGCTCGGGTGAGCTGTAGGTGCTTCCGAACGGAACGACCTTGCTCTCGCTCACAGCACGCCGATCCAGCCCAGGACCACCAGCACGATGATCACGCCGAGCAGACCGCCGCCACCGTAGAAGCCGAACGCGTCGAGGTCGCCGTCACAGCGCGCGTAGCCGATGCCGAATAGCATCACCAGGATAAGGGCGAGCACCGACCAATCCCAGCGGTCCTTCATTCCGGCGTGCCTTCCAGGATCGGGGTGATGCGCTCGACGCGCCCGCCGCTGAACATGATGTTCACCGCGAAGCTGTTGCCGGGGCCGCTCTCGGCCTGGCCCTTGGGCTGCGCCTCGAGGCCGGCAAACCGACCGGCGATCTTGAACGCCTCGAGCTTGGCGCTGGCCGTCGATTGCGGGTCGTGCAGGATGCGGTCGAGCACCGGCGCCGCATCCATGGTGATGTGGCCATACAGCGTGCGGTTGCGCTCGGCGACATTGCCGTCCGCCTGCCACTGCGCACGGCGCGCCTTGATCCGGCGCAGCACCTCGGGCTGCTTGATCCACGCATAGAGCTGCGGCTTGCTCAGCCCGAACCGCGCGGCGATCGTGTCGTAGCTCTGGATCTGCACGGCGACGTCGTTGATGAGCTGCAGGGCGACCTCGTCGTCGGGGTCGAACTTCACTACCGTCGGGGTCTGGTCGACCAGAGCGTCGATCGCCGTGTCGGAGACGTCCTGGCTGACTGCAGCACTCATCATCTTGTTGCTATAGCGCGGGTTTCTTTCTAGAACCACTACATTAGGGATTGTGGGCGGTCCCTGACCGGAGGGTTGGTTTGCCGCAGGCGATCCCAGGTGTGTCGTCGAGTTCGCCCACCATGGGCGGGGGTCCCGGCAACGGGTCCGGCACCTCGCGCGCGGGTGGCCTGCTGCGCGTGGTCTCGGGTGCCGACCTCGATCGCCAGGATGCCGCCGCGGCATCGGCACGCGCCGAGGCAAACCAGAAAACCATCGAGATCAGCGGGCTTGCTGCCTATGTCCGCAACCGCTGGGAAGTGTTCCGCAACAACCGCAATCAGGGACTGGACGCGCTCAACGACCGGCTTACGCGGTCGCAGCGCATGTTCGAGGGTGTCTACGACCCGTCCAAGCTGGCCGAGATCGAGCGGTTCGGCGGTTCCAGGGTCTACTCCCGCCTGGTCGGCGTGAAGTGCCGCGGTGCTGCCAGCCTGCTGCGCGAGGTCTACCTGGGACCCGACCGGCCCTGGGACATCCAGCCGCAGCCGGATCCGCCGGTGCCCGCCGAGATCCAGGCCGGCATTGCGACCCTGGTCTCGACCGAGGTGAACACCCTCAAGCAGTCCGGCCAGCCGGTGCTCGAGGACCAGGCGCACATGCGCTACATGAACCTGATGCACGCGGCGACCGCGGCCTCGCGGCGCAACGCCCAGATGCAGGCGCTGGCCACCTCGGACAAGATCGAGGATCTGCTGGTCTCGGGTGGCTTCTACGAGGCGCTGACCGACTTCCTGACCGACCTGCCGCTGTTCGCGTTCGCCTGCATCAAGGGGCCGGTGGTCCGCATGGTGCCCAAGCTGACCTGGTCGAGCGACGGCACTCCGAGCTTCGTGACCAAGCCGCAGATGTTCTGGGAGCGCAAGAGCCCGTTCGACATCTACTGGTCGCCCGGCGTCAGTCGGATCGAGGACGCCGAGATCATCGAGCGCAAGCGTCTGACCCGGACGGACCTCAACGACCTGCTCGGTCTGCCTGGGTATGACGACGACGCGATACGCGGCGCGCTAGAGGATTATCGCGCGGGCTACCGTGACTGGCTGGACAGCAACGACACCGAGCGCGCGATCTACGAGGGCCGTGAGAACCCGACTTTCAACCAGACGGGGATGATCGACGCGCTCGAATACCACGGCAATATCCAGGGGCGCATGCTCCTCGAGCAGGGGATCGACAAGAAGCTGATCCCAGATCCCGATCGCGACTATGCGGTTCAGACCTGGATCATCGGCGAGCACGTTATCAAGACCCAGCTCAATCCGAGCCCGCGTCAGCGGCACCCGTATTTCGTCACGAGCTTCGAGAAAGTGCCAGGCACCGTCGCGGGCCATGCCCTGCCCGACCTGCTGGAGGACCTGCAGGAGATCGCGAACGCGACTCTGCGCTCGATGGTGAACAATCTCGCCATGTCGAGCGGGCCACAGGTTGTCGTGAACGACGACCAGCTTGCCCCCACCGAGAACGGCGATGACCTTTATCCGTGGAAGCGCTGGCACGTCAGCGCTGATCCGTCGGCAAATGGTGGCCCGCCAATCACGTTCTTCCAGCCGCAGTCCACCGCCCAGGAGCTGATGGCGATCTTCGCGCAGATCACCAACATGGCCGACGAGGTCAGCGCGATCCCACGCTACCTGACGGGCGCCGGCATGAGCGGGGGCGCCGGTCGCACCGCGTCGGGCTTGTCGATGCTGATGGGCAACGCCGAGAAGGTGCTGCAAACCGTCGCCTCCAATATCGACAACGACGTCATGCGTCCGCTGCTCGATGCCCTCTACGACATGATCATGCTGACCGACAGGTCCGGCCTGCTCACCGGCGAGGAGGAGATCAGGGTGCGCGGCGTCAACGTCGCGGTGCAGAAGGAAACCGAGCGCCAGAAGCAGCTCCAGTTCCTGCAGATCACCGCCAACCCGATCGACGCGCCGATCATCGGAACCGTGGGGCGTGCCCGTGTTCTTCGCTCTATCGCTGCTGACCTGGGCCTGCCCGACGACATCGTGCCTGGCGACATGGAGATCCAGCAGCAGGCGGCGCAGCAGAAGGCCATGCAGCAGATGCAGATGGCAGCCGCAGCCCACCAGGGCGGCGCTCCGGGCGCAGGCGCGCCGCCGGTGCCGGGCCAGCCGGGCGGGCCACCAGCGCCGGATCCAGGTTCGGCAGGGGCGCAGGCGCAGGGAGCACAGGCCCCGCAGCCTGCCCCGGCGCAGCTCAGCGACAACGCGCCTCCCGTGAACAGCTTCCAGCACCAGGGGATACCGGCATGAAGATGACCGCGACCGACAGCGACGGCGAGAGTGGCACGCAGCGCCAGGATTACAGCAAGAAGGGCTCCATGATGGGCAAGGACAGCAAGGAAATCTCGAGCAAGTCGCTCGACATGATCAAGGCCGGTGGCAAGTCGGGCTCGGGTCCGACCGGGTCCACCTCGAGCTACCCCAAGGGCGGCAAGGTCGGCATGACCGCCGACTTCGTACCCAAGGGCAAGGGCTCGACCTACGGCGTCAACGGCGTCTGAGGGGACCGGGTCCATGATCAAGTCGAGTGTGGGCAAGCCGGGTCACGCCGAGAAGCTGTTCGGTGCTGCCGACGGCAAGGGTGCGAAGTCGGTGAACCTGCACGCGCCGCGACCGATGGGCCTGGGCGCTGCGCCGCCGGCTGGAAAGACGTCGATCACCGGCGGCGATCCCCTCTCCCAGTCGATGGGCAACTACGGCAAGGGCGCCACGGCGCTACCGGGATTGTCCTCGCCTGACACCAACCTCGATCCGACGGCGCACGCCGGCTCGAGCAATGACATGATCCGCGGCGGTTCGGGTGGCATGCGGTCTCGCCCGAGACAGGGGGGGCTCCAGGATGGGCCTGCCACCATGCCCTCAACTCCAATGGATGATTGATGTCCCTGAACCTCGGCCAAGCGGCCACTGACGCGATCCGAACCCTCCGGGCTGCCCCGGAGTGGCGCATCTTTGTTGACGGCCTACGCGACACGACCTCGGCCAAGCTGCACGCGTCCCTTGAATGCGCGCCGGAAAACCGCATCGACCAGACCGCCTACGCACGCTGCATGAGCGACCTGGTGGTGGCGCTGGAAGCCGCGACCAAGGGCGTGCATGCCCGTGCCGTGGTCAAGCCCGGCCTCAAGGGAGCTGACGCGTGAGCGGCACAGCGCCCGTCGCCGAGGCGCCTGCACCCGCATCTGCGCCCGCACCTCCCGAGGCGCCGGTCGCCGACTTCAACAACTTCGTGCCGGACAGCGTGCGCCGGCAGGCCGAGCGGTCGGAACAGCTCCAGCGCGACCTGCGCGCACAAGCCGATGCCACTACCGTCGGGAAGCCGCCCGAGGGTGGCACCGAAGTGCAGCTCGAGCCCGGCCAGCCGACCCAGGTGGTCGAGCCGAAGTCCGAGCCGGTGGTGGACGACGCGATCTGGAAGCAGCGTCACGACACGCTGCAGGGCAAATACAACGCCGAGGTGCCGGCGCTGAACCGGCAGGTTCGCGAGCTGTCGTCGCAGGTGCAGTCGCTCAACACCATCTTGGC
This sequence comes from uncultured Acetobacteraceae bacterium, assembly GCA_964249675.1. Taxonomy (GTDB): domain Bacteria; phylum Pseudomonadota; class Alphaproteobacteria; order Acetobacterales; family Acetobacteraceae; genus CAXMMR01. Next base: position 9,118 of record CAXUCZ010000001.1, on the reverse strand, counting down.
AAACCTTCAGTCGCAGCCGAAGCCCGAGCCGACGCCGGCACCCGCCGCGCGCAAGCAGGTCGAGGTTCCGAAAGAGGATACCGAGGCGTTCGGTTCCGAACTGATCGACGCGGCCCGACGCTGGGCGCGCGCCGAGGTATCCGGCGAGCTTGAGGAGCTGCGCACGCAGGTTGCCAGTGTGCAACAAAATGCGCAGCGGGCACAAAGTTCTGTTGCACAACAGAACGTTGAGCGAGTATTGGATCAGCAGGTTCCGAATTGGCGCACTGTCAATAACGAGCCTGAGTTCCTGGATTGGCTTCGTCAGGTCGATCCCTTCTCCGGGCAGGTCCGTCACGACATGCTCGGGGTCGCCTACAGGAATGGCGATGCAGCCCGGACGGCTGCATTCTTCAACGCCTTCATCGCCGAGCATACCGTCACCGGCCAGCCCCAGCGCCAGCCTGCTCATACCCCGGATGCCGGGGCGGGCAGGCCCACACTGGAAAGCATGGCAGCTCCCGGCAGGGCCACCGGCCAGGGCAGCAACGGCGCTCCGAGAGAAGCGAGGCTCTGGTCGCCACCAGAGATCACTGCGTTCTATCGGGATGTGAACCGTGGTGCCTATGCCGGGCGCGAGGCTGAAAAGCTGCGCCTCGAGCGGGATATCATCGCGGCGACAACCGAGGGACGCGTTCGGTAAACGCTCTCAAGGACAACCCTGGACATGCCCGTTCCTGTCGCAACGACTCCCTATGGTGGCGCTGGCACTTCCGCCAACCCCGCCTACTCCGGTATCTTCATCCCCGAGATCTGGTCGGGCAAGCTGATCGAGAAGTTCTATAACGCGACCGTCCTGGGCGCGATTGCGAACACCGATTACGCCGGCGAGATCCGCAACATGGGCGACACGGTGCACATCCGCACCAAGCCGACCATCACCATCCGCCAGTATCAGATCGACATGCCGCTCGTCGTCGAGCGCCCGTCGAGCAACATGATCGACCTGACGATCGACCAGGCCCAGTATTTCAACGAAGTCCTGGACGACGTGATCGAGGTGCAGTCGGACATCAACATGCTGAGCATGTGGGCCGACGACGCGTCCGAGCAGATGAAGATCGTGATCGACACGGCGGTCCTCGGCACGCTCGATGCGGGCGTGGTCGCGGCCAACAAGGGCCTGAACGCCGGCAGGATCAGCCAGGATATGAACCTCGGCGCCACCGGCGCACCGGTCGCGCTGACGCCGACCAACGTGCTGGACAGCATCGTCGACATGGGCACCACGCTCGACGAGCAGAACATCCCCGAGACGGGGCGCTGGCTGGTGCTGCCGCCGTGGATGGCCGGCATGATCAAGAAGTCCGATCTGTCCAACGCTTCCATCTCGGGCGACGGCGTGAGCCTGCTGCGCAACGGGCGCCTGGGCATGATCGACCGCTTCACGCTGTATTCCAGCAACCTCTTGCCGACTGCGGTCGAGGGTGCGCAGAACGCCTTCCGCATCTTCGGCGGGCACAGCCACGGCCTGACGTTCGCGAGCCAGATCAGCAAGATCGAGACGATCCGCTCCGAGCAGACGTTCGGCACCCTGCTGCGCGGCCTGCAGGTCTACGGCAGCAAGGTGCTCGACGGCATCGCGCTGACGGAACTCTACGCCGTTCGCGGCTAGGTCGTAATCACTACGGTAGGGGTTCATGGCACAGACCCTGGGCACCCTGATCGCGGAGGCGCGCGTCCTGCTCCAGGACGTGTCGCCGACCTCGGGTGGCGTCCTGCGCTACTCCGACGACGAGCTGATGCAGTGCATCAACGCGGCGATGATCGAGACGCGCGCCAAGCGTCCCGACCTGTTCCTGCCGCTCGGGCTGCGCGTGCCGGTGCCCTACTACAACGCCGAGACCGACCAGGCCGTCGCCTTCCCGCTCGACACCTCGGTCTACAACGCCTTCGTCTACTACATCGTGGGTCGCTCGGAGATGCGTGAGGACACCTTCGCCGACAACTCGCGCGCCGCGGTGCTGATGACCAAGTTCCAATCCGAGCTGATGGCGCTGACATGAGCGAGACGGTCACCCCCAGCTCGAATCTGTCGAGCTTCCTGGGCTCCAATCCGACCGCGAACCGGCTCTACGACAACGTCCAGGCCACCGTGCCCGGCGTGACGCTCGCCGTGCTCAAGATGGACGCGTGGAACACCATCGAGGAGTTCTACATTCGCTCCACCGCGCGACGCGCCTGGGTCGAGTTCGGCATGCCGATCGGCTCCGACCGGATCGACTTCAACCCCTACGACGAGACCTGGGTGGTCGCCTGGGTGCTGGCGGTGCGCGGCATCCATCGGCATCGCATCATCCCGCCCGCCGTGCTGGTGGACGAGTGCAACCCCGAGCAGGCGCGCGTGGGCCGGGTGCTGCTGGCGCTCAAGCCGGCGTCGTTCAACACCAACCTGCCCGAGGAGCTGTTCTCGAACTGGTTCGAGACGATCCTGTCGGGCACCCTGTTCCGGCTCTACGCGACACCGGCCAAGCCCTATACCAACCCGCAGGCAGCCGCCTACCACGGCAAGAAGTGGATGGCCGGCATCTCGCGTGCCCGCGACATTGCCCAGCGCGACTATACCGACGGGCCGGGCCGCTGGCGCTTCCCCTACTTCAGCCGCGGGCGCGAGGCTTACTGGCGATGAGCGGGCTCTACGCCCAGGTCCGGGTTGCCCTGCTGGCCGGCAGCTTCACTTGGCACCCCAGCTCGCACAGCCTGATGCTGGTCGGGCCTGGCTACACGCCGAACTATGCCAGCGACAAGCTGCTGACCGACATCCCGGCGATGGCCCAGCTCCTGTCGACACCGACCCGCCTGTCCGGCGAGACGATCGAAGGCGGGGCCTGCTTTGCCGCCAACGTCACCTGGACGGCGCTCGACACCACCGCGCCGATCACGGGGATCGCCATCCTGGCCGACCCGGTCGCACCGGCCACGGTGCCGTCGCTGGTCTGCTACCTGGACCAGGGGGCAGGCTTCGGCCAGATCGCCAACGGCGTCGCCGCGCAGCTCATCTTCGACGCCAACGGCGTGTTCTCGCCGTGAGCAGCACGCTCGGCGAGCTGAATGCCTACGAGGTCGGCGTCACCGAGATCGACGGGTCGATCCCCGGCATCTTCACGCTGGCGCCGGCGGTCGTGAACGGTGCCGCGAGCGGCATCAACGCGGTGCTGCTGATCATCGGCGTGCTCGGCCTGACCGACCTGTTCATCATTGGGGCAGACCAGTCGGACTGGGTGGTCGCACCGGATCCTGCGCCGTTCTGCGTCCCGCCTGGCAAGGGCTACATGACATGATCGCGGGCCGGCTCACCAAGGACAGCGCAGAGGTCCGGCGCGTCACCCTGGACTTCTTCACCGACGGCTGGCTCGACACCGCCGAGACGATTGCCACCGTGTCGGTACCGCTGGTGGTCCTCGAGCCGTCCGCCGGCTGGGTGATCGGCAACGCCGTGGTCTCGCCCGCGCCGCTGCCCCCGGACGTCACCCCGCTGGTGGTGTCGGCGGGTCCGTTCATCGTCCAGCAGGGCCAGCTCGTGCAGTTGTTCGTGGCCGTCGGCACGCCCGGCCTGACCTACAAGGTCACCCTGCTGGTGACCGGGTCCTCGTCGGGCCGGACCAAGCAGGTCGACATCCTGGTGTTCGTGAGGCTGCCGGAATGAGCCTGCTATTCACCGACAACGCCCGCTCGGCGCTGCTGGGCGCCATCACCACGCAGGCGGTGACGATCTTCTGCGCGGCTCTCGATGCCGAGCTGTTTCCGCAGCCGGTGCTGGCCAGCGACAGCTTCATGCTGACCCTGGAGAACATGGCAGCGTCGCCGCCGCAGCGCGAGATCGTGCGGGTCACCTCGCGCGTAGGCAACCAGATGACGGTGCTGCGCGCGCAGGAGGGCACGCGGGCGCTGGCCTGGCCGACCGGCACGGTGCTGAGCCATCGCCTGACCGCAGGCAGCCTGACCGAGATCGCCGCCGGTGTGCCAACCACCGCGCCGCTTTATCTGGGCGCGTTCGCCACTCCGCCAGCCTCACTACCGTCGGGCGGCAACCTGATCTACGGCAACCTCTATTTCGACACCGCACAGAACAAGCTGTTCCAGTGGTCTGGGCTTGCCTGGGTGGCCATCGTCACCGCAGCGTCCACCACGGGTGGGGTGTATCTCGGCGCGTTCGCGGTCGCACCGCAGTTCATGAGCGACAACATCACGCCGGTGCTGGCGGGCACGCTCTACTACGACACGGTCCAGGACCAGCTATTCACCTTCGTCTCGGGTGCCTGGACACCCTCGAACGGTCAGCTCACCGCCAGCCTGGCCTCGGTCATCACCGGTGACCAGTCCGTCTCGGGCAACGTGCATATCGGCGGCAACGAAATCGTCGATGGCAACGGCACTTTCTCCAACATCATCGTCAACAACGACACCGCCACCAAGACGCTGCACCTGAACGGCAACCTGGTGGTGGACCAGGGCGATGTCTCGGGCGGGCGCAACAACCAGAACTTTCCCACCGGGATGCAATTCCAGTGGGGCTCGGGTGTCACCCAGGGCTCGGGCGTGGTCAGCGTCACCTTCCCGATCCCGTTCGACGGCGCGATCACGCCCACCGTCATGGCCACGCCAGGTGGCAGCACCGGGTCCGCAGCCGGTGCAGATGGCGGCTACGTGATCCCCACCAACGTCACCGCGGACGGGTTCACCGCCAAGACCTATGGCGGCTTGAGCGGCGAGCCCTACGGCCCGATCGGCTTCCAGTGGCTCGCCATCGGCCTGATGCCTGCGAGCTAGGCCCGTGGCCTTCACGCCCGACACCTTCAACCCGGCTGACTGCTCCACCGGCCTCGCCCTCGACGCGACCGGCCTGATCGTCAGCGTCACCAACAGCAACAACAACAAGGGCGTTCGCACCAATAATGGTCTCGGCCAAGGGGCTGGGCAGTTCTACTTCGAGTTCACGTCGGATGGGCAGAACCAGGCGAGTGCCAGCGGCCAGGGCATGGCGCAGCTTGCCGCCGGTTGGGATGGCGTCGAGAGCGAAGCCTACAGCGCCGTCATCCAGTATTACGGCTACGGCATCTACGAGAACGGCGGTCAAGGCAAGAGCGCCGGGCTCGGGCCGTTCCTCGCCGTTGCGGTCGATTTAACCAAGCAACTGATCTGGTTCAACTCGAACCCGACGACACCAAATTGGAACGGCCAGGGCAGCAGCGGCGATCCGGTCGCGGGCACGGGCGGGGTTGATGTCTCGCCGATCTTGAGCGGCGGCACGCTGCTTTATCCGTGCGTGCTGTTCAACGGCAGCGGCGATCCGGTCACGGCCAATTTCGGCGCGAGCGCGTTCCAGGGCGCGGTGCCCACCGGCTACACCGCTGGATGGCCAGCATCGACCGGCGCCTCGTCGGGCACCGCGCCGAGCAACGCCAACACCGAGGGGCTGGCGTCCCAGGTCATCGTGGAGGCGATCGGCCAGAACAGCGGCCTCGGAGCCGAGGTCGTAGCCAGCTTGGTCGAGGTCGTCGGCAGCGCTCCCGGCAACGCCGCCGCCGTGTCGAACATCTACATGGAGGCAATCTGGAAGCCGGTCGTTGCGATCCGGGTGATGCACTGGAACGGCTACACCATCCACGGTAGCCAGGGCGTGCCATGAGCGGCTTGCTCGCTCCGGTTGGCACGCTGCTGAACGCTTTGCTGCCGCAGGTGCAGCCGGCCATTCCGATGCTGTATCCGTCATCGACATCCACTACGGTAGTGACCAAGGAGCCGGTCTGGGGTGGCGGTATCGGCTTGACGACCGTGACCTGGGGCTCTGCTCAGCGAGGTGAGCCGTAATGGTGCAGTGGGCGATCAACGACTTCGGTGGCGAGATCCCCCGATCGAGCCCGCGCGTGCTGCCACCCAACATGGCCGAGGCCGCATGGAACACCGATCTGACCTCGGGCACGCTGGAAGGGCTGCCGATCCCCGAGCTGCTGATCGACCTGTCGGCCAGTCCCGGCACGGTGCTGCGAGCCTACCGCTTCCCTGGCCCGAATGCTGGCGACCCGGATGTATGGCTGCCGTTGCCGTCGCCCTACTCGAGCGTCATGCGCTCGCCCTTGGCCAACGACACCACCCATAGGCTCTACTGGACCAACCCCGGTGAGGGTGCATTCTGGTCCACCTACGACATGATCCAGGCCGGCACCGCGCCCTATAACCTGGGCATCATCCAGCCGGACCCCGCGACCAGCTCGCTGACGGTGACGGCCTCGGGCGGCACGGTGAACGAGAGCGTGCCCGAGGTGGTGCGCTCCTATCTCTGGACCTATGTGAACGCCTACGGCGAGGAGAGCGCACCGAACTTCCCGAGTGCCGACGTCACCGGTGCGAGCGACGGCAACTGGGAAATCCAGGGCCTGCCGCAGAGCGCCCCGGCCAACCCGCCCGGCCTGAACTACCCGCCCGTGGTCGGGGTCAACCTGTATCGGACCATCACCGGCACGACGACGGGTGCCTCGTTCTACCAGGTCGAGAACTTCCTGTTCGCGAGCAACCCGCCACCCGCGGACTATGACGACACGACCCAGGACGATGTCCTGACCGAGAACCTGACGCTGATGTCGCAGAGCTGGTCCAACCCGCTGCCGACACTCGACGGGCTGCTTACCCTGCCGGGCGGCATGCTGGTCGGCTTCACCGACAACACGGTGCACTTCTCCGAGGTCGACCGGCCCCATACCTGGCCGGCTGCCTACGACCAGAGCGTGCAATACAAGATCGTCGGGCTCGGCTTGTGGCAGCAGTCGCTGGTGGTGCTGACCGAGGGCTATCCGAGCACCGGCACCGGCACCTCGCCGGCCAGCTTCGTGTTCACCCAGATCAACGTGCCCGAACCCTGCATCGCACGCGGCTCGATCATCACCGACCTGCTCGGCTGCTACTACGCCTCCCAGAACGGCCTGGTGATGCTGAACTACTTCGGCATGACCGTGCAGACACAGCAGCAGGTGGTCAAGAATGTCTGGCTGAACGAGTTCAACGCCGCCAGCATCCTGGCCTGCCGGCACCGCTCGCAGTATCTCGCCATCACGCCGGCAGCCGGCAACAGCGGCGTCGGCTTCCTGATCGACTATTCCGAGCCGCGCCTGGGCATCGTGCAGCTCAACACTTTCGATGCTGCCGACTGCGTCTGGAACGATCCCTATACCGGCGACGCCTACATCATCTCTGCCAAGAAGGTGTATCGCTGGGACAGCCCGAACACCGGGCCGCTGAACTATCGCTGGCGCTCGCGGCAATTCTACAACCCCAAGCCGATCAGCTTGGGAGCGTGCCAGATATCGCTGGATCCGGCGGTGACCGATCCCGCGCCGATATCCAACCCGGTGCCGCTAGGCAACGGCGATCCAACGCTGGTGCTGCCCGCAGGCGTCAACGCGATCTGCAACATCTATGCCGGCCCCGACGGCGAGCATCTGGTGATGACGCAGCAGCTCACCGAGCCGCGTGTGATCTTTAGGCTCCCGTCCGGCTTCAAGGCATTCGACTGGCAGATCGAGATCGTCTCGCGCGTCGGCGTGCGCTCGATCGAGCTGGCCACCACGATGTCGGAGCTGGGGCGTGTCTAGCATCCCGTCGCGCAACGCCAACGTCCCGCAGACCGAGCAGCCGGTCGCGAACCTGCAGTCGCTGGTCTCGGTGGTGTCGCGCCTCAAGCAGGGGCTGGACAGCCTGGCCGGCAACCGCGGCAGCACGACGCAGCGCGCGGTGACGTTCGACGACCTGGTCAACCTCAAGCTGGTCGCCGGTGTGACCAGTCCGACTGCGACCACGTTCGGTCAGACTGCCAGCGGCTCGGGGTCCTCCCAGTCCGGCACGACGGCTGCCGTGGTCAACCCCTACGTGCTGACCGCCTTCCTGCCGGCAGCGCCCCAGGGCGTGGTGTTCGGCCATCGGTTCCCGACGGTAGTGGGGTTCCCGGCGGGGTTCGGTGCGATCAGCTCGGGGCTGGTCAGCGAGGCCGGTGCCTTCGTTGCGGCCAGCGGCACGCCCAGCTTCTCGATCCAGCGCTGCGCTTCCGGGTCGGACCCGACCCAGGATGCCAACTGGCAGCCCGCCGGCACAATGTCCTTTGCCGGTGCGGTCGGCAGCTTTACCACCGCCGGCAACCAGCCGCTGTCGTTCCAGCTCGGCGACCTGATGCGCTGGGTCAGCTCGGGCGACGCGGCGCTCGCCGAGATCTACGTCACCCTGGTAGGAACCCGCTGATGGCACTACTCGACTGCGAGAGCTTCGGGCTCTCCACCAATCCCAGCGACTACACCAGTTCCGGGGCGTGGCTGTCGCTTAGCGGCACGATCATGAACGATGCCAACAGCCCGTTCCTGAACGAGCCGTATTTTGCGAACAACCCCCAGGCAGCTAGCAAGAAAGTGCTGCCGGTCGCGGTCAAGACGTTCTTTGCAGGGGCGCGGATAAACTGCGCGGCCAGCGCGGGGGCCTATTACGGTTCGGGCGCGCAGATGGGGTTCCTCGCGCCGAACGCAGATCTCTGTTTCACCGTGCATTGCAGCGTCAACCGGGGACAGATTTACGTCACGGATAGCGGCGGCAACGAGCTGGGGGCATCGCTTGCAGGCGTGTTTCCAGCGACCGGCTGGTTCTACCTCGAAGTGGGTGCCACGGTCGGCCAGACCACCGGCAGCGTCACCGTGCTGGTGAATGGCAGCGAAGTGCTCACCTTGAGCGGCATCAACACGCAGGGTCAGGGCAACGGCACCGTGCAGCAATACGGTCCCAGCTCGGGCAACAACGAGTTCTGCTGGTCCACGCACTACTATTTCTGCGACGGCACCGGCACGAGCCCGCAGAACACATTTCTGGGCGACGTGCGCGTGCAATGCCTGCGCCCGATCAGCAACGCCGAGGTGACCTTCACGCCGAACGGCGACGCCGCGAACTATGAGAACGTCAGCATGGCGGCACCGAACCCGGCGTCGGATTTCAATTCCAGCACTACCGTCGGGAACGCCGACATCTTCAACTTCCAGCCGGTCGCAGGCGGGTTGATCAGCATCATGGGCGTGGCGGTCAAGGCAGTCGCCACCAAGTCCGACGC